>JAJZDA010000041.1 GCA_021851525.1 Actinomycetes bacterium | reverse complement strand
CTCCGCCTGCGCCCAGAGCGGCGCCGTGCCGGCGGGCGCCGCGCGCCGGCTCGCGCTGTGGCGCCTGGGCATGGCGCCGCCGGGACGCAGCGTCCCCGGCGGGGTGCAGCTCAGCCTGCCGCTGGAGCTTCCTCAGGCGCCGCGGCTGCGGGCGTTGAGCGGCTGGGATGAGATGCTCGCGGACTACGGCTCCACCGGGCTGACCACGCGCTCTCACCCGATGGCGCTGCTGCGTGAACGCCTGCCGGCCGGTGCGCTCACCAGCCGGCAGCTGGCCGCGGTTTCGCACGGCGGCCGCGTGCGCACGGCGGGCATGGTCGTGGCCCGCCAGCGCCCCGGGACCGCCTCCGGTGTGGTGTTCGTGCTGCTGGAGGATGAGCTGGGGGTGATCAACCTGGTGATCCCGCCGGCGGTGTATGAGCGCCATCGGCTGCTGGTGCGCAGTGAGCCGCTGCTCTCGGTCGGGGGACGGCTGGAGCGTCATGCCGCAGCCGGCGGAGCGATCAACGTGTTGGTCGACGCGATCGAGGCTGTCTCCGCCCCCGGGCGGATCGTCGCGGCGGTGCAGGACTTCGTCGCCGCCGACGCGCGTGAGCTGGCACGCATCGAGCGGTCGGGTGGGGACTTGCAGGCGGGGGACTTCCGCGCGGTCGCCCCACCGGTGATGAGCTTCGCCGCCGGCAGGCGTCGTTAGACGGTCGGCAGCCCGCTCAACGAGCCGCTGCCGCGCCTGCCTGGACGACGTGACGCCCGCTCGCGCGATAAGGTTGCGCGGCAAATGATTGGCGTGATCATCATCGCCGTGGTGTTCACGGGCATCTCTGCCCTGATCGCCTACACGGCAACTCGTGGCGGCTTCGGCGGCCTCTCCAAGGCGCTGCAGACCACCAGCAAGTCGGGCTCTCGGGCGCTCAACACCGGACTGGTGTTCGTCTACGTGGCGTTTGGCATCGCGTTGCCGCTGGTGTTCATCCTCGGCAACCGCGCCAACTCGGACGCGAAGGTCGCCGGAATCAAGCTGACCGCCGCCGAGCAGGTGGGCCGTGAGCTCTTTGGTGAGCACTGTGCCACCTGCCACACGCTCGCCGGTGACAACGCGGTTGGTGAGGTCGGTCCCAACTTCAACAAGCTGCACGTCACCGAGGCGAAGGTCCTGCACACGCTCGCCAACGGCTGCCTGCAGAACCCGACCAGCGCCGAGGTCAACCAGCTCTGCCTGGGATACGGGAACATGCCGGCCGACATTCTCGAGGGCCGGCAGGCGACCGACGTCGCGAAGTTCCTGGCCGCCGTCTCCGGGCGCCCGTAGCGCCCGGCGGATGCCGGGCCGCCGGGTCGTGGCACCGGCAGCCGGTCAATCGCGCGAGTCTGCGCAAACTCCGGACTCTGAAAGTGCGCGCCGACACACTTCCGTCCCCGTGGCTTGGTAAGGTGCGCGCAACATAACTGCTGAATTCCGTCCGGCTCTCGCGCCATGGTGGACGGAAGCGGAGGACCCAGTTACAGGTGGGGCGAATCGTGCGCGCAAGCCACGTAGTGCCGCTCTTTCGGCACGAGCCCGTCAGCTAACTTCGCAAGCTCGGGAAAGAGAAGAGACAGAGATAGTCAGATGTCGGAGCCGACCTTCATGGACTGGGCTCAGATCGAAGCCGAGGAGCGCGGTCGGTCGCTGCTGATCGACGAGGACTTCAGCTGGTCAGAGCCGCCCGCCAGGCGCCGCTTCACTGCCGATGAGGCACGGCGTCCAGCTCGCCAGCAGCCTGAGCGCGAGCGCCTCGAGCGCTCGACGGTGACCGAGCCTCGTGCGCGTGATCGGGAGCGTGAACGCTCCGCCGATCGGGATCAGCCGCGCCGTGGCGCCGGCGGGCGGGGTCAGTCTGACGCCTGGCGGCCCGAGCGTCCGCTCTCGCGCGGTGTCGCGGCGGACGCCGGCCGGGCTGCCGGCGTGGAGGGCCGGGCCGGGGCCGCGCCGTTTACCCCGGAGCTCGAGCGGGAGGCCTCACGTGAGCTCGAGGGTCAGCTGGGCGGCGGCTTCGCCTATGGTGAGATCGTGGGGCAGCCGCTGCGCGACCCGGCGCCTGTCGCCGGCTCCAGGCATGCGCAGCTTGCCGCTGAGCGGCCGGTGGTCGACCTTGACCGGGAGCTGGGGCAGGCATGGGGAGGACGTCTGAGTGCGCCCGCCCAGGCGCAGACCCTTGAGCTTGAGCCGTATGCCGTGCGTGAGGCCGCGGTGGCCACGCCTGACGGGCGTCGCACGGTGGTGATCACCGGCCGCGGCAGCGGCACCTACCCGGTGCGCCGGCGCCGCGACGTGGCCCTGAGCCTGCATGAGCGGGCCGGCCTGCGTCCCGATCGCACAGCGATGTGGGCGGTGCTGCTCGGCCTCGCGCTGCTGATCGGCAGCGTCGCTCACTGAGCCGCCGGCGGGTCGCGTGCGTCGCACGCCGCCCGCGCTGACGCGTCTTTCCTGACGGGGTTCACCCCGCGGGGCTTCTCTGACGGGGCTCGGCGGGCGGTCCTGCTCGCGGCGGCCGCACCCGGCCCCGGTTGATCGCTCCCGGGTCCGTGCCGCGCCCTTCACGGGCGTCTCGCACCCGGCCCCCGGTTGATCGCTGCCGGGTCCGTGCCGCGCCCTTCACGGGCGTCTCGCACCCGGCCCCTGGTTGAACGCTGCCGGGTCCGTGCCGCGCCTGTTCGCGGGCGCCTCGCACCGGCCCGCCGTTCCCGGCAGCTCGCCAACGCGCCCTGGTCGCCTCACTCGCTCCGGCGCGCCGCGCTGAAGGGGCGAGGGCCGGTTGACATGCCCGTGACCGACTGTACACTTACCGAACGTAAGCAAGTCACGAAGCGCAAGTAGACAACCCGGCGGCAATCGCCTTACCGGACCTCTCCCTCTCTCTCCCTCTCGACTCCCATCCGTGTGGTGCTGACATGAAGACGACCATGAGCAGGTTTCAGATCCACGACGAGCTGACCGCGCCGGAGCGCAGCGCACCGGTGCTGCGCGGCGCCATCTCCGGCGCCGGGCAGCTGCCCAACTTCCTTGGCGTGCTGGCCGGGTCGCCCGCGGCGCTGCGCGGCTATGCGCGCTTCCGCTCGGAGCTGCGCCACGGTCGTCTGACGCTCGCCACGCTCGAGCGCATCAGCCTCGCGGTGGCTGAGCATCACGGCAGTGAGCAGGGCGTGATCACCCACTCACGTGCCGCGCGGGCGGCGGGCATCGGCCTGGATGAGGTCGCCCGCGCCCGCCAGTTTGACTCCGCGGACCCGGCACAGGCCGCGTTGCTGCGCTACCTGCAGGCGCTGCTGGCCAGCGGCCGTCCGCCGATGCACCTGCACGAGGAGGCGCGCGAGGCCGGCTGGGATGACGAGCAGATCCTCGAGGCGATCGCCGCCGTCAGCCTCGAGTCGTTCACGGCGATGGTCAACATCGCCGGGGAGGTGCCGCTCGACGGCTCAAGCGAGGCCTCTCGCATCCTGCAGGCGGCGTAAAGTCTGCGCGTGATGGAACTTGCAGGCGAGACCGCTGGGTCGGCCAAGACCAGCGCCAGAGCCTCATGCTGTCCGCTTTATCACGAGGCGGTGGAGCTGGTGGGGAGACGGTGGACCGGAGCTATCCTGCGCGTGCTGATGGACGGGCCGCTGCGCTTTTCGGAGATCGCTCAGGCCGTGCCGGAGCTCTCCGACCGGCTGCTCTCGGAGCGCATGAAGGAGCTGGAGGCACGTGGCATCGTCACGCGCACCGTGCATCCCGGACCTCCGGTGCGCGTCGAATACTCGCTCTCCGAGATGGGGGCCGAGCTGGGGCCGGCGCTGAGCGAGATCCAGACGTGGGCGCGCCGCTGGCTGGGCCGTCACGTCACGATCTGAGCGCTCCGTCAGTGCGCGTGTGCAGGGTGCGGGCGCTGTGGCGGGCCGCGGGACGCCACGCCGCTCCCAGCAAGTAAGGTTCCGCTGCGATGACCCAGGACGCCAAGCAGGCAACAGCCCAGCAGATCCTCGCGCGCGTGGAAGACGAGGGGATCCGCTTCATCCGCCTGTGGTTCACGGACATCCTCGGGCAGCTGAAGGCATTCTCGATCAACAGCACGGAGCTGGCCGACGCGTTTGACGGCGGGATGGGCTTCGACGGCTCCTCGATCACCGGCTTCAACGCGATCGAGGAGTCGGACATGATCGCCGTGCCCGACCCGTCGACCTTCGCTGTGCTCCCCTGGCGCCCCGGTGAGCACGGGGTGGCGCGGATGTTCTGTGACATCAAGACCCCTGAGGGAACGCCCTACGAGGGCGACCCGCGCCATGTCCTGCGCCGCGCCGTGCAGCGCGCCCAGGCGATGGGGTTCGACCACTTCTACGTCGGCCCGGAGCTCGAGTACTTCTACTTCCGCGACTCGAGGTCAACGGAGGTGCTGGACGAGGGCGGCTACTTCGACCTCACGACGCTCGACGCCGGCTCGGATCTGCGCCGTGACACCGTGCTCGGTCTCGAGGCGCTGGGGATCCACACCGAGTACTCCCACCATGAGGTCGGGCCCAGCCAGCATGAGATCGACATGCGTTACGCCGACGCACTGACGATGGCTGACCACTGCATGACCTATCGCATCACGGTCAAGGAGTACGCGCTCAAGTACGGGTACCACGCGACCTTCATGCCCAAGCCGCTGTTCGGCAAGAACGGCTCCGGCATGCACACCCACCAGTCGCTGTTCAAGGGCGAACGCAACGCCTTCTACGACGCTGATGACGCCCACAGCCTCTCCGACGTCGGCAAGCAGTTCATCGCCGGGCAGCTGCGCCACGCGCGTGAGATCAGCTCGATCTTCGCCCAGTGGGTCAACTCCTACAAGCGCCTGGTGCCCGGATATGAGGCGCCCGTCTACGTCGCCTGGTCACGGCGCAACCGCTCGGCGCTGGTGCGCGTGCCCAACTACCACCCCGGCAAGGAGCAGGCGACGCGCATGGAGCTGCGCTGCCCCGACCCGGCGTGCAACCCCTACCTGACCTTCGCCGTGCTGCTGCAGGCCGGCCTGGAGGGGATCGAGCACGGCTACGAGCTGCCCGACCCGATGGAGAAGAACCTCTACCACCTCTCCCCGGAGGAGCGCCGCCGCCTCGGCATCGAGCAGCTGCCGGAGACGCTCGGCGAGGCGATCGAGCTGACCGCCCAATCAGAGCTCGTGCTGCGCACGCTCGGTGAGCACATGTTCAACCGCTACATCGAGATCAAGCGCCAGGAGTGGGACGACTATCGCGTCCAGGTCACTCCCTGGGAGCTCGAGCGCTACCTGCCTGTGCTCTGAGCGGCGCGGCGGCGCTCAGTCGTCGAGCAGCGCCGCCAGCGCCTGCGGGTCGCTGACCGGCAGCTGGCAGGCGAAGTTCTCACAGACGTAGGCGGCGGCCCGGCCGTGCACGGCGCTGCGCCCGGCCAGCAGCGGCACCGCGTCGCTCTCGGCCTCGGAGGCCGCCAGCACGATCCCGGGCCGGTGGCGGGCGCGCACCACCGCCAGCAGCTGCTGCGCCCCGCTGCCCACGATCGCGACCTCGCGTGAGCGCGAGAGGTGCAGGTCAAGCGCCTGCAGCAACTGCCCAAAAGCACCGGGATGACGCTCCGCCAACGGCGCGTGCAGCGCCAGCACGCCCTCCGCCTGGCGCGCGTACTCGGCCTCTCCGGAGAGCCGCGCCAGGCGCAGCAGGCCCAGCGCCGCCGCCGAGTTGCCCGACGGGGTGGGCGCGTCCTGAAGGTCCTTGCGGCGCGCCACCAGATACGGCTCGTCCTGCGCGGTGGTGAAGAAGCCGCCACGCTGCGGGTCGCCGAAGCGCTCGATCATCGCCTGCGCCAGCGCCACCGCCTCCCGGTACCAGCGCTCCTCGAAGCTCGCCTCGTAGAGCACGATCAGCGCCTGCAGCAGGTAGGCGTGATCCTCCAGGTAACCCTGGATCGGCCGCCGCCCACCGGCGGGGGCGCCGTTGCCGGCCGCGTCCGTGCTCCAGCTGCGCAGCAGCCTGCCGTGGTCGTCGCGCAGCTCGCGCAGGATGAAGTCCGCGCAGCCGCGCGCGGCCTGCAGGTAGTCGTCGCGGCCCAGCACCGCTCCCGCCTCGGCCAGGGCGCTGATCATCAGCGCGTTCCAGGCGGTCAGGCGCTTGTCGTCGCGGCTGGGGCGCACGCGCCGCTCACGCGCCGCCAGCAGCAGCTCACGGATCTCGCTGAGCCGCGCCGGCTCGGGGCCGCGCGCCTCGAGCACGCTTGCGCCATGCTCGAAGTTGCCCTCCGCGGTGACGCCGAAGTACGCGATCGCGTCGGCTGCCAGCTCGCCGAGCTCCGCCTGCAGCTGCTCGGGCGTCCACACGTAGAAGCTGCCCTCCACGCCATCGGCGTCGGCATCCAGCGCCGCGCAGAACCCGCCCTCCGGCCCGCGCAGCTCGCGCAGCGCCCAGTCCAGCGTGCGGCGGCAGACATCGGCATGACGGTGCTCGCCGCTGACCTGCCAGGCGTGCAGGTAGCTGCGCGCCAGCAGGGCGTTGTCGTAGAGCATCTTCTCGAAGTGCGGCACCGTCCAGGCGGCGTCCACCGCGTAACGCGCGAAGCCGCCCCCCACCTGGTCATGGATCCCGCCGGCGGCCATCGCGTCGAGCGTGCGCAGCGCCATCTGCGGCGCGCCGGCGGCCAGCAGGAACTCGATGGTCGCGTGCGGCGGGAACTTCGGCGCCCCACCCCAGCCGCCGCGCTCGCGGTCAAAGTCTTGCGCCAGCGCCGCCACGCAGTCGCGCACGACGGTCCGCGACACGCCAGCCTGCGGCTCGCGTTCGAGCATCGCCTGGGCGGAGATCGCCTGGGCCATGCGCGCGCCCTGCTCACGCACCACCTCGGAGCGCTCGCGCCAGGCCTCGGCCACGGCGCCGAGCACCATCGGCCAGCTGGGCAGCGCGGGGCGCGGCTCACGCGGGAAGTAGGTGCCGGCGAAGAACGGTGTCAGCTCCGGTGTGAGGAAGACGTTCAGCGGCCAGCCGCCGTGGCCATTGATCGCCTGGCAGGCGTCCATGCACACCGCGTCGATGTCCGGCCGCTCCTCACGGTCGACCTTCACGCAGACGAAGGCCTCGTTCATCTGCGCCGCCACCACGGGGTCCTCGAAGCACTCGTGCGCCATCACGTGGCACCAGTGGCAGGCCGAGTAGCCGATCGAGACCAGCAGCGGCCTGTCCAGATCACGCGCCGCCTTCAGCGCCGCGTCGCCCCACGCGTACCAGTCCACCGGGTTCTCGCGGTGCTGGCGCAGGTACGGGGAGCTCTCCTGGGCCAGCCGGTTCATAGGTTCACTGTAGAGCGGGCGGTGCGGGGGCGTGCCCGTTGCGCCGGGCCCGCGCGCCAGCGGGCGCGCGGGCAACAGCTCGCTCTGCGGGCGCGGTGGCTCAGTCGGCGGCGAAGCTGCGCCAGAGGCCCAGCCCGATCGCGGCGATCATCGCGCCCGCGGCCGCGTAGGCGACACGCGCTCCGGCGAGGTCCGCCAGGGCGCCTGAGGCGAGGCTCGTGATCGGCACCATGCCGGGCAGCGCCATGCTCCAGGCGCCCATCACACGTCCGCGCAGCTGTGGGCCGGTGCGCAGCTGAACCAGGGTGTTGGCGGCCGCGATCATCCAGATCGAACACATCCCGACAAACGCCATCGCCGCGTACAGCACCACCAGGTCCGGCGCCAGGCCGATCAGGCACAGGCCGACGCCGCTCAGCGTCGCCAGCACGCGCACCTGCTGGCCGGTCGGCTGCCGGCCGGCGCGCGCCGCCAGCAGCGCTCCCGGCAGCGCGCCGATCCCAAAGCTCGCCATCAGCGCGCCATAGCCGCCGCCGCCCATGTGGAAGACGCGCTGCGCGATCAGCGGCAGCAGCACCGCGAAGTTGAAGATCACGCTGCTGCCGGCCGCGAGCACCAGACAGGCCCGCAGCGCCGGTCGCTTCCACGCGTAGCGCAGTCCCTCGAGCGCCTTCGGGCGCTCGTGATGGTGCTTCACGCCCGCTGCCGCCACGCTCGGGCGGAAGCGGACCAGCACCGCCAGCGGGGCCAGGAAGGAGAGCCCGTTGACGAGGATGCAGGCCGCCGGTCCGGAGGCCGCCAGCAGCGCCCCGCCCAGCGCCGGCCCGAAGATCCGCGAGAGGTTCAGGATCACCTCGTAAAGGCTGACCGCGCCGGCCAGCAGGTCCGGGCCCACCAGCTCCTGCACATAGATCTGGCGGGCCGGCATGTCGAAGGCGTTGACCAGGCCGGTGGCGGCGCTGATCACAAGGATCTCCCAGTAGCGCACCCCGCCGGCTTCGATCAGTGCGAACAGCAGCAGGCTCAGTGCGGTGAACACGCTCTGGGTGACCAGCAGCACGGTGCGCGTCTCGCGATGGTCGATCACGCTTCCGGCCCAGAGCCCGAGCACCATCACCGGCAGCAGCGCGATTCCCGAGAGGAGCGCCAGCGCCAGGCCGCTGCCGGTGATCTGAAGCACCAGCCAGGATGTCGCCACCATCTGGGTCATCAGCCCCGAGGCCGACATCACCTGCCCGATGAACCACCAGCGAAACGGCGGCTGGCCGAGCGCGGCCAGCGGCCCGGAGGGCAGGGCCGCGCTGTCCCCCCGCTCCTGAGGTCTCGGCACGACGGGCACCGGTGCGGTGA
Organism: Actinomycetes bacterium; assembly: GCA_021851525.1. Classification (GTDB taxonomy): domain Bacteria; phylum Actinomycetota; class Thermoleophilia; order Solirubrobacterales; family Solirubrobacteraceae; genus Palsa-465. The sequence continues at coordinate 13,229 of JAJZDA010000041.1, read as the reverse complement.
TGCAGCTCTCGTCCAGCGGCAACCCCTCGGTGTCTGTCACTCTTCGCAGGATAGGCTGAGACAAGTTTCAGGAGGAACGATGCCCGCACCGACCCGCCAGACCTTCAACGCGCCCAGCGGACCAGCTGCCGCCGGTCCGTACTCGCACGCCGTGCGGGTCAGCGGCGAGCTGCTCTTCATCTCAGGGCAGATCCCGCTTGACCCGGTCAGCGGTGAGATGGTCGGCGACACCGCGGCGCAGCAGGCACGTCGCTGCCTGCAGAACCTCGAGGCGATCGCCGCCGACGCCGGCGCTTCGCTGGCCAACGCGGTCAAGGTCACGGTGCTGCTCACCGACATCGCCACGTTCGCGCAGGTCAACGACGTCTATGCGGAGTTCTTCCCGAGCGACCAGCCGGCGCGGGTCGCATACGCGGTTACCGCGCTGCCCAGAGGGGCGCTCGTCGAGATCGACGCGGTGGTGGCAGTTGCCGGGTGATGCGGGCGCCGCGCCCGCCGGTGGGGCCGCCACGCCGATCGGCCTGATCGGGTTGCAGCGGATCGAGGCGGCTGCGCGGGCCGGCCACGGGGTCGTGCGTGAGACCCCGGTGCTGAGCTCGCAGACCCTCTCTGAGAGAGCCGGGACGACGGTCGTGCTGAAGGCTGAGAACCTCCAGCGCACCGGCTCCTTCAAGCTGCGCGGCGCGCTGGCGAAGATCGCCTCGCTGGGTGCCCAGACCGCTGCCGGTGTGGTCTGCGGCAGCGCCGGCAACCACGCCCAGGCGGTCGCCTACGCGGCCCGCTCGCTGGGCGTCGGCTGCGAGGTCTTCATGCCCGAGGCGGCGCCGATCACCAAGGTCGAGGCGGCTGAGGCGCTTGGCGCCACCGTGCACCTGACCGGCGTCAATGTCGATGAGGCGCTGACCGCCGCGCTGGCGCGCGCGCAGGAGGCCGGGATGGTGTTCATCCACCCGTTTGACGATCCCGACGTGGTGGCGGGCCAGGGCAGCCTCGGGCTCGAGTTGCTGCGCCAGGTTCCGGAGATGGGGCGGGTGGTGGTTCCGGTCGGTGGCGGCGGCCTGCTCAGCGGCGTGGCGATCGCGATCAAGTCGATGCGTCCCGACGTTCAGCTGGTGGGTATCCAGGTCGAGGCCTGCGCCACCTTCCCGGCGTCGCTGCAGGCCGGTGAGCCGCGTGCCGTGCCCAGCGCCCGCACGATCGCCGACGGGATCGCGGTCAAGCGTCCCGGCAAGCTGACGCTGGCGCTGATCGAGGAGTGGGCTGATCAGATCCTCGTGGTCAGTGAGGACGAGGTGGCCGAGGCGATGGTCTTTCTGTTGGAGCGCAGCAAGCTGGTGGTTGAGGGTGCGGGCGCGGTTGGCGTGGCGGCGCTGCTCTCCGGCAGGCTCTCCACGCCGGTCGGCGGCACCACGGTGCTGGTGCTCTCGGGCGGCAACGTCGACGCCGGGCTGCTGGCGGAGGTGGCGCGGCGCCATGAGACCCAGAGCGGGCGACGGCTCGTGACCCAGCTGCTGATCCCCGATCGGCCGGGGAGCCTCGCCGGCCTGCTGGGGCTGATCGGTGAGGCCGGAGCGAACATCGTTGATGTCCAGCACCTGCGTGAGGGGCTCGATCTGCACGTGCGTGAGACGGCGGTGCAACTTGTGATGGAGACGCGTGGGCCCGAGCACACCGCGCTGGTGCGCTCCCGGCTGCGCGATGCCGGCTACGACGAGGTCAGCTGGGGGCGCTGAGGGGCGAGCCCGGAAGCTCGAGCGCGTGCTCCACAGGCGTGGCTTGCTGCGTGGGCGTGGCGTGCTGCGCGGGCGTGGCGTGCTGCGCGGGCGTCGTGTGCTGCACGGGCCTCGCGCGTTCCACCAGCGCACCGATCACGCGGCTCGCGGTGTCCGCCTCGGGGTGCCACTGCACACCCAGCACGAAGCTCTTGGCGGGCAGCTCGATCGCCTCCGGGAGGCCGTCGATGGTCGATCTGCCGGTGACCATCAGGCCGTCGCCGAGGCGATCTATCCCCTGATGGTGGTGTGAGCGTGTGAGCGTCGTGAGCGCGCCCGCTGCGCCTGCGGCGAGTGACCCGGCCTCGAGCTCCACCTCGTGCTCATTGCCGTCGAAGGTCCCGACGTGGCGCCGGTGATGCTCGTGATGGAGGATGTCCGGCAGGTGTTGGATCAGCGTGCCCCCGAGGGCCACGTTCAGCATCTGCATCCCGCGGCAGATGCAGAGCGTCGGCAGGTCGCGCTCGACCGCCCGCGCGAGCAGCGCCAGCTCGACGCGGTCACGGACCTCAACCACGCCGCCGGTCTCAGGGTGGGGAGGCTGCCCGTAGAGCGCCGGGTCGATGTCCGCCCCACCGGTCAGCAGCAGCGCGTCGATGCGGTCGAGGATCTCATCCGGTTGATCCAGCAGCTGCGGGTCCGGCGGGATCATCACCGCCATCCCACCGCCACGCTGAACGGCCTCGATGTAGGAGTGCTGAAGCAGCACGCAGGGCCTGTCCCAGACCGCATATCGGGCCTGCTCGAGTGCCGCGACGATCCCGATCACGGGCCGTGGTTGAGCCATCTCAGGAGGGTACCGCGCGCCGCGCCGCGCTCCGCGGAGGTGGGGGTGCGGCGTGCAGGCCCGGGGCGCGTGTGTGCTCGGGGCATTTGACGCGCCGACCGTTGCCTTTTCTTTCTACAAAAGCTAAGCTGTTAGAGAAGCTGGTCCAGGCTGACGGAGCCCTGGGCTTCGCCAGTTGTCGGCGCTGACCTCGGTGCCGGAGTGGCTCTCGCGGACATGGCCCAGCGTCTCACATCGCCAGCCACTGGCGGCGACAGCCGTGCCCTGCACGCTGTCTCGCGGCGAGTGGCTGCGGCACCATCCAACCTGCGACCGCACCGCCATGTCTGACACAACCATCTCCAGCCAGTCCTCGCCAGCAAGCACAACCAACGTTGCCTCAGGGGCGTTCCCGCAGGCAGCCGGGACGCCACGCCGCTTTCACTGGGGTGTGGCGACGGCCGCATACCAGATCGAGGGCTCACCGCAGGCTGACGGCGCCGGCATCTGCGTGTGGGACGAGTTCTCCCGCACCCAGGGCAACACCTACGAGGGACACACCGGGGACGTCGCCTGCGACCACTTCAACCGCTGGCCCCAGGACATCGCGCTGATGGGAGAGCTGGGCGTCAGCGCCTACCGCTTCTCGATCCGCTGGCCGCGGATCCTCCCGGATGGCGACGGCGCCGTCAATCAGCCCGGGGTCGACTTCTACGACCGCCTCGTCGACGGGCTGCTGGAGGCGGGCATCGAGCCGTTTGTGACGCTCTTTCACTGGGATCTGCCAGCGGCTCTGCAGCGCCGCGGAGGCTGGTCGAACCCTGACGTCGCGGACTGGTTTGCGCGCTACGCGGAGGTGCTGGTCGCGGCGCTCGGTGACCGCGTGCGCAACTGGATCACGCTCAATGAGCCCCACATCGTCGCTGAGCACGGCCACCTGAACGGTGACCACGCACCGGGCATCCGCAACGTCTACGCGGCGTGCCACACGATCCACAACGAGATCCGCGCGCATGTCGCGGCGGCACAGGTGATCAGGTCCGCCGTGCCTGAGGCGGCGGTTGGGCTCGCACTCTCCAACTCCGCTATCACTCCCGCCAGCGCAGACCCGGATGACGTGCTGGCGGCGCGGGTCGCCCGGCAATGGCACAACTTCCCGCTCTACCTGGAGCCGCTGATCCACGGTCGCTACCCGGCGGAGATCGAGCAGCGCATCCGTCCCTACCTGCCTGACGGCTACGAGTCTCAGCTGCCGGCGATGGTCGATGCGCCGGACTTTGTCGGGATCAACTATTACTCGGGGTTCCTCGCCCGCGCCGACGCCTCGAGCTGGCTCGGCTACAGCGCGGCGTCTGAGCCTGAGATCCCGCGCACGGGGATGGGCTGGCCGATCCGTCCGGAGGGCATTCACCAGGTCCTCACCGAGGTGCATGCGGATTACGCCCTGCCGGCCGTCTACGTGACGGAGAACGGTGCGGCGTTCGACGATCTGGAGCGCGCCGGAGCGGTCGAGGACCAGCAGCGCATCGACTACCTCGACGCGCACATCCGCCAGGTGCTGCGGGCTCGTCAGGAAGGGGTGCCAGTGGACGGTTACTTCGTCTGGTCTCTGCTCGACAACTATGAGTGGGCGTTCGGGTATGACAAGCGCTTCGGCATCGTGCGCGTCGACTTCGAGACGCAGGAGCGCATCGTCAAGAACAGCGGCTGGTGGTACCGGGATCTGATCCGCTCGCAGCGGGGCTGACCTGCCCGGGTGTGCCGCTGCCGGCCGCCTGCGCCGCCAGGAGTTTGGCCTGACCGCCGCGGTCCGCGGGTCGGGAAGCGTGGCGGCTGACGGGCGGCGGTTCAGCTCCGGGCGGCGGCTGGGAAGCGTGGCGGCTGACCGGCGGCGGTTCAGATCCAGCGACTGGAAGGCGTGGTCGTGGGGAGCGTCCCGCCGCTGGCGAGGATCTCCCTCACCACCAACGTCGCGCCGCCAAGCGCGACGGCGTCCTCACCGAAGCGCCCCAGGGTTAGTGTGACGTTCCGGGCAACCTGATCGATGGCGTGCTCACGCATCGTTGCCTCAATCTGCGGCAGCAGCGTCGGTCCGAGCCTGCGTCCCAGCGATCCGCCCAGAACTATGAGTTGCGGGTTGAAGAGGTTCACTAGGTTCGCGCTCGCGACGCCCAGGTAGGTTGCCGCCTGCGCCAGCGTGCGTTGTGCTGGACCCGGGCTGGTGGCGGCGCCCAGGAGCAGATCGACCCAGTCCTCCAGATCCGGGTCGGTGCGCGGGGCATCGCGATCCACCGCCTGCCAGGCGCCGAGCAGCCCCTCTGCGCCGACATAGGCCTCAAGACAGCCGCGGCTGCCGCAGCGGCAGCGCTGGCCGCCGACGACGATGCAGGCGTGCCCCCACTCGCCTGCGCATGACGTTGACCCTCGGTAGAGCTGGCCGTCGGCAAAGATCGCCGCGCCGACTCCGGAACCCCAAAGCGCTACCACCGCGTCGCTTGCTCCGCGTCCCGCGCCAAGCCACATCTCGACCTGGCCGAGCGCCTTGGCGCCGTTCTCGGTGAACACCGGGACCCCCAGGCGCTCCCTCAACAGCCGCTCCAGCTCGAGGCCCTCCCAGTGGATGATCCGCGAGTGCACGCGCGCGCCGCCGGTGCGCTGCTCGACTATCCCTGGGACGGCCAGACCGACTCCCAGCAGCCTGCGATCGGCGCTTGTCAGCTGGGCCTGCAGGGCGCTGATCGCGGACGCGAGCTCGTCGACCATCTGCGCCGCCGGGTGGTGCTGGGGCTGGCTGTCCAGCTGCCTGCTGCCCAGCGACGCGAGCCGGAAGTCGAAGCTCTCGACGCGGATCCCGCCCTCTCCCACCTCGACGCCGATGAACGCGCCGAAGTCAGGGTTGACCGCGAGTGTCACGCGTGGACGCCCACCGTCAGACTTCTCCTGCCCGGTCTCGAGAATCAGCTCCTCGGCCAGCATCGCTGCACAGAGGTTGGTGACGCTGCCGCTGGAGAGCCCCGTGAGGCGGCCCAACTGGATCCGGTTGAGCGGCCCGTCGAGGAACAGCAGGCGCAGCAGCGAGGCACGGTTGATCCTGCGCAGATCGCTGACCACTGCCCTTCCGGTCGTCAAGCTGTCCTCCAGATACAGGTTTTCTCAGGCTTTAATTGAAGCCGTAAGCGGCTGAAACGCATTGAAACAGGAAGTGCCCAGGCGTGCCTTGCCGGAGCGCCAAGCTCGCCGGTTGCGGCCGTCTTCCGGTTACGAGCCCCAACCCCCGGCAACCACGTCCACCTTCGCGCAGCCAACGCCGGTCGGCCCGGGCAGTCAACGCCGGTCGGCACGGGCAGTCAACGCCGGTCGGCCCGGGCAGCCAACGCCGGTCGGCACGGGCAGCCAACGCCGGTCGGCACGGGCAGCCAACGCCGGTCGGCACGGGCAGCCAACCCGCGACCACGCCTGTGCATCCCACCCACGAGCCGCCCCCGCGGCCGACCCCGACTGTCCGTCAACACCGGACCTTTCCGCGCGGCCGGGCGCGAACCTCACCGCGGCCGTCGTGCCCACATCGGGGTGTGCTGTCAGAGCGCTCGCCGTTGCCTCAGGGGAGCGCGCGCCGAGGCAACGGCGGGCGCTCAGCGGCGCAAGAGCGCTCGCTGCACCTTGCCGCTGGCAGTCTTCGGAAGCGCCTCGGCGAACTCGATGATCCGCGGATACTTGTAGGGGGCGGTCTGCTCGCGCACGTGCTGCTGCAGTTCCCGCACCAGCCGGTCGGAGGCCGTGAACCCGGGCGCCAGGACCACGACCGCGCGGACCACGGCGCCGCGTTCCTCGTCGGGCGCGGCCACCACCGCAGCCTCCGCGACGGCCGCGTGGGAGACCAGCGCCGATTCAACCTCGAACGGTCCAACGCGATATCCCGCCGTGATGATCAGGTCGTCACGGCGGCCCTCGAAGTGCAGATAGCCGTCCTCGTCGCGGCTCACCAGATCACCCGTGTGCCAGGGCTGGTCCACCGGGGCCGGCTCGCCCCCCAGCCAGCCGACGAAGAAGGTTGGGTCGCTGTTAGGGGCGCTGAGCACCAGTTCGCCGTTGACCACATCAAGCACCACTCCCGGCAGCGGCCTGCCCATCGAGCCGGGGCGGGCGCGCTCTCCCGGCGGATTGCCGGTGAGCTGCCCGGTCTCCGTCTGACCGTAGCCGTCGCGGATCTCCAGGCCGGTGGCCTCATGCCAGGCGCGCAGCACCTCCGGATTCAGCGCCTCGCCGGCGGCCACCAGGCCGCGCAGCCAGGGGTAGGCTCCGAGCGTCGCGCGCTTGGCGATCACGCGATATTCGGTCGGTGCCATGCAGAGCACGTTGACACGCTCCTGAGCGAGGATGTCGAGCCGCTGCTCCGGGTCGAAGCGCGCGTCGTGCAGCAATGCGGCGGCTCCTCGAAGCCACGGTGCGATGAAGCTGTTGCGGGCCGACTTGGACCAGCCGCTGGCTGCGGTACACCAGACGAGGTCACCGGATGCGGGTGCCAACCAGTGCTCTGCCTGCAGCCGCTGTCCGCAGAGGTAACGCTGTCCGTGCACCACGCCCTTGGCCTCGCCAGTGGTGCCGCTCGTGAAGGTGATCAGTGCCGGCTCCTCTGGCCCAAGCTCGGCGGCGGCAACTGGCTCAACGTGACCTCCGCCCGTACTGGTGGCGAGCAGCAACGCGTCCGGCAGCACCAGCACCTCACATGCGGGCGCAGCCGCCGAGAGGGTCGCGAGGTTGCGCTCGTCGCACACCACCAAGCGCGGCTCCGCCGCGTCGAGTCTGGTCCGCAGGTCGGCCGGGCGCAGTTGCTCGTTGCAGGGCAGCGCCACGGCTCCGATCCGGAAGCAGGCGACGAGGCTCAGCACCCATTCCGGGCGGTTGCCGATCAACGTCATCACCACGTCGCCGCGGCGCACGCCCAGCGCGGCGAAGCGCGCGGCGTATGCGTGTGAGGCCGCGGCAACCGCCCCGAAGCTCCATTCGTGGCGGGCGCCGCTGCGCGTGATCTCTACGAGCGCGAGCTGCGCGGGGTCAGCGCTGTCGACGACGTCACGGGCGAAGTTCATCGCGTAAGCATGCCGGTTGCGTGGTTACAGGGTCGTAGACCCGAGCGAATCCGCGACTGTGGGGGTGTTACTCGCGTGTCACGCGAGTAACACCCCCACAGTCGCGGCCGGGCTGCTCCCGCCGTCGCGCCCGCCGCTCGCCGGCCGCCCCGCCGCTCGCCGCCGCGCTCGCTCGCCTCGCTGCGGGCCACCGAGCCGGCCCGCACCGCCTTGACTCAGCCGGCGGTGACAGCTCGCAGCGCGCCGGGAACGTCGTCGGTGATCACGCCGGTCAGCCTCGCGTCCGCGAGCCAGCCCGCGTGCTCGGTGGCGAAGAAGTCCCACGCCAGCACCTGCAGCCCGGCTTCGTGCGCAGCGCTCACGAGCGGCTCATCCAGCAGCTTCATCTCCGGCAGCACGATGCCCGCCCCGCAGTCCCGCGCGCGTTCAACGAAGCGCTCCGCGCTCCAGGCCAGCAGCAGGCCGAGCGTCAGCTCGGGTGCCAGCTCGTGCAGCGCCGCCAGCACCGGGTCAAGGAATGAGGTCACGATCAGCGTGTTGCCGGCGGCGGCGAACTCACGCAGCGGCGGCGCCAGCTCGCCCACGTAGCCGTCCTCCTTGAGCTCGACGTCAAGCGCGATGCGCCCGTCTGCCCAGTCGAGCACCTCACCGAGCTGCGGCGGGCGATGTCCGGTGCGCTGCGTGAACTCCGCCAGCGAACACGAGCTCAGCGTGACGCCGTTGAGCTCGTGGTCGTGCAGGATCGCAAGCTCCCCGGCGCCGCTGCGGCGCACGTCGAGCTCGATCATCGCGGCGCCGGCGCGGAGGGCCGCCTGGAAGGCGTCCATCGTGTTCTCGGTGACGCCCGTCCCGTGGATCCCACGGTGGGCCACAACCATTGGTGCTGGTGACATGGCGGCGACCGTATCAGCCGCGCCAGAGGCACCGGGTTGGGCGCACCCCGCGCCTAGCACCCCCGCCTAGCACCCCCGCCTAGCGCCCCGCGCCCCGCCCAGCCCTACCCCGTCGCACCCCGTCGCACCCCGCCGCGCCCCGTCGCGCCCCGCCGCACCCCGCCGCACCCCTGAGCACTTGTATAGATAAGTACAAGTGCGGATAGCTCGAGCACGCCCCGAGGTGAACCAAAACATCCTTTATCCACGGGGTTTTGGTCGCGTTATCAAGATGTACACACTTGTTACCAGAGTCTTAAACAAGACGTTCCCCAGTTGGTCACAAGCCCACTCAGACCAGGCTTTAGCTTCCTGCGGGTCGGGCGTGCCGGGCGGGCCAGCGAGGCTCGCGGTGGGCGCTCCAGAGCATCAATTCCTCTCAGGAGAACAATGTCTATTCGTAATCGTGGCGCGCTCGCCTTCTCAGGGCTGGCAGTCGCTGCAGCCACCGCCGCTGTGGCGTTCGGCTCCACCGCGAGCGCCGGAGCAAGCACTGACTGGAGCACCGTGACCTCCGCCGCGCAGGGCGGCGGGATGAGCGCGCTGATCGCGGCCGCCAAGGCCGAGGGCCACCTCAACGTGATCACGCTGCCGAGCAACTGGGCCAACTACGGGACCCAGATGAAGGAATTCACGCAGATGTACGGGATCAAGATCACCGACGAGATCCCGTCCGGCTCCTCCGCGCAGGAGATCCAGGCGATCGAGACCACCAAGGGCCGCAGCAGCGCCCCGGACGTCGTCGACGTCGGCCAGAGCTTCGCGGAGACCGACTCCAACCTCTTCGCGCCCTACAAGGTCGCCACCTGGAACATGATCCCGGCAGCCAACAAGGACGCGAACGGAACCTGGTTCAACGATTACGGCGGATACGTCTCGTTCGGCTGCGACCTGAAGGTCGTCAAGACCTGCCCCACCACCTGGAAGCAGCTGCTCAAGCCCGAGTACAAGAACTCGGTGGCGCTCAACGGCGTTCCCGGCCAGGCCGGCGCCGCCACCGGTGCCGTGTGGGCCGCGGCGATCAACAACGGCGGCAGCCTCAACAACGCCAACCCGGGCCTGAAGTTCTTCAACAAGCTGAGCACGATCGGCAACTTCAACTCGACCGACTGCGACGCTTCCAGCCTGATCGAGGCCGGGGCCTGCCCGATCATCGTCAACTGGGACTTCCTGAACGTCGCCGGCGCCTGGGGCCTCCCGGCCTCAGCCAGGTGGGTCGTGAACGTTCCCAACGGGAAGTCGTTCGCCGAGTACTACGCGCAGGCGATCAGCAAGTCCGCCCCGGATCCCGCGGCCGCGCGCCTGTGGGAGGAGTTCCTGTACTCGACCCAGGGTCAGAACAACTTCCTGAAGGGCTACGCGCGTCCGGTTGAGCTGACCGCGATGGTCAAGAACCACACGGTCGACAAGGCCGCGTACAAGCTGCTGCCCAAGGTCCACAACGTGGCGACCTTCCCGAGCATCGCGCAGACCAAGAAGGCTGCGACGGTGATCGCCAACGGCTGGTCGATCAAGGCTGCGTAGCCATCAGCACCCTGCAGGACATCCCCGTGATGAGCGATCCCGCGGCGCGTACGCGCCGCGGGATCCGCCTGCCCTTCGGGGCACGACGCGGCGCCGGGGCGCCGCGTGGCGCCGCGCGCCAGCGGACCGGCGCGAGCCGCGTCGCCTGGCTCGGCATGGTGCCGTTCCTGGCGTTTGTCGCATTGTTCCTCGGCGGACCGCTTTACGTGGTGATCCACGGCGCGTTCACGACCGACTCAAACCGCTTCACGCTCAGCAACTTCTCTGAGATCTTCAGCCAGCCGGTCTACACGATCGCGCTCAAGAACAGCGCGATCCTGGCGCTGTGGACCTCCGTCGGCCCGGCCATCTTCGGCCTCTGGATCGCCGCTGCGGTGGTGGCCGGCAACCCCGGCAGCCTGCTGCGCCGCGTGATCTCGAGCGCCTCCGGCGTGCTCGCCTACTTCGCCGGCGCGCCGCTCGCGTTCGTCTGGATCGCGACGGTCGGCAACCTCGGCGTGGTCACGGTGCTGCTCAAGAACGTCCTCAACTTCAACCTCGCCCAGCACTTCAACATCGCCTCGATCAGCGGCGTGGGCATCGCCTACTTCTACTTCCAGATCCCGCTGATGGTGATCTTCATCACGCCGGCGCTGGAGGGCATGCGCCCGGAGTGGGAGGAGGCCGCCACGAACCTCGGCGCCAGCCGCCTCTCCTACCTGCGGCTGGTGGTGATGCCGATCCTCGCACCGTCGGTGATCGGCGCGACGCTGATGCTGTTCGGCAGCGCCTTTGCCGCCTACGCCACCGCGCTGGCGCTGCAGGGCGGCACCCTCGACATCATCCCCGGCCGCATCAACCTCGCGCTCAGCAACAACGTGCTGCCCGGTCAGGACCGCATCGCGATGGCGCTCGGCGCCGAGATGATCGTCGTCGTGATGGTCGTGATGCTCGGCTACTGGCTGGTTCAGCGCCGCGCCGGGATGTGGTTGCGATGAGCTTCGCCAGTGAGGCGCTCGGCGCGCGTGAGGTTGAGCTGCTGACCGCTCCGTCCGCACCGCAGGCGCCGCTTCAGCGCAGCCGGCAGCGGCGCCGGCTGCGTCCCTGGCGGGTCACGATCCTGGTGCTGGCCGGGCTCTTCTACCTGGTGCCGCTGCTGGCGAGCGTCAAGTTCAGCCTGATCGACCCGAGCGGCGCCTACAGCCTCAGCAACTTCACCTACATCTTCAACAACGCGCCGTTGCGCGACGCGCTGTACACGTCGCTTGAGATCGCCGGTCTGACGGCGATCCTCGTGGTGCTGCTGATCCTGCCGACGGCGGTGCTCGTGCAGCTGAAGCTGCCGAAGCTCACGATCGTGATGGAGGCGGTCACGATCCTGCCGATCGTCGTCCCGCCGATCGTGCTGGCGGCCGGGCTCTCAGAGATGCAGGCCACGGCGCCGCTGTGGCTCGTGAAGCTCGTCTTCAACCACCCGTTGACCAGCCTCACGCCGATCTACACGGTGCTGGCGATGCCGCTGGTCTACCGCTCGGTCCACAACGGGCTGCGCGCGATCGACCTGCACACGCTGGTCGACGCCTCCCGCAGCCTCGGCTGCGGCTGGACCTCCACGATCCTGCGGGTGATCCTCCCCAACGTGCAGACCGCGGTGCTGGGCGGCATGTTCCTGACGATCGCGATGGTGCTCGGCGAGGTGGTGATCTCCTCGCAGCTGCTCTACCTGACCTTCCCAGTCGACATGATCCAGGTCTCCCAGCAGGACAACTCGCCCGGGATCTCGGTGGCCCTGACGCTGGTGGCGCTCGCCTTCACCTTCCTGTTGCTGTTCTCACTCACGTTCCTGGCCCGCCGCCGCGGGCAGCAATCGACCGGATGATCTGATGACCACTGAAAGCGTTCCCCCGGCGGCCGGCGCGACCGGTCCCGCCGCCCCCCAACCGATCGAGGCGGCCGTCGCCCGCAACAGCGCCGACGTGAAGTTCAGCGGCGTTGAACGTCACTACGGCAACCTCGCCGCGCTCGCCGGCTTCGACCTTGAGATCAAGGCCGGCGAGCTGGTTGCGCTGCTGGGCCCGTCGGGCTGCGGCAAGACCACCGCGCTGCGCCTGCTCGGCGGCTTTGACCAGCCGACTGTCGGCACGATCACCGTCGGCGGGCGCGACATCACGCGCGTGCCCGCCAACAAGCGTGACATGGGCATGGTCTTCCAGGCCTACAGCCTGTTCCCGAACATGACGGTGCGTGAGAACGTCGCCTTCGGGCTGCGCATGCGCGGTCACCAGAAGACTGCCCGCCTGCGCCGCGCGACCGAGCTGCTCGAGCTGGTCGGCCTGGCACAGGCGGCGGACCGCTATCCCCACCAGCTCTCCGGCGGCCAGCAGCAGCGGGTCGCGATCGCGCGGGCGCTGGCGATCGAGCCGACGGTGCTGCTGCTGGATGAGCCGCTCTCGGCGCTTGACGCGCTGGTCCGCCATCAGCTGCGCGCGGAGATCCGCAGCCTGCAGCTGCGCCTCGGGATCACCACGCTGTTCGTCACCCACGACCAGGCGGAGGCGCTCTCGATCGCCGACCGTGTCGGGGTGATGAACGCCGGTCGCCTGGAGCAGATCGACACGCCCGAGAACGTCTACCGCTACCCGGCCACGGAGTTCGTGGCCGAGTTTGTCGGCGCCATGAACCGCCTGCCGGGCCGCATCGGCGATGCCGGTGAGGTGCAGATCCTCGGCCAGAAGCTGCGCGCGATCAACGCCGACGGCCGTGTGCCCGGCAGTGAGGTGGGTGTCCTGCTGCGACCGGAGACGGTCGCCGCCGTCCGGGATCCCGCGGGTCACGGGGAGGTCGTCGAGCGCACCTTCCTGGGGTCGGCGTTCCGCTTCGCGGTGCGCCTCGACGGCGGGCTCACGGTGACCGTCGAGTCCTCCAGCCACGAGCCGCCGGCGGCGCTCGGCGAGCGCGTGAACCTGCGTGTGCTGGCCGACGCCGCGCACGTCACGGACGCGGTGGCACTGGCCTGAGCGACCGGCCAAGGGGCGGCGCGGGACAGCCCCACCGGCCCCCAAACCCATCCTCAGCGCCCATCCACGCGGGTGGCGCGGGGGCCGGCCCGCTGGCCCATCCACGCGGGTCGCGCGGGGGCCGGCCCGCTGGCCCATCCACGCGGGTG
>JAJZDA010000001.1 GCA_021851525.1 Actinomycetes bacterium | reverse complement strand
GGCGTTTGTCGATCGCGGTCATCCCCTCGGTCCAGCCCAGCTCATTCCACACCTCCGGCGCCAGCGGCTCGGTGGCGATCATCAGCGAGTACAGAGGCAGGAACCGCGACTGCTGGCCCGGCTCCTGGATCGTGTAGGACTCGGTGGCGCGCAGCACCACGTCAGCGCGCAGGCTGCCCCCCTCGCACCGGACCACTCCCGACTCGAGCGCGGTGGCACGGGTGCGCTCGTAGATCGTGACACCGCGGCGCTCACACGCGGCGGCGATGCCACGCGCCAGGCGAGCGGGATCGACACGCGCGCAGTGCGGGCTGAACGACCCGGCCAGGACTCGGCTGGCGCCACGGATCCGCTCGAGCGCCTCAGCGGCTGAGAGCAGCGTGACATCCTCCTCGCTCAGGCCGAGCTGATGCTGCGCCGCCACCCGGCTGACCAGGCGCGCGCGCTGCGGCTCGGATGTCGCCAGCGTGAGCGCGCCGGCCTTCAGGTAGCCGCAGTCGATCTGCTCCTCCTGCACCACCCGGCCGATCTCATCGACCGCCTGATGGGTCTCACGCTCTGCTCGCAGCACCGCGTCGCGACCATGCTTGCGCGCGTACACCCTGCTGCTGCCGGCGATTCCCGCCGAGACCCAGCCGCCGTTGCGTCCGGCGGCGCCGAAGCCGGCCACCTCCCGCTCGACAACCGCGATGCGCGCGTCCGGCTGGCGCAGCTTCAGGTAGTAGGCAGTCCACAGGCCGCCGAACCCTGCGCCGACAATCGCGATGTCACAGGACTGCTCGCCCCTGAGTGACGGTCGCGGCTCGAGACTCTCCGGGACGCCGTCGAGCCAGAGGCTGCGGCTGCGGTAGTGGCGCTCCGTGTCACTCACCATGGCGCGCGGCCTCCATCATGGTTGCTCGTTGCTGTGTGTGTCACTGCTGATCTTCCTTCACTTCGGATTGTCATGTGCAACCGCCACCGCGCGCCGCGAGCGCATCGCTGCGCCGTGGTGCGCTGCGCCTGCTGAGCCGGGCACCGTCCGCGCGCGGACGCACCCGCGGAGCGCCGGCCACGGCGCTCACAGCACCTTTCGCAGGAACTGCTGCGTGCGGGCTTCCTTGGGATTGGCGAGGACCTCACGTGGATCTCCCCGCTCGACGATGTAGCCGTCGGCCATGAAGATCAGGCTGTCGCCGACCTCCCTGGCGAAGCCCATCTCGTGCGTGGCCACCATCATCGTCATGCCCTCGCCGGCCAGCTGCTTCATCACGTCCAGGACGTCTCCGACCAGCTCAGGGTCAAGCGCGCTGGTCGGCTCGTCAAACAGCATCACCTTGGGATCCAACGCCAGTGACCGGGCTATCGCCACACGCTGCTGCTGGCCACCGGACAGTTGAGCCGGGTAGTGCTGCTCGTGGCCGTGCAGGCCCACCCGCGCCAGGAGACTCAGTGCCCGCTCCTTCGCCTCGGCCTTTGGCATCCGCTTGACGAGCACCTGGCCGACGGTCACGTTCTCGAGCGCCGTCATGTTCGGGAAGAGGTTGAACTGCTGGAAGACCATCCCGATCTGCGTCCGCTGCTGGCGCAGCTGACGGCGCTTGAGCGCGCGAAAGTGGGTCTCCTCCTCGACGTAGCCAAGGTGCTCCCCGTTGACCTTCAGCACGCCGGAGTCGATGTCCTCCAGGCCGTCGATGCAGCGCATCAGGGTCGATTTCCCGGATCCGCTCGGGCCGATCACGCAGCAGACCTCACCGCAGGCGACGTCCAGGTTGATGTCCCTCAGCACCTTGCGAGCACCGAAGGACTTCACCAGCTTGCGAATGTGGACTGTCCCGGGCCCCTCGGCATCCCCCATGCCCGGCGGCCTGAACGGCTCACTGGCGCGCGTCACCGTCTCGTCGGCACTCATGTCGCCCTCTCCAGCAGCGTCGGGTCGGTGATGAGCTCCTGCGCACCCGCCTGCACGGACCGCCGTGACTTGTCGTAGTGAGCCTCGATCTTCGCCTGCGGGTAGCTCAGCAGGATCGAGACGACGAGGTACCAGATCGATGCGACCAGCAGCAGCGGTATCACCTGGTAGTTGCGCGCCGAGATCAGCTGGACACTCTGCAGCAGGTCGCCGACCCCGAGCACGCTCACCAGCGAGGTCTCCTTGAGCATGCTCGTCAGCTGGTTACCAGTAGCCGGGATGATCGTCGGCATCGACTGCGGGATGATCACGCGCCGCAGCTTCATCCCCTCGCTCATCCCCAGCGAGTCGGCGGCCTCGAGCTGTCCCTTCGGCACGGAGTTGAACCCGCCGCGCACGATCTCGGACATGTACGCCGCCTCGTTGAGCGACAGTCCGATGATCGCCGCCGTGGTGGCGCTGATCAGCGCGTTGGTGTTGAGTGCGGTCCCGATCGACGTGAACGGGATCCCGAGGCGGATGTTCGGATACAACGCGGCGATGTTGAACCAGAGGATCAGCTGCACCAGCACCGGAGTGCCCCTGAAGAGGTTGATGTAGCCGATCGCCAGGATCCGGACCGGAAGCACCCGTGATGACCGCATGACCGCGACCACGAGGCCGAGGAGTGTGGCTATCAACATCACCAACAGCGTCATCCAGACTGTGAGCAGGAGCCCCTTGAGGACCGTGCTCGCAACCAGATACCGCCCGATCACGCTCCACTCGTAGCGTGGGTTGGTCACGAGCGTGTAGGCGATCCCTGCGAACAGCAGCAGGCCGATCACCCAGACCACGTACTCGTGGGCTGCGCGATGATGTATGCGGGGCTTCTCGGTCGGATCCATCAGCCCTCAGATCAGTTGGACGTCGATGTCACGATCGTGGCCTTCTTGATGGCGCCACCGCCGAGGCCCCACCTGTCCAGCGCCTTCCTGTAGAGCGGGCTGTTCATGATCGACTGCATCGCCAGCTGCATCGGCTTGGTTAGCTTGGAGTGCTTCGGCAGTCCGATCGCCACCAGGTCGATGCCGAACTTCTTGGGCTTCTTGAACTGCGGCTGGGTGAGGGTGAAGGTGCGCGACGCCTGCCGCGCGGCCCACGCCAGTGAGTCGGTGTCATAGAAGATCCCCTCGATCCGACCGGAGGCCAGCTGCGTCAGGGCCGTGTTGACGTCCGGCAGGATCACGGCGTTGAGGGCCGTCTTGTGCGCGGCCTTGCACTTCTGCTGCAGGTAGGGGATGTAGAGCTGCTGCTGGGTGCTGCCCGTCATCACCGCGATCGACTTCCCGCAGATCGAGGTGTTGTTGATGTTGAGGTGCTGCGGGTTGCCGGCCCTGGTCCCCAGCGATGACCCTGCGTTCCAGTAGTTGATCATGTCCAGAACCTTCAGCCGCGCGGTCGTGGCCGACATGTCGGTGGTCGTGAAGTCGTAGCGCCCGCCGGTGATGCCGGCGATGATCGAGTCGAACGGTACGTTGTCAATCTTCAGCTTGAGGCCAAGCTTGGCAGCAAGCAGCCTGGCGATGTCAACGTTCCATCCCTCGGGCTGTTCGGAGGCCGACAGGAACGAGGTTGGCGGGTAGGCGAGCTGCATCGCGTCGGAGATGTATCCCTGCTTCTTCACCGCTGCCGGCAGGAGCTTGACCGCGGCCGGGTCCGGCTTGACGCCTGCGGCGATGTTTCCAGCGGCGCCCCTCGCAGTCGCTCTGCCCTTGTGGGCCGAGGCTGCGCTGGCGGATACCGCTCCCATCGAGCCGACCGCGACACACGCCGCGGCGGCAACTGAGATGGCCCTGACTCTCATGGCTGACTCCTCCTCATGACTGACTCCTCCTAGATGTTGCGGCGTTGATGCCGCCTGGCTTTGACCGCCCGCCCGGAGTGCGTCGTTGACACCTCCGGTCGGTCGGGCAACCGGGTGAGGCACCCGGGGAGCGCTCTCCCCGGACCTCGCCCGCCGCGCATCGACGGAGCACCGCTGCCGCCGCGGGTTTGCGGCCCGCGGCGCGCTGGACTCGAGCACGATGACGTCGAGGGCGCTGCGGACAGGCCGCGCGTGAGCGGCCGCAGACGTCGTCCCGAGGCGGGCGCCTGGCGACGCCCTCCACCCGCACGTCGTCGGTGGCCACTCATGCAACTCCTGCTCACAGCGCTCAGGCCCATCTTGTGCTCCCAGCTCCTCCGTCGATGGTCGGCCAAGTTACCCCACGGCAGATAGAATGTCAACGGTCGACAAGTCAGATTGTCGACAAACTGCAAACCATGCGCTATCTTCGCGTCCGTCGGGGAGGTCAGCGCGGCTGGAGTTAGCCAGCCAACCGTGGCGCCCGATCGGGCAGCGCCGTCCATCCATCGCAACCAACCAGGAGCCGAGCCAGTGGCCAACTACCGTCCGAAATTCGTGTCGTTCGATTGCTACGGGACACTCATCAACTTCGAGATCGCCTCGACAACCAGGGCGCTCGTGGGCGATCAGATCAGCGAGGAGAGCTGGCCGGGCTTCCTGCGGTCATTCAGCAAGTACCGCTATGACCAGGTCCTGGGCGGCTACTACCCCTACCGGCAGGTCCTTCAGGACGCCTTTGACCGGGTCTGCAGGCGATGGAACATCCAGTCCGACCCTGAGGCCGGGCAGCGCTTCGGTGACGCGGTGCTCTCATGGACGGCGCACGCCGACGTGCCGACGCCGCTGGCCCGCATGGCCGAGCGCTATCCACTCGTGATCCTGTCCAACGCGGACACGTCGTTCCTGGACGCGTCGGTCCCCAGGCTGGGGGCGCCGTTTCACGCCGTCTTCACCGCTGAGCAGGCCGGCTCATACAAGCCGCGCTACCAGGCGTTCGAGTTCATGGTGGAGCAGCTCGATGCCGACCCGGCGGACTTCCTGCACGTCTCCTCGCACACTCGCTACGACCTGATGCCGATGCATGACCTCGGCTTCCGCAACCTCGTGTTGCTCGACCGCGGCTACGACCCGCCGGCGCACTCCTACCAGTACGTCGACGTCACGTCGCTGGGCGAACTGAACCAGATGCTCGGGATCGACTGAGCATGAGGTCGCACATGAGCCTCCCCGCCGGCATCACGGCTGCCAGCTCCCGGAACTGATGCGGGCGGCGGCGGGCATGCAACCGACGACTGAACTGGGCCGGCGCGCGCGGCCATCACTTCCTCCCGGCGGCGCGCTGATCGCGGGAGACTGGCTGAGCGCCCCGCTCGACATGGCTGTCACCGATCCGCAGGACGGGTCCCTGGTGGGCCACGTCCACCGCTGCAGCGTGGATGACACGCAGCGCGCGGTGCGTGCCGCCGCGGCCGCGCTGAAGCAGGATTGGCCCCTTCACAGGCGCGTTGAGACGCTCGCCAGGGCGGCGCTCGCGGTACGCGCCGATGCGGACCGCCTGGCTCAGACCATCGCCACTGAAGGTGTGAAGACGCTGGCCGAGGCACGTTACGAGGTTGCCCGCTGCGCCGAGGTGATGCAGATCGCCTCACAGGCGGCCGACGTGCTCACAGGCCAGACCCTGCAGACGGAGGCGAGCGCCCGCGGCATCGGGAGGATCGGCTGGTTCACCCGGGAGCCGCTGGGCGTGATCGGCGCGATCACGAGCTTCAACGACCCGCTGAACCTGGTCGCCCACAAGGTCGCCCCCGCCGTTCTCGCCGGCACATCGATCGTGCTCAAGCCATCGGAGCAGACGCCGTTCTCCGCGTTGAACCTGGCGCAGATCATGCTCGATGCCGGCGTCCCCGCGGCGCGCCTGTCGGTGATCTGCGGCGGCGCCGAGATCGGCAGCGCGCTCGTCTCCCATCCCGACGTTGCGGTCGTCTCGTTCACGGGCGGCACGCACACCGCGGAGTCGATCGTCAGCAGCGCCGGCGTCAAGAAGATGCTGATGGAGCTGGGCGGGAACAACGCCACGATCGTGTGCGCCGACGCGGACCTGGACCTGGCAGTCGCGAAGATCACCGACGCCGCCTTCGGTGTCGCCGGCCAGAACTGCCTGTCCGTACAGCGTGTCTACGCGGAGCGCGCGGTGTTCGACGAGCTGCTGGAGCGGATCGCGCAGGCAGCTGGCTCACTGGTGACCGGGCCCAAGCACGATCCGCGGACCGACGTGGGCCCGCTGGTGAGCCGCGCAGCCGCTGAACGTGTCGCGGAGATGGTCGAGCGAACCGTGGCCGCCGGCGCCCGGCTCGTGGTGGGAGGGTCTCTGGAGGGCAGCTTTTACCAGCCCACCGTACTCACGGGAGCGCCGCCACACTCCCCCGTGGCTCGCGATGAGCTCTTTGGCCCGGTCCTCACAGTTGAGCCGGTCGACGATCTCAACGAGGCCGTGGAGCGAACCAACGACTGCTCCTTCGCACTGCAGGCCGGCGTGTTCACGCGGTCACTGGACACCGCGACGTTCGTTGCACGCCGCCTGACGGTCGGTGCCGTGCTGGTCAACGACACCAGTGATTACCGCCTCGACGATATGCCCTTTGGGGGCTTCAAGCGTTCGGGGGTCGGCCGCGAGGGAATCCGGTCCGCGGTGCTCGAGTTCACCGCGCCCAAGTGTGTGCTGCTCCCCAGCGTGGGTGCGTCATGAGCGGGGCGACGCGCACACCGCGCAAGCTCTCCCGCGCCGCTCACCGTCTGGTCGTGCTCGCCGCGGCGACGCTGGGGCCGACTGTGTGGAGCTGCGCATGAGCCGCGCACGGACCTACACGGTCGACACCATCCCCGGTGACGGAATCGGTCCCGAGGTGGTCCCGGCCGCGACCAGATGTGTGGACGCACTGGCTGAGCGCCTCGGCTTTGAGATCCATTGGCGCCCGCGTGACTGGGGCTCTGACCACTACTTCACGCATGGCCGGATGATGCCCGTCGACGCTCTCGACCAGCTGTCGAGCGCCGACGCGATCCTGCTCGGAGCGGTCGGACATCCGGAGCTTCCCGATCACGAAACGCTGTGGGGCCTGCTGATCCCCATCCGCAGGCAGTTCATGCAGTACGTCAACCTGCGCCCGGTCCGCCTCCTACCGGGCGTCCGCTCTCCGCTGCGAGACCTCACGCAGCTGGACATCGTGGTGGTGAGGGAGAACGTGGAAGGCGAGTACTCGGCGATCGGTGGCCGCGCCTACGCCGGCCAACCGGAGGAGTTCGCCGTCCAGGAGGCGATCTTCACCCGCTCCGGGATAGCTCGCGTCGCACGGTTCGCAGCCGATCTGGCGTCGCAGCGTCGCGGCAGGCTCACCTCCGCGACCAAGTCCAACGGCCTGGTGCACTCGATGCCGTTCTGGGATGAGGTGGTCGCATCGGTGACCGACGCCTACCCCGCCCTGTCCGTCGACCGGGTTCTGATCGACGCGCTCGCCGCAAAGCTCGTGCTCGACCCCGGGGCGTTCGACGTGATAGTGGCTTCGAACCTGTTCGGTGACATCCTCTCTGACCTCGTCGCCGCCGTCGCCGGCTCGATCGGGATGGCGCCCAGCGCCAACATCAATCCCCCGCGCGAGCACCCATCGATGTTCGAGCCGGTCCACGGCTCCGCGCCGGACATCGCCGGCAGGGGCATCGCCAACCCGGTCGGCCAGATGTGGTCGGCCGCGATGATGCTCGAGCACCTGGGAGAGACCGCGGCGGGCGCAGCCCTGATGGCGGCCGTCGAGATGACCATGGCCGCCGGCAGCGCCACGCGCGACCTGGGCGGGACCGCAACCACCGAGGAGTTCACCGCGGACGTGCTCGAGGCGATCGCGAGCCAGGCATCGGCTCCCGCCGGCACGGGCGGCTCCTGCGGGCCCGCCGACCCGCCAGTTTCCGCCGATTGTCCACAATCAGGCAATCGACTATGATCCCTGTCCGCATGCTACTGAAGGCCCAGGCTCGCCGATGACCATCACCGCAAGGCCAAGCGACCCCATCGACTCACTCTGCACCGAGCTCTACATAGACGGCAGGTGGGTCCAGGCCGCGTCCCGCAAGCGCTGTGAGGTGATCAACCCGGCCACCGAGGAGGTCCTCGCCTCGATCGCTGACGGCGGGCCTGAGGACGCCAGGCACGCGCTCGAGGTGGCGGTACGGGCGCAGGGCGCCTGGGCGCGGACCGCGCCGCGGCAGCGGAGTGCCATCCTGCTGCGCGCCTACGACCTGATGATCGAGCGGCGCGAGCAACTGGCAACGATCGTCACCCTCGAGATGGGCAAGCCCCTGGCCGAGGCGCGCAGCGAGGTCACCTATGCGGCGGAGTTCCTGCGGTGGTTCTCCGAGGAGGCGGTGCGGATCGGCGGCGACGCCACCATCAGCGGCGACGGGCTGACGCGGATCATCGTGACAAAGCAGCCAGTGGGCCCCTGCGTGCTGGTCACACCCTGGAACTTTCCGCTGGCGATGGGGACCCGCAAGATCGGCCCGGCCATCGCGGCGGGGTGCACGATGGTCTTCAAGCCGGCGCACCTGACACCGCTCAGCTCGTTCGCGTTGGCGGCGATTCTGGAGGAGGCGGGTCTGCCCGCGGGTGTGCTCAACGTCGTCTGCTCATCGGAGCCAGGGTCCGTCGTCGAGCCGTGGATGAGCAGCGGGCTGGCGCGCAAGATCTCCTTCACCGGCTCCACCGCAGTGGGGGTCAAGCTGCTCGAGCAGGCCAGCCGCCACGTGATGCGCAGCTCGATGGAGCTCGGTGGCAACGCCCCCTTCATCGTGTTCGGCGATGCTGACCTCGACACCGCTGTGGAAGGTGCCATGGTCGCCAAGCTGCGCAACATGGGCCAGGCATGCACCGCCGCCAACAGGATGTTCGTTCACAGCAGCGTGGCCGATGAGTTCGTCGAGCGGCTCGCCTCGAAGATGCGCAGCCTGACGGTGGGCGACGGCCTCGATGAGGATACCCAGGTGGGTCCTCTGATCGGCCCTGCGGCGGTAGCCAAGGTCAGAGCCCTCGTGGCGGACGCCGTCGACCGGGGCGCCCGGGTCGTCTGCGGCGGCTTCGAGCCTCAGGGCAGGGGTTACTTCTACGCGCCAACGGTGCTCGCCGACGTGGATCCCGCCTCTGAGCTGATGGCCCAGGAGATCTTTGGTCCGGTCGCGCCGATCATCCCCTTCGACAGTGAGCACGAGGTGGTTGGCCTGGCGAACAGCACCAGCTGGGGCCTGGTGGGCTACGCCTTCACGCGTGATCTGGAGCGCGCGCTGCGCTTGCAGGAGACGATCGAGGTTGGGATGCTCGGCGTGAACACGGGCCTGGTGTCCAACCCGGCAGCTCCGTTCGGCGGGATCAAGGAGTCCGGCCTCGGCCGGGAGGGCGGACGTGCCGGGATCGAAGAGTTCCTGGAACTCCGCTACCTCGCGCTACCGCGACCGGCCGATGCCTGATCATGCATCGCCAGAGACAAGTGCAACGTCTATCAACCATGCTCATGGGAAGCCGGACGTCCGCTGACACACCGGCGCGAACGTCCGCTGGCACGCCAACCGGGCCGGCGATGCGGATGCCGGCCGGCGACCGTCCCGTGAACCAGAGCCCGCGGCAGGAGCAACGCCGCCACCCAAGCAAGGAGGAGCCCGGTGGAAGCAACCGGCGCAGAGGGTCGCGTTAGCGAACCGGCGGTCCTCACCCCGATCCGACAGGAGACCACACCGACGCTGATCGCTCGGCAGTTGCGGGAGGCGATCGCAACCGGTCAATTGGCGCCCGGGCAGCAGATGCTCGAGGCGTCGCTGGCACACAGCCTCGGCGTCAGTCGCGGCCCGCTCCGGGAGGCGATGCAGCGCCTGATGCAGGAGGGGCTGCTGATCAGCCACCGCAACCGCGGCCTGTTCGTGATCGACTTCGACGAGAGCACGATCCGTGACACGTACCTGGCCCGTGGGGCGGTTGAGCGCGCCGCGATTGAGCACCTGATCGAGTCCAGACGCAACGCTGAGGCGGTCGAGCTGATTGAGATCGTGGACGCGATGGAGCGCTACCGAGGTGACCCATCGAGCAACGAGGTCTCGCAACTCGACATGAGCTTCCACGAGAAGCTCGTGGATCTCTCCGGGAGCGCTCAGCTCAAGCGCATGCACCGCACGCTGCTCACGCAGGTCCGGATGTGCCTGACGAACATGCAGCGGACCTACTCCTCGATAGATGAACGGGTCATTGAACACCGTGAGATGGCCGAGGCGATCGTTGCCGGCGACGCTGATCGGGGCGTCCAGCTCCTGATGGAGCACATGCAGGACGGCATGAAGCGACTGCTGCGGTCCAGCTAGATGAGCGCGCCGCGTCGATGCCGCGCGCAGGCGCAGCGGATCGTGACCGCTCCCCGCAGCCGGCCGGGATGCGCGCTGGCGCAGGTGACCTGCGGCCCGCCGCGGCGCGCCCTCCCAGGCCCGGTTGCGCAGCCAACCTCGCGCGCCCTGTGGTCCTGCGGCGCCCGCCCCGCTGAGCCGCCCTGCGCCGCGCGCCTGCACGATCGTGGACCGGGGCCGCGCAGCACCACACCTGGATCCCGTCACGAGCGCGAGCGAGAGACTTGCCCGCGCTGACACCCAAAGTCGATCAAGGCACGCCCTGAGGAGACACTGGATGACCATCACCGATCAACTGCAGGCGTCCCCCTCCGCCGCTGGGACCGAGGGTCCGGCGCTCTGGCCGGCTCAGGCGCACGTTCCCTCTGTCATCGGTCGCCAGCTGGTGATCGAGCGCGGCGAGGGCTCCTACGTCTTCACCGCCGATGGCCGCAGGCTGTTCGACGGAACCGCCGGGCTCTGGCACGCGAACGTCGGTCACTCGCACCCGGAGCTGGCAGCGGCCGCGCACGAGCAGATGCTGAGGCTCGAGACCTACCACACGTTCGGGCGCTTCACCAATGAGAGAGCACGTGAGCTCGGCGACCGACTGGCCGATCTGAGCCCGATCGCGCGCGCCAAGGTGATCCTCAACTCAGGCGGCTCTGATGCGATAGACGTCGCCTGCAAGCTCGCCCGCCGCCATTGGCAGCGCGAAGGTCGCGAGGGCAAGCGCGTGATCCTGAGCCGTGAGTACGGCTACCACGGCCTGCACGCCTACGGAACCAGCATCGCGGGTCTGGAGTTCAACCGCGACGGCTACGGAACCCCGTCGCTCGTCTCAGAGACCGCGCGCGTGTCGTTCGACGATGCCGATCAGGTCGCCCGCACCGTGGCTGAGATCGGTCCGGAGAACATCGCGGCCCTGGTGACCGAACCGGTGCAGGGAACCGGTGGCGTGAACCCACCCGTACCCGGATATCTGGAAGCGCTTCAGCAGATCTGCCGGGAGCACGACATCCTGCTCGTCCTGGACGAGGTGATCACCGGGTTCGGCAGGATGGGGACGATGTTCGCCGCCGATCGCTACGGGATCCGGCCGGACCTGCTGACGTTCGCCAAGGGAGTCACCTCCGGATACGCGCCGCTTGGCGGGGTGCTCGTCAGCCCCAGAATCTGGGAGCCGTTCTTCCTCAACGGCCCGGAGGCCCCGATCTTCCGACATGGGGTCACCTACGGCGGCCACGCCACTGCGTCCGCTGTCGCGCTGCGCAACCTCGAGATTCTCGAGCGCGACCGGCTGCTGGCGCGCGTCGGTGAGCTCGAGGCCCTGCTTCAGCGCGAGCTCACCGAACTGGCGAAGCACACCCCCGGGGTGCTCGACGTCCGCGTGGCGGGCTTGCTGGGCGGCGTCACGCTCGCTGAGCAACTGAGCGCTGAGCAGGCTTCCGAGGACCTCATTGAGCTCGGCTTCATCTCACGCCCGCTGCGCGGCAACACGCTTCAGATCAGCCCCCCGTTCATCACCAGCGACGCCGAGCTCAGCTCGTTCGTGCAGGCGATCCGGCAGGCCGTCACCGACCAGATGGGTCGATGAGAGAGCCCGCGGTGCCGGCCGCCTCAGGCCGGCTGACCAGGGCTCCCAGCGCTGACGAGTTCAGGGGCCGGCAGCCGCATCTCCGACTGACTGCGAGCGTCGCAGCGCACCGCCCGGGCAGACCGCTGACCGCGGGCGACGGCGGTGGTGCCCACATGACGGCGATGGCCGGCTAGACGATCGTGTCGCGCTCAGAGCATGACCTGCTGGGCGATCGTGAGGTTCCGGACGACGCGTACTGGGGCGTTCACACGCTGCGCGCACTCGAGAACTTCCCGATCTCTCGCGAGACGATCGGCGACGCTCCGGAGCTCGTCGACGCGCTGGCGTGCGTGAAGGCCGCCTGCGCCCGTGCGAATCATGAGCTGGGGACGCTCGACGAGCGGCGTGCCCGGGCGATCGTGGCGGCGTGCCAGGAGATTCGCGCCGGCGCGCTGCGGGAGCAGTTCGTCGTGGATCTCGTGCAGGGCGGCGCCGGTACCTCCACCAACATGAACGCCAACGAGGTGATCGCCAACCGAGCGCTTGAGCTCCTGGGTCTGCCGCGCGGCAGTTACGAGCACCTGCACCCAAATGAGCACGTCAATCTCAGCCAGTCGACCAACGACGTCTACCCGACGGCGCTGCGGCTGGCCGTGGTCGCCGACGCGCAGCGGCTACGGGCAGCGCTCGAACACCTCTCTGAAGCGTTCGGCGGCAAGGCGCAGGAGTTCGCTGACGTCGTCAAGCTCGGGCGCACCCAGCTCCAGGATGCGGTGCCGATGACGCTCGGGCAGGAGCTGGCCGCCTTCCGATGGACATTGCGAGAGGACCTCCAGCGCATTGAGGAGGCGCAGCGGCTGCTGCACGAGGTCAACCTCGGAGCCACCGCGATCGGTACCGGGATCACGGCCCCGCCCGGCTTCGCGGAGTGCTCGCTGAGGCACCTGGTGTCGCTCACGGACCTGCCCCTGAAGCTCGCGCCCGACCTGGTGGAGGCCACGCAGGACACCGGCGCGCTTGTGGCCATGTCGGGCACGCTCAAGCGTCTGGCCACGAAGCTGATCAAGATCTGCAATGACCTGCGACTGCTGTCGTCGGGTCCGCAGGCGGGCCTCGGTGAGCTCCGCCTCCCGGCGATGCAGGCGGGCTCGTCGATCATGCCGGGGAAGGTGAACCCCGTGATCCCAGAGGTGGTCAACCAGATAGCGTTCCAGGTGATTGGCAACGACCTGACAGTGACGCTTGCCGCTCAGGGCGGGCAGCTGCAGCTGAACCCGTTCGAGCCGATCATCTTCCGCGCGCTGCGAGAGAGCCTTCAGCAGCTGACCACCGGGTGTCAGCTGCTGGCAGACCGATGCGTCCTGGGGATCGAGGTTGACCGCGAGCTGCTCGCCGCACGCATCGGCGGCTCGGTGGCGCTCTGCACCGCGCTCGCACCGGCGATCGGGTACGCCGCCGCGACCGCCCTGGCCAAGCGTGCGCTGTCGAGCGGGAGGAGCGTGCGCGAGTTGGCGCTCGACAGCGGCCTGCTGAGCGAGGTGGAGCTGGAGGAGATCCTCTGCAGCCTCACGCGGCCGGCGACCGTCGGTGGCTGAGGCTGGGCGGCCGGCCTCAGCACCGGTGGACATGGAACCGTTGGCGGGGTTCCCCACCCCGAGCCGGTGTCGGCGACCATCGTCTACCACGGCTGGTGGGCGCGGCTGAAGTTCCAGACACCAAGATGCAGGCTCCTGACCGGAGGTGCCGGCACGGGATGGGTGCTGCGATCGAGGAGCGGACGGGCCGGGCCGTGGCTCAGCCGTGCGCCGACGGGCTCACGGGCGACCCCGAGCTTCGGCCCCAGGATCATCGTGCGTCCCCTGGGCGCCCCCCGCCTGGTCGGCGCCGGTTGCCCAGATTCCGCGGATGTGGCCGATGTGGCGCGCCATGACAGCCCGGGCCCGCTCGACATCCCGGGCCACGAGCGCGTTCAGCAGCTCGTCGTGCTCCTCCGCCGAGGCCACGAGCCGGCCCTGCGCCACCAGCTGCTCCAGCCCGTAGAGCCGGGTGCGGTCACGCAGGTGGCGAACGACCTCGACGAGCTCCAGGTTGTCGGCCAGCGCGAGCAGCTGCAGGTGGAAGCGGCGGTCCGCGTCAAGGTAGCCGAGCAGATCCCCCTCGCGCGCGCGCTCGATGATCTGCTCCGCCACGGGCCGGAGCGCCTCGAGCTCGCGGGGATCGGCATCCTGGGCAAGCCTCGCCACGGTGGGAACCTCGATCAGGGCGCGGAGCTCCGTGATCTCGTCGAGCATGCGGTCGGTGGGCTCGGTGACCCGGAAGCCGCGGTTGCGCACCGCCTCCACAAGCCCCTCCTTGGCGAGGTCGAGCATCGCTTCCCGGACCGGGGTGGCGGAGACGCCGAACTCGGCCGCGAGCATCGGCACCGAGTACACGACGCCGGGTCGCATCCGGCCTGCGACCAGCGCCGCCCGAAGCGCTCCCACGACCTCGGCACGCAGGCTGGGCCGATCGGCCAGCTGGGTGACCACCGCCGCGTCGGTGAGATCCTTGGCCATGCCCATGTCCGATCAGCCCGCGTGCGGCGCCAGGCTGACGGTGTGCGTTGACGTGTAGAAGTCCAGGGCCGCCATCCCCTGCTCACGCGGACCGAAGCTCGAGGCCTTCTCACCGCCGAACGGCGCGTAGAAGTCGACTCCGGCGGTGGGCCCGTTGACCTTGATCATTCCGGTGTCCACGGCCGCCACGGCACGCAGGATCTGATCGAGGTCCCGTCCGTGGATCGATGTGACGAGACCGAACCGAACGCCGTTGGCGATCTGGACCGCCTCATCGAGATCCCCGGCACGGCAGACGGCCGCGAGCGGTCCGAAGGTCTCCTCCTGCATGATCGGATCGCTCGGATCGACCCGGTCGACCAGGGTCGGCGCCACGAACCAACCGTCGCGGTCGAGCGCTGCTCCGCCGGTGAGCGTGCGGCCACCGGCCTGCTGCGCCCTGGCGACGGCCTCGAGCACCCGGGCGCGCGCCGCCTCCGAGATGACGGGTCCGACGGCGACGCCATCGGCGTAGGGATCTCCGGGGGCGAGCGCCTCGGTGCGCTGCACCAGGGCGTCGACGAAGGCATCGTTCTCCCCCACGACGATCACCCGCCGCGTGGCCGTGCACTTCTGGCCGGCATATCCCATCGCCGCACCCGCGATGATCGCCGCGGACCGGGCCGGATCGGCGTCGGGCAGGACGATCGCCGCGTTCTGGCCGCCCATCTCCGCCTGCACGGGAACACCGCGGCCGGTGGCCTGAGCCGTGACGCTGGCGCCCACCCCCACCGAGCCGGTGAACGAGACGATGTCCGCCTCCGCCACCACGGCCTCACCCGTCTGCGCTTCGCCCGGCGCCACGGCGAACAGTCCGTCGGGCAGGTGGCGAGCGAGGAGCTCCTGGAGGAAGAGAGCTGTCCCGAGCGCGTCCGGTGACGGCTTGAGGAGCACGGCGTTGCCGCAGACCAGCGCCGGGGCACTCTTCCACAGGGGGATCGCGATCGGGAAGTTCCAGGGCGTGATCAGTCCGGCAAGACCATGCGGACGGCGCTCGGTGTAGAGCAGCCCGCCGATCGAGGGCGGCAGGAGGTCACCACGGGAGGCAAAGGCCGCCTGCGCGTAGTACTCGAGGATCGCGATGCCCCGGTCGACCTCTCCCGCCGCCTCCCCGCGCGGCTTGCCGACCTCGCGGATGACAAGTTCGGTGGCCTGCTGACGTCGGTCGCGCAGCTCACGGGCGGCGCCGGCGAGCGACGAACAGCGGCCCGCGGCGCCGGTCGCCCGCCACTGCAGCTGCGCCTCGCGCGCACGTGCGGCGAGTGCTGCGACGGCGCGCGGATCGAGGGCGCCGGCCTCGGCTACGACATCGCTTGGGGCCTGCGGTGAGATGGAGGTGACGTGTGAGGTGCTCATAGGAGAAAGCCTGCCGGGAACGGGTCGTCGGGCGCGAGCATGTATTGGGCCGTGCCCGTGATCCACGCGCGTCCGGTGATGGTCGGGATGACGGCCGGCAGATCGCCGACCGTGGTCTCCTCCACCAGACGCCCGATGAAGCGGCTGCCGATGAAGGATTCGTTGATGAACTCGTCGCCTATCGCGAGTAGCTTGCGGGCGTGCAGCTGCGCCATGCGAGCCGACGTGCCGGTGCCACACGGCGACCGGTCGAACCAGCCAGGATGGATCGCCATGGCGTGACGGGAGTGCCGCTCATCGGAGCCCGGCGCCAGCAGGTTGACGTGATGGCAGCCGCGGATCTCCGGGTTGAGCGGATGCACGGGCTCAGCCTGCTCGTTGATCGCGGCCATGATCGCGAGCCCCGCCTCGAGCAGCTCCTGCTTGCGGTCGCGCTCGAACGGCAGGCCCAGCTTCTCGAGCTCGGTGATCGCGTAGAAGTTCCCGCCGAACGCGATGTCGTACTCGACCTCACCCAGCCCCGGGACGGTGACGTGCCGGTCCAGGCCGGCCGAGAACGACGGGACGTTGCGGATCGTCACCGCGCCCGCGCGACCATCCTCGACGGCGACGCTCGCCTCCACCAGACCCGCCGGCGTGTCGAGCCTGATCGTCGTCACCGGCTCGGTGACTCTCACCATGCCGGTCTCGACCAGGACGGTGCAGACGCCGATCGTCCCGTGCCCGCACATCGGTAGGCAGCCGCTCACCTCGATGAACAGCACTCCCCAGTCGGCGTCGGGCCGCGTCGGCGGCTGCAGGATGGCGCCGCTCATCGAGGCGTGCCCCCGAGGCTCATACATGAGCAGCGTCCTCAGGTCGTCCATGTGTTCGAGGAAGTGCCGGCGCCGGTCGAACATCGTCTCGCCCGGGATCACGCCGACGCCGCCGACGATGACCCGCGTCGGCATGCCCTCGGTATGCGAGTCGACGGCGTGAAGAACCCGTGCGGCGCGCATCGCCCTAGCGCGCCGCCTGAGCCAGCGCCCTGTCCGTCGCCTCGCGCACGATCGTCTCGTGCTCCGGCGTGAGCGGCACCCGAGGGGGCCGGCAGGCGCCGCCGTGGCGCCCGACCAGATCCATCGAGAGCTTGATCGCCTGCACGAACTCAACCCGCGAGTCCCACCGCAGAAGCGGGTGCAGGAGTCGGTAGAGCGGCAGTGCGCGGTCCAGATCCCCGGCGATGCAGGCCTCGTAGAGGTCGACGCAGCTCCGCGGGAACGCGTTGGTGAAGCCGGAGATCCAGCCCTTCGCGCCGGCCAGTGCCAGCTCGAGCACGACGTCGTCAGCACCGATCAGGATGTCCAGTTCAGGCGCCAGCTCAGCGATCTGATAAGGGCGGCGCGGGTCACCTGAGAACTCCTTCACCGCGACTATCAGGCCGGCCGCGCTCAGCTGCGCGAGGAGCTCCGGCGTCAGATCGACCTTCGTGTCGATCGGGTTGTTGTAGGCGACGATCGGGATCCCGACCTTCGAGACCTCTTCGTAGTGCGCGAGCACCGCGCGGGGGTCCGCCCGGTAGGCATTCGGCGGCAGCAGCATCACGGCGGGGCAGCCGGTTTCCGCGGCCTGCTCGGCCCAGCGACGAGACTCGAGCGCGCCGTAGGCACCGATCCCGGGAACGACCGAGAAGCCGGCGGGGGCCGCCTGGACGGCGACCTCAACGACCTTGGCCCGTTCCTCGGGCGTCAGGGTCTGGTATTCGCCAAGCGAGCCGTTGGGTGTGGCGCCGTGGCAGCCGTTCTCCCCCAGCCAGGCGATGTGCTCGGCGAAGCGATCGAAGTCGATCTTGAGGTCGTCACTGAACGGAAGGGCGGTTGCGACCAGTACTCCGTGCCACGGTTTCATGTTCTCTCCCAGTCTCGCGGCGATGAATCGTGAAGGCGCTGCTGGGTGAGTAATATAGCACCCATCACACGCCACATTCGCCGAGGGTCGGCCCGGCATCGGCCTCGCCGGGGTCCGGCGGGTCGCCGGCCCCGCCGGCGTCCGGCGGGTCGCCGCACTTGACGGGGTCCGGCCGATCTCCAGCCTTTCCCGGGCCGGGCGGGTCCGCGGCCGGCGGGATGCGCGTGTCGAACGCCGCCAGGTGACTCAGCGGAACCGGACTGCCGAGGGGCCGCCGGGAGAGCGCGATCAGGTCCTCCTGCGCCGCGCCGGACGCCAGGGAGAACCCGACGCTCGCGCCGCTCCCCGCCTCCCCCGCCGTACGCCGTGACGCGACCAGGCGGGCCACCGCGGCGCCGCAGATCCGTCCCTGACAGAGGCCCATGCCGGGCCGGGCGAGGAGCTTGACGGTGCGGGCATCGCCGGCGCCGAGCTCGTCCAGCGCGGTCCGGATCCGGGCGTACGGAACCTCCTCGCAGCGGCAGATGAGCGTCTCAGGATCGAGCCACTCCTCCCAACCTGGCTTGATAGAGAAGACGCCGTTGACGGCGGCGGCAAAGCTCAGCAGGCTCCTGCGTCGCGCCTCGAGCGCCCGGCGACGCGCCCGACGCTCGATCCTCTCACCGACGCCGGCGCGCCCCCCACGACCGGTCGCAGCGCCGCCCCGAAGGTCCTGGATCACCGCGGCGCCGCAGAGCCGCCCCTCTAGCAGTGCCAGGTCGGCGCCGCCGACGCCGGTGGTCTCGCCGGCCGCATAGACGCCCGGAACGGAGGTTCGGCCCGCGCTGTCGGTGCTCACGACCAGCGAGCCGTCCGAACCGATGCCGGTCTCGCAGCCCGCCGCAAGCGCCAGTTCCACCTGGGGAGTGAAGCCGAATCCCACGGTGAGAAGGTCACACCTCACCTCCCGCTCGGTTCCAGCAACCACCCGCCACCTCTCGTCGACACGCGCCACCGTGACAGCGCTCAGCCGCTCCTGACCGCTGGCGGCGACCACCGCCTGAGCGGTGCTGACGCGGACTCGATGTTCTCGCAGGCGCCTGGCGTACCCCGCCGCCTCGGGCAGCTTGACCAGACCCGCGGGGATCGCCGCGGGTGCTCCGAGCATTCGCAGGGGAGCGTTGGCCTCGACGACCTCCACCACGTTCACCCCGGCCATCAGGAGCGTGTCAGCCACCGGGAGCAGGAAGGGACCAGTCCCGGCCACCACCGCGCGCCGACCCGGCGCGACCCCCGACCCCTTCAGCAGCGACTGCGCGCCGCCACCCGCCATCACCCCCGGCAGCGTCCAGCCCGGGAACGGAAGCTGACGGTCGTGCGCCCCGGTCGCCACGAGCACCGCTCGTGCGTGGGCGAGGTACCGCAGCCGGTCGCGCTCACCGCCGATGGCGTGCACGCGGAAGAGCGCCCCGGCGCGCTCGACCGACCAGACGGTATGGCTCGCCCGATGGGCGATCCGACCGGCGCGAACGTGCGCGTCGAAGCTGGTTCGGAGCCCGACGAACGTGCTCCAGCCATGCCGGTGGGAGCGGTCGCCGCGCTCCGTGGTCTCGTCCTGCTGATGCCGCCAGTACTGGCCGCCGATCCGCTCGGCCATGTCGAGCACGAGCACCGAGAGGCCGGCTTCGGAGGCCGTGATCGACGCGGCCAGCCCTGCCGGGCCGGCGCCGATCACCGCCAGATCGACCGGGTGCTCAGCCGTCGCCATCGGTTCGTCCCGGTCCACCCTCGCTGCGGATCTCGTCTCCCGGTCGTGCCGTCACCAGACAGGCGCGAACCGACCGCTGCCCGTTCAGCGTGACCAGGCAGTCGAAGCACACCCCGATGCCGCAGAAGACGCCGCGGGGGCGGTGGTCGAGCCTCGTCGTTCGCCACGCGGCGCGGCCGGAGGCGATCAGCGCGGCCGCGATGGTCTGCCCCGCGCTGACCGTCACCTCATCACCGTCGACCGTGACGGCGAAGCGTGCCCGAGGCTCAGCCACGGACACTCATCTCGTCGAACCGGTCGACCGCGAACGGATGCAGGGGGAGCTCCGTGGGACGTCCGGTCGCGAGCTGAGCCACGACCAGCCCGGAGGCGGCGGCCAGACCGATTCCGGCCCCCTCGTGGCCGCAGGCGTGGATCAGTCCGGGGACGCGCGGATCAGGCCCGATCACCGGCAGGTGATCGGGGCAGTACGGCCGGAATCCGGAGTATGTGCGCAGCGCCCGGGCCTCGGCGAGGAACGGGAACACGGTGATCGCACCGGCGACGATCCGGCCGATCGCCTCCCAGGAGACGCTGCGGTCGAAGCCGACGCGCTCACGCGTCGCCCCGATGAGGACGGTGCCTGCACGGGTCCCCTCGACGACCGTCGAGACCTCGAGCCCCTCATCGGAGCTGGCCACGTTCGCGACGTACTCCGCCGTGTAGACCTTGTGACGGATCAGCGGCTCGAGCGGCTCGGTCACAACGATGAACCCCCGCCGTGGGAGGATCGGCAGCGCCGATCCGGCGAGCGCCGCCACGGCCCCGCCCCAGGTGCCGGCGGCGTTGACCACGACCGGCGCGCTGAACGAACCGGCGGAGGTCCTGACACCCGTCACCCGTCCGTCGGAGCCGCGGGAGATCTCGGTCACCTCGCAACCGGTGCGCAGCTCGGCTCCACGGCGCCGCGCGGCGGCGAGCAGGTGCGCGGCGGCGAGCATCGGCTGGACCTGCATGTCCTCCGGATACAGGATCCCGCCGCACAGGCGCGCAGAGATGTGCGGCTCGGACTCGGCCAGCTCCGGCCCGGCGACCGGGACGGTCTCGACGCCGCAGGCTCGCTGAGCGCGGGCCAGGCTCTGGAGGGCTTCGAGCGCCGAGGCGGACGCCGCGACTACGAGACCGCCCTTGAGCTCGAGCTCGATCGCCTCCCCGAGCTGCGACCCAAGCTCACGCCAGAGTCGGTTGGAGAGCAGCGCCAGCTCCAGCTCGGCCCCCGGCTGCTTGTCCGAGACGAGGATGTTCCCCTCCCCCGCGCCGGTGGTGCCGCCGGCCACCCAACCGCGGTCGAGCACGGCGACGGACGCTCCCGCGGCGCTCAGATAGTGGGCGCAGCAGGCTCCGA
Source organism: Actinomycetes bacterium (assembly GCA_021851525.1). Lineage (GTDB taxonomy): Bacteria > Actinomycetota > Thermoleophilia > Solirubrobacterales > Solirubrobacteraceae > Palsa-465. Next base: position 76,680 of record JAJZDA010000001.1, on the reverse strand, counting down.
CGACGCCTGCCCCGATCACGATCGCGTCAAATGCAGCTCCCACGCGTGAGTAGTGTTGCACACGTCACGTGCCAGGCCGTGGGCGGCGTGCCGTCACCTGTCAGGGGGCGGCGAGCCACATGCGCCGCCAGCGTCAGGCACCGTCCCAATCCTCGCCCCCGGGAGGACTCAGGCGGAGGCCGGCGGCTCACGCGCCTCGACGTTGACTCGCAGCCATCTCTCCATGCCGGCGACGCGCAGCGTCGCCCAGCTGCGTGTGAAGTCAGGTGCAGCGGACGTGCTGGGCCTGGAACGGAAGGACGAACGCCTCCCACAGCCGCGATGGTCCAGCCGGCATGGTGGGAGCCGGCAGCGCGACGTACACGGCGTCGACGCTGGCCGGGGCGAGCACCGCCACCCCCGCGCCGGGGGCAGCCGCTCACCGGCGATCGGTCGGGGGAACCTCCGCCTGCTCGCCGGGGCGCCCAGCGCCCGGATGGAGGACGCCCTTCAGGTCACCGTCGGCCTCGCCGACATGGCCGACGCCACCAAGGCCGACGCGGCCTTGCCGTGGTCTTCCCGGAACTCCGCCCGGCGCGCACGACGCTCGGGGCGCAGATTCCGGCCTCGATCGAGGTCGATGCGGTGTTCAGGGTGCGGGGCTGAGGCGGGCGGCGCATCACCGGCCCGGCCACCTCCGGCGTGCGCCTGCTCAGTCCGGTCGCGCGAGGGCGCGGGCGGAAGCCGGCTGGCGACGGTCTCCACCGGCGTGCCGGTCATACAGCGAGCTGGCGATGACCAGGTCCTGCCAGGCCATGCCGACACCGGTGAAGACGGCCGGACGGCCGGGGGTCGCGACGAAGCGTCCGCTGACCAGTTCCGCGAGGTTCGTGAGCGGCTGGCCATCCCCCCAAGCGTCGACGGGCCGGGCCTGCAACACGTTGCCGGACTCGCGCAGCGCCGCGACCCGAGCCTCAACCACGATGTCCGAGCGCCGCACGAGCTCAACGGGAAGCTCGTGCCGCTGCGGGCCGTGCGCACCGACGGCGCAGACAACGGCGTCGCTGCTCACCGCCTCATCGGCGAAGAGCGGCGTCGCGGCTGCGGTGACACAGATCACCAGGTGCGCGCGCGCCAGATCCACTGTCGGGTCAGCCGCGGCTCGGCGGACCGGCGCGCCTGCCGCCACCGTGCGGGCGACGAGCACGTCGACCGCTGCGGCCCGCCGCCCAACGACCGCAATCTCATCCGGACGCAGCACCGCCTCGATGCAGTGAATGTGGCGTTCCGCCTGGGGGCCCGTTCCGTAAACCACCACCCGCAGGCCGCGCGCTCCCGAGCCCGTTTCCGATGCGGGAGGATCTGCGCCTGAGGCTCCCTCCTCCCGTTTCGCCGCGAGCAGGTGCTCTGCTGCCATCGCGGTCGTGGCCGGGGTGCGCAGCAACGTCAGCTCGGAGGCGTCGAGCATCGCGAGCGGGGTGAGATGATCGTTGGCGAAGAGGACGTAAACGCCCTGGACGGCGGGATGGCCCGCCGCCGGATTGTCGGGCGCAAGGGCGACCAGCTTCACCCCGGATCGCGTCCGTCCGACGCTTGGCATGATCAGGAACTCCCGACCGGGGCCGGCGGGCGAGAACAGTCGCGGACTGTCGTCCTCAGGGTCGACGGCGCCGGACGCCAGCGACTCGGTGAGCAGCGCAGCGGCGCTGCTCACGTCGAGCAGGCTCCGGATGGTGTCGGCGTCCAGAAACGGCACCGCAGGCGATGACGCAGACGAGCAGCCGTGGTCCATGGTTGGCTCTACCCGACCGCCGCGGCGGCGGCGGGAGCACTACCGAGGTACGCGGCCGCGACGCGCTCATCCTTCTCCAAAGCCGTGGCGTCGCCCGACAGCACGACGGTTCCCTGCTGCAGCACATACGCGCGGCCGGCGAGCTCGAGCGCCAGAGCCACGTTCTGTTCCACCAGCACGACGGTCGTGCCTGAGCGGGCGATATCTGCGAGCAGGTCGTACACGACGTCGATCTTCTGGGGATCGAGACCGAGTGATGGCTCGTCGACCATCAGCACGCGAGGCCTGGCCATCATCGCCCGGGCGATCGCGAGCGCCTGCTGCTCGCCGCCCGAGAGTCGACCGGCGAGCTGGTTGAGCTTGTCGTGCAGGTTCGGGAAGAGCTTGAGCACCTCCGTCTGGCGCTCGCGCCTCGCCCGCGCGCTCTTCGCGTGGATGTACCCGCCGAGCTCGAGGTTCTCGGAGACCGTGAGGCTGGCGAAGATGTGGCGTCCCTCGGGAACCTGCACGAGTCCCTGCGAAACGCGCTTGTGGGGCCGCCCGGAAGGCAGCGACTCCCCGCTGAGGCGGATCGAGCCGCTGCGGAGCCGAACGATCCCGGAAATGGCCTTGAGCACCGTGCTCTTTCCCGCGCCGTTGGCGCCGAGCAGCGCGATGATCTCGCCCTCGTTCACAGAGAAGGAGATGTCGCTGACGCCGCGCACCGCCCCGTAGAAGACGCTGATGTTCTCGACCTCGAGCAGGCTCACTTGCGCCTCCGTCCCATGTAGGCGCGGATCACGTCCGGGTTCGATCGGACGGCCTCCGGCGGCCCCGAGGCCAGCAGCCTGCCGCCGTCGAGGACGCACACGTTCGTCGCCAGGTTCATCACGAGCTCAACATCATGCTCGATCATCACCACGCCCACGCCCTGCGCGTGCACGCGGGCGATCAGATCCGAGAGGGCCTCGCGCTCAACCGAGCTGACCCCGGCCGCCGGTTCGTCGAGCAGCAACAGGCCGGGCTGCCCGATCATCGCGCGGGCGATCTCCATCCGCTTGCGCATGCCGTAGGCCAGATCACCGGCGGTGCGGCGCCGTTGATCAGCGAGCCCGACGAACTCGATCCAGCGATCGGCGTCGTCGCGCAGCAACCGCTCGGTGCGTCGCCACCCCGGTGAGCCGGCCAGGATGGCCGGAAGGCCCGCAACCGCGCGCAGGTGCGCCCCGGCCAGCACGTTCTCCTGCACGGTCATGCGCGGGAAGACGCGGATGTTCTGGAACGTGCGCCGGATGCCGAGAGCGGCGATGTCCGGCGGAGCGAGCCCATCGAGCACGGTGCCGCCGTAGATGATCGACCCGCTCGACGGACGGTAATACCCGGTCAGGCAGTTGAAGAGCGAGGTCTTTCCCGCGCCGTTCGGCCCGATGATCGCCTGCAGCGCGCCCCCGGCAACGGACAGGGAGATCTCGCTGAGCGCCATGACACCGCCGAAATTGAGCGTGACATCCCGGACCTCGAGCATCGAGGCGGTCACGGTGGCCGACGGCTCGGCGGCGGACCCCGGGGTCGTCACCGGACTCACAGCGCCGCCTCGTCGGCCGCTGCCGGTGTGGGCAAGGCATGGGTTGTCTCGCCGTTGATGCCGTCACCGGCCCGAGCCGCGCGCCGGAAGGGCAGGCGATTGAACAGGTCGGCGACGCCACCCTCAGGGATGAGCCCGTGGGGCCGGAGCATCATCATCGCGATCAGCACCACGCCGAAGACGAGGAAGCGTGCCTGCGAGAAGGAGCGGAAGACCTCCGGCAGGACCTCGACGACCGTCGCGCCCAGCAGCGCGCCCCAGATGCTGCCCATTCCGCCGATCGAGACGGCCATCAGGATCAGCAGCGATTCTGGAAAACCAAAGCTCGTGGGCGAGATCGCCGTGAGCGCGGGCGCGAACAGCGAGCCCGCCGCGGCGCCGAACACAGCACCTCCGGTGTAGGCGTACAGCTTGTACCGGTAGGTCTTGATGCCCATCGCCTGGGCGGCATCCTCATCCTCCCGGATGCAGAGCCACGCTCTGCCGAGTCGTGAATGACGCACCCGGAACGTGATCCCCACGCAGATGATCACCAGGACCAGGAAGGCGTAGTAATAGGACTTCGCGGTCAGAAACTGGTACCCGAAGATCTGGAGCGGCGGGATGCCATACACGCCGGCGGCACCGCCGGTCACGGTCAGGTTGTTCGCGAACGCCTGCACGATCTCACCAAATCCGAGCGTTACCACGGCGAGATAGTCACTGCGCAGCCGCAGCGTCGGAACGCCGACGAAGATCGCTCCGCCGATCGCCACGAGGATGCCGACGGGGATCGTCGCCAGCACCGACCAGCCGTCCTGGGTGGAGAGAATCCCGGTCGTGTACGCGCCGATCGCGAAGAAGGCGGCAAAGCCGAGGTCCAGCAGACCGGCGTACCCCACGACGATGTTCAGCCCCAGGGCAAGGGTCATCAGCATCCCGGTCTGGTAGCCGATCGTGATCCAGTACTCGCTGTGGATGACGACCGGGAACAACACCGCGGCGAGCAGTGCGAACGGGACGGCGAGCTTCTGCCAACGCCATGAGGTCCTGCTGCTCAACAATCGGTTGCGCATCGCTCACATCCTCCGGGCCACGCGCTCGCCGAGCAGGCCGTTGGGGCGAACCCACAGCATCACCACGAGCACGCCGAAGGCGACCACGACGGACCACTCCGCACCGAAGACCCCGGTGCCGATCGACTCGACGATGCCGAGGAGCAGGCCGCCCACGACCGCGCCTCCGATGTTGCCGATGCCTCCCAGGACCGCCGCCGTGAACGCCTGCAGCCCGACCGTGAAGCCCATCAGATAGTTGATCTGGCCGTAATAGAGGCTGTCCATCACAGCCGCGGCGCCGGCCAGCGCGCCTCCGACGAAGAAGACGAGGGAGATCACGAAGTCGACGTTCACACCCATCAGCGAGGCGGCCACGCGGTCCTCCGCCACCGCCCGCATCGCCTTGCCGATCAGCGTGCGGCCCACCAGGTAGTACACCCCGACGGCGAGCAGTCCGGAGATGATCACCATCACGATCTGGGCGTAGGTGAACTGCGTGCCGAAGATGCTCGTCCCGGCCGCGGAGCTCGTGACCGGATAGGTCCGGTACTGAGAGCCCCAGGCCGGGATGTTGAGCACGCCGTTCTCCAGCACCTGAGAGAGGCCAAGCGCCGCGATCATCAGGCTGAGGAGCGCGGCGCGGCGCATCGGGCGGTAGATCAGGCGCTCCGCGAGAACCGCGAGAGCGCCTGTGGCGACCATCGTGATCAGCCCCACCGCGAGGACGATCGGCCACTTGCTGTGGAGGTGGCTGATTCCCACCGCCCCAAAGATCGTGAAACTCACATAGGCGGCCATCATGTAGAAGTCGCCGTGGGCGAAGTTGATCAGACGGAGAATCCCGTAGACCATGCTGTAGCCCAGAGCGATCAGCACGAAGAACGCGCCGAGGAAGATTCCGTTCTCGATCTCACTGACAAGTAGTTGCATCGCCTCACACCGTGTTCGTCAGACCGCAGCCTATTACGGTTGCTTCGGTGCGACCGTGTACGCACCCTTCTTGACCTCGAGCACGACGAACTTGGCGCCGACCCGAGCCCCGACCTTGGTGAAGGAGACCGCGCCGGTCAGGCCCTTGTAGTGGACCTTGTGGAGCGCCTGGATCACCTTTGCCGGCGCGATGCTGTGTGCGGCGTTGGCCGCCGCCGCAAGGGTGTTGATCGCGTCGTACCCGTACGCCGAGTACGGACCCGGAGCGGAGTGGAACGCCTTCTGGTACTGCTTGATGAACGTCTTGGCGTTCTGCCCGCCCAGGAACTGGGTGGTGTCGACGATCGTCGCGAAGGTGCCGTTACCCGCCGGGCCGGCGTCGGAGATGAACGTCGGATCGACCGAACCATCGGCCACCGCGAACACGACCTTGTTCAGGCCGGCCGCGCGCAGCTGCTTGGCGAACAGAGCGGCCTGGGCGTAGTACCCCGTCCAGTACACGGCCTGCGCGCCGGAGCTCTTGACGACCGCGATCACCGACGAGAGGTCGGTCTGGGTTGCGGGCACCGCCTGGATCGCGGGCACCGAGATACCCGCCTTCCTCATGTCACGGACAGCGAGGTTGGCCACGCCCACCGCGAAGGTGGACTGATCGTCCGCCACCAGCACCTTCTTGACGTGCTCGACCTTCTTGAAGAATGCGGTGGCCTCCGTGGCGTCGCCTGATGAGGTCGGATCCATCAGGAAGACGTTGTTCAGCTTGGCCGCGGTCAGCGACGGGTCGTTGGCGGAGGGCTGGATGTTCGGGAGCCCCGCCCGCTTCACGATCGGCTCGGCCGGCAACGCAGCCCCGGAGCAGTAGTTGCCGACAAAGGCCTGCACGCCCTCTGAGACGAGCTTCGTCGCGGCGGCGGCGGAGGTCTGCGGATCGCAGGCATCATCCTGCTCGTTGAGCTTCAGCTTGTGCCCGAGGATGCCTCCATGAGCGTTGAGCTGGTTGGCGGCGAGCAGCTCACCATCGAAGATCTCACTGCCGGCCTGCGCGTTCGGCCCGGTCTCGGGCATCGGCACGCCGATGTTGTAGACGCTGCGGGCCGCGCGCCCCGATCGAGCTGGGGTACTCGCCGCGGCTCCGGCGCTGGCGACGACCGTCGTGCCGACTGCAACCGTTCCGGCCACAGCAACGACGGACACCAATTTACGGGTCCTGGTTTGCACGGTTAGTGCTCCTCTCCTGTTGTGTCGGTCCCTGAAGCGTTCCGTCCCGCTCAAGCAGGGAACGCAGTTACCATATACGACGTTCAGCGGCAATCACATTGCGACTGCGTTACGACAGCTGTCACTGTGCGTTCAGTGGCAGCCTCCCGACCGGCCGCGGCACAGCTCCTGTGGACAACGACGCACGGCGGCGCCGGTTGTCGCCGTCAGCGTCGGTGAGTGTCGCTGGCTGCTGCCCGATCCGATCAAGGTGAGTATCTCCGTCATGACATTCGACTAGGGCGCGTCCCCCCGAGGTTGGCCTTCCCGGACCGGTTGAGGAGGCCGACCGAAGCCGACCATCAGCTGACGGGCCATCCCCATCAGCTCCTTTGTCGCCGGGGTGACAGCGTGGTCCTTACGCCACACGAACGCATATGTGTCGTAGATCTCACGTGAAAACGGAGTGACACTGAGGGTGGCAGGAAAGGCACTGGACTCGGCGATCGTCCTGAGGACGTAGCTGACACCGAACCCCTGCTCGACCAGCTTGAGCGCGGACTCGAAATGTTCCACCTCGATCGATGTGTCAAGGTGAACATCCTCCTCCTCAGCCCAGAGGCGGAGCTGGCGGCGAATCGAGTCTCGCCAGCCGGCGATGGACGGCCACCAGATCAGCTTCTGCGCGGCGAATGTCTGGATGCTCACCGGCCCCTCGATGCCCAGAGCCGGACCTGCCATCACGAGCACGTCGTCGGAGATGATCGGCTCCACCTCGAGGGTCGGCTCATTCACCGGAAGACACACGAGCCCCACCTCGAGCTCTCCGTTCCGCACGTGCTCGATGACCTCCGAGCTGTGCTGGCCGACGACTCGCACGACGACGTCCGGGTGACGGGCGACGAAGTTCGTGACCAAGCCACTGACCAGGTAGCCCTGCGCGACACCGAAGGTCCCCAGTGACGCCACCCCGCCCCGGAGATGACGTGCGCCCTGCATCGCCGCCTCCGCCGCCTCGACGGCGGCCTGAACGCGTTCAGCGTGAACCCGAAGCGTCTGTCCGGCCTCGGTGAGCTCGAGCCGCCGGCCCGTCCGCACGAAGAGACGGACCCCCATCTCCTGCTCCAACCGGCGGATCTGTTCGGCGACCGACGGCTGGGCGATGAAGAGCGACTCAGCGGCGGCGGTGAAGGAGCCATGTCGGCAGGCAGCCAGGAAGTAGCGCAGTTGCTGGAGCGTCAAGGCCGGCTCGCTCCGTGGGTCATGGCCGTCCGAAGCTGGCGAACGGGGTGCCGAGCCGGTCCGCCTGGACCTCGATCCCGAGCCCCGGTCCGGTCGGCGCCGAGCCGAAGCCCCCGACGGAGCGCGGCTCGTAGGATGCGACGTGTTCCCGCGTCCAGTCGTTCATGAAGGAGACCATCACGAGACAGTCCGGGCCGGTGCTGGCCGCCAGATGACTGACCGCCGCCGTCGTGAGATCGCCACCCCACGCGTCCTCGACGTTGACGGTCATCCCGATCCGTTCACCGACGTCCCGCATCAGCCGTGCCGGCGTCAGTCCGCCCACCCGTCCGATCTTCAGGTTGAATCCCTCCATGGCCCGGTCCTCCCAGGCCCGCAGCAGCATCGGCAGGTCGGTGATCACCTCGTCGAGAATCATCGGCAACGAGGTGTGCTCGCGGACGCGCAGGCACTCCTCGTAGGTCGCGCAGGGCTGCTCGAGGAAGAAGCCCGGGAGGCCGTCCATCAGCTTCGCCGCCGTCAGTCCCTCGCGGAGGCTCCAGCCGCAGTTCGCGTCGCCGATGATGACGTCCTCGGGGCCCGCGGCCTGCACGATCGCGGTGGCCCGACCGGCATCCTCGGACGGATCGCCGCCCAGCTTCAGCTGGAAGCGGTGGATCCCGGCCTCTCGGAGCTCCTGGACCTGCGCGCACATCTCCTCCGGCGAGCCGAGCGGGATGGCGACATACAGCGGGAAGCGCTCGTACTGACGTCCGCCGATGAGATCACAGATCGGGCGCCCCGTGACCTGACCTAGCACGTCCCAGCAGGCGATGTCGACCGCGCTCTTCGCGTATCCGTGGCCGAGCAGGACCGCGTCCATGCTGCGGCACACGGCGGCGGGATTGGCCGCATCGAGACCGATCAGCTCGGGCCCCAGCTCGGCCAGAGCCGCCCGCGCCCCCGCGGCGTGCGCCGGAAGGTAGTTTGAGCCCAGTGGGCAGGTCTCGCCGTAGCCGACCACCCCGTCCGTCGTGGTGATCCGCACGACCGTGCTGGAGAGGGTGGTGATGACCCGTCCCCCGGACATCACGTACTCGCCGCCCACGTAGTTCAGCTCGTACGAGTAGAGGTCCACCTGAGCGATCGACGAACCCGCGGTCAGTGGTGGCTCCGCGACTTCCGACAACAGCGATGCGCCAGGCGTAACGTCGGTCACGCGAGCCTCCCGTTCGTGTCATGCGCCGCATGGGGACAGCCCAGCCGTCCCCATGGTCCCGCAGGAACGGGATGCTCACGAGGCAGGTGCTCCCTGGCAACGCTCCAATGTCTGCTGAAGGGAAACGCATCACTCCCGGGGGCGCAAGACCATTTTCCCTTCGGCGGCCGAAGGAAAAATCTTCGGCATCCGGGTCAGAGCAGCCGTTGTCCTTCGCGGAGGGTCCGCGTACGGGCCCGCGCACATGGTCACTGGCGCAACGGTCGCGGTGTGCGTGAGCCGGTCGCAACTCCCCTGCCCAATCCACGCCGGGGTTGGTACGCGTGCGCTGGGCGCGCCGCAGCTCGCGCCGGATGAACAGCTCAGGTTGCGCCCCGTGCAGCTGGCCGCAGAGATGCTCACCGCGCCCGCCGCCGTGGACGTCGGCGGTGTCAAGGAAGCGCGACGCCCGCGTCGGCGGCGGCGTTCAGCGTGTCCGCGGCCTGATCAGCATCGACGCTGCCCCAACCGGGGCCCCCAGCTGCGAGGTTCCCAGGCCGATCACGCTGACGCTGCGGCCGAGACGTTCGATTGTGCGCTGTTCCATGCCCGTCAGACCTGCAAGCGCGCGCCGCGGCGCGCGCTTGAGCCGCAGCCGAGTGGTCTGTCCCGCAAATGGCTGGCGACCGAGAGGCGTCACTGGCGGATGGCGGGCAAGAACGCAGGAGCCGTGGCGTGGCAGCGCCACGCGAGGCGACGAGGACGCCGCCCGGCGCCGCCAGGGGCGGCTCGAATCGACAGATATTTCGGAGACAGACCACTAGCTCAGCTGATCAAGGACCTCGCGGTAATCGCCTCGCCGCTCGGCGTAACGGAAGTGATGGACGTTCTGGACGCACAGCTCCTCGAGCGCGGGCGTCACCGCCAGCAGCGTCATCACCTCGTCGAGGAAGTCCTCGAGCGGCATGCCGCTGCCGGCCTCATCCTGACCAAAGAGCGAGGTGCGCACGCCCGGTGGGATCAGTTCGATCACCTCGACCCCGTGGGGGCGGAGCTGCACCCGCAGGCTCTGGGTGAACGAGTGGATCGCCGCCTTGGTCGCGCTGTAGGTCGCAGCCATCGGCAGCGGCACGAACGCCAGCCCCGAGGAGACGGTCATGATCGTCGCGTCGCGCCGCCCGAGCAGCATCGGCGTGAACGCGGCAATCAGGCGGATAGTCCCCAGCAGGTTGATCTCGACGTGCCGCTCCGCGGTCGCCAGGAAGGCCGGGGCGGTGAGGTCCTCAGCGAGCATGATCCCGGCCATTGCGATCAGCACGTTGGTGTCGGGGTGCTCACGCTCAACCCGCTCCCTGAGCGCTGTGATCGATGCCGGATCGGCGACGTCGAGCGTGATCGTCGCGATCGTCGGATGCTGCGCGGCAATCTCAGCCAGCAGCTCCTCACGACGGCCCGCGATGATCACGCGGTTACCGGCGCGCTCGAGCCTCAGGGCCATCCCGAGGCCGATCCCGGAGGTGCCGCCCGCGATCAGAATCGTGTTGCCGGTTGGTTTCACGGCCAGATCATCCTGCGAAGGCGGCGTCGAGTGCCAGGTAGCGGTCGAGCCCGACCAGGGCGTTGAGCTCGTCCAGCGAGTCCATACGGGCGTGCCAGAGGTCGGAGTTGCCGGCCTCGCGCAGGTCGGCGAAGAACTGCTGGATGTGCTGTGAGGCGACCCGCAGCGCCGCGGTCGGATAGATGATGATCTTGAACCCGAGCGCCCCGAGCTCCTCGGCGCCCAGCAGCGGTGTGCGTCCACCCTCGCTCATGTTCGCCATCAGCGTTCCGGGCACGGTCGAGCCGATCCTCCGCAGGTGATCGACCGACTCCGGGGCGTCGACAAAGACCACGTCAGCACCCACATCGTGGAAGCGGCGAGCCCGGGTCAGCGCCTCCTCCAGACCGAGCGGATGGAGGGCATCGGTGCGCGCGATGATCAGCGTCTCCGGGTGGCGGCGCGCGGCCACCGCCGAGGCGATCTTGCGGACCGCCGCGTCAGCGTCGATCACCTCCTTGCCGACCATGTGACCGCAGCGCTTGGGCCAGACCTGATCCTCGATCTGGATCGCCGCGGCGCCCGCCGCCTCCAGCAGCCGGACGTTGGCGTGCACGGAGGTCGCGTCGCCGTAACCGGTATCCGCGTCTGTGATCACCGGCAGTGAGCAGACCCGCACCACGGCCCGCAGCGCCTCCGCGGTCTCCGCGGCGCCCAGCAGGCCGATGTCCGGCAGACCGTGGCGCCAGGCCGCAACGGCGTATCCGCTCAGCTAGAAGGCGGGCGCGCCGATCGCCTCGGCAGCGATCGCCTCGAGCGGTGTCCCGCCGCCGGGCACCACCAGCGGCTGTTGTGTGTCGGTGAGCAGCGTGTTCAGGTGCTGTCTGTCTGCCATCTCTAATCCTTTGTCGTGAGGTCAGCGCTGCGGGTGAAGTCGATCACCTGGCGCAGCGCGTTGCCAGTTGCCAGCGGCGGTACTCTCGCCATGGCAAAGGTGATGATCTCGATCTCAGACGAGCTGCTCGAACGAATCGATCGCGAGGCGGATGCACGCGACCGACGTCGTTAGCGACGCGACCGTCACGCTGAAGTGGTTCCACGCCGAGGGCGAGGAGGAGGTCGAGGCCTCGCGAGCCCTGCTCGACGCGCACGGGACGCTCAGGATCGCGCTGGCGGTCCTCGATCTCACTCCCTATGAGCTCGGGAGCGCGCTGCTGCGCGGCCGCGCGAAGGCGAGAGCCGAGCAGGTCACCACCGTGCTCGAATCACTGCGCGAGATCTGCCCGACGCTCTCCCCCAGCCCCGCACAGCTGCGACTGGCAGCCGCGCTGGCTGAGCGCCACGGCCTCACGCTCCACGACGCCGCCTACGCCGCCACCGCCCAGGACCACGGCGCGACGCTCGCGACGCTCGCGACGCTCGCGACGCTCGACAGCACTCTGCCCACCGCCGGCCCGGGCCGACGCCCCAGCGAGATTGCTGCCGGGCTGGGTCTCCCCGCCGAGCGCTCGGCATAGGACAACCCCTGCTCGTTGCCCGAGGACCTGATGTGCGCTCCACCGACGTTGTGATCATCGGCGCAGGTGCCGCCGGCCTGATGTGTGCCCTGAGCGCCGGTGCCCGCGGGCGTGAGGTGCTGCTGCTGGAGCACGCCAACAAGGCGGGCAAGAAGATCCTGATGTCCGGCGGGGGGCGCTGCAACTTCACCAACCTGCACGCGGAGCCGGCCAACTACACCTCCCGGAACCCGCACTTCGTCAAGTCCGCGCTGGCCCGTTACACGCCGTGGGACTTCCTCGCGCTGGTGCACGGGCACGGCGTCCCCTACCACGAGAAGAAGCTCGGCCAGCTGTTCTGCGACAACCGCTCCAAGGACATCCTCGAGCTGCTGCTGGCCGAATGCCGCCGGTCCCGCGTCGACCTGCGCCTGAACACGTCAGTGCACCGGATCGAGGCGACGGACGCCGGGTACCTGCTCAGCACTGACATGGGGCCGGTGCGGGCGCCGTCACTGGTGATCGCCACCGGCGGCCTGTCGATCCCGACGATGGGCGCCACCGGCTTCGGCTATGAGGTCGCCCGCCAGTTCGGTCACAGCGTCGTGCCGACCCGCGCCGGCCTCGTCCCCTTCACGGTCAATGACGAGCTCAAGGCCCTCTGCGGCGAGCTCTCAGGCACGTCGCTTGACGCGCTTGTCAGCTGCGGGGACCAGAGCTTCCGGGAGAACATCCTCTTCACCCACCGCGGCCTCAGCGGCCCCGCGATCCTGCAGATCTCGTCCTTCTGGGCGCCCGGTGAGACGCTGAGCATCAACCTGCTCCCGGACCGCGATCCGCGGGCGTGGCTGGCCGGTGAGCAGGCCGCCCGCCCCGACAGCGAGCTGAAGACCGTGCTCGGCGAGGTGTTCACCAGGAAGATGGCCGGCCTCATCACCGCGCGGTGGATCGCGTCCAAGCGCATGCGCCAGTACACCGCGGCGGCGCTCAGCGACATCGCCGAGCAGCTGCGCGACTGGCGCCTGGTGCCGGCCGGCACCGAGGGCTACCGCACCGCCGAGGTCACCCTCGGCGGCGTCGACACCCGCGAGGTCTCCTCAAAGACGATGGAGTCGCTGAAGCGCCCGGGGCTCTACTTCATCGGTGAGGTGCTGGACGTGCAGGGCCACCTCGGCGGCTTCAACTTCCAGTGGGCCTGGGCGTCAGGGCATGCGGCGGCGCAGTTCCTGTGAGCGTCGAACCCTGCGCCGGGCGCTGCGTGGCGCGCCCGGTCGTCAGTCGCCGGGGACGGACGCCAGCGCCTGCAGCGCCGCGTCGAGGATCGGCTCGCGATAGGCGCCCTCCCCCGGGATCTTCGCGATCGCGCCGATCATGTCGAGGATCTGCTCGAGCGAGAGGTCGCCGCGCACCTCACCCGCGCCCTGCGCCGCCTCCAGCAGCGGGCCTCCGGCGGCGATCACCCGTGCGTAGCCGGCTCCGAACACGGGGTCGTCACCACCGGTGTGCTCGAGCAGCTCAGCGGCGACCGGGCGCTTGCTCGTGAAGTAGGCGTAGAAGCTGCGCAGCCAGGCGATCAGCGCCGGCCCCGGGCCGCGATCAGCGCCGGCGTTCGCGGCCGCGCAGACGGCGTCGAGCTCATCGACGTAGAGCGCCTCGAGCAGGGCGCGGCGATGGGGGAAGTTGCGGTAGAGCGTGGCCGAGCCGATCCCCGCTCGGCGCGCTATCTCGGCCATCGAGGCATCCGCCTCCGGCTCGGCGAAGGCCGCGCGCGCGGCGTCGAGGATGCGCGCGCGGTTGCGCTCGGCATCCACGCGGCGAGGGGCGGGTGGTGTTGGTGTGTGGCCGGTCATCGCATGAGTGGGGGACGGTCATGGCGTAAGTGGGGAGGGTCTCCGCTACGCTATGTGGACACCCTCTCCGGTTATGGCTCCAGTCTAGCCAACCGGAGCCAACAGCAACCACGGAGCCACCCGATGAGTCAGATTCAGACAGAGCCGATTGACGCCGAGACGCAGCTCGGCAACCCCGTCCCCGTCATCTCGCAACGGCCGGTCACGCTGCCCGCGCCCGAGCGCGGTGCGGACCTGCAGCTGCGGGTCTCGATGCCGATCAGCGGCGAGGAGCTCCCGCTGGTCATCTTCTCCCACGGCTACGGCTCGTCGATGGACGGTTATGGCCCTCTCGCCGACCACTGGGCGGCGCACGGCCTCGTCGTCATCCAGCCGACCCACCTCGATTCGGCGACGATCGGCCTGATGGCCGATGACCCGCGCGCGCCGCTGGTCTGGCGCCACCGGATCGATGACCTGCGCCGCGTGCTCGATCAGCTCGACCGCGTCGAGGCGGCTGTCCCCGCACTCACCGACCGGCTCGACCGTGCGCGCGTCGCGGCCGCCGGGCACTCCTACGGCGCGACCAGCGCGAGTGCGCTGCTCGGAGCGCGCGTGCTCGGCCCCGACGGCGCTCCGGGCGAGGACATGTCTGACTCCCGGGTCAGAGCGGGTGTCCTGCTCTGCCTCGCCGGCACCGGCGGTGAGAACCTGACCGCGTTCGCGGCCGAGGCCTTTCCGTTCATGAACCCGAGCTTTGCGACGATGCGGACCGCTTCACTGCTGGTCTACGGAGATCAGGACCAGTCACAGCTCTCCTCACGCGGCCCCGACTGGTGGACCGACGGCTACACGCTCAGCCCGGGCGAGAAGACCCTGCTCACGGTGTTCGGCGCCGACCACGCACTCGGCGGCATCGACGCTCCCAGCGCCGGCCCGCACGTGCAGCCCGAGCGCCTGGCGCAACTGGCGCTGGTCCAGCGCATGACGACCGCGTATCTGCGCACGGCACTCGAGGTGGACGACAAGAGCTGGCCCGCGACGACCGACGCTCTCGCCCAGAGCCCCGCTCCCGCGGGAGCGCTGCAGTCCCGCTGAGCAGGGTCCTGACGTGCACCTGACGGTCATCTGAGGATCGCCGCGGCGCCGTGGGCGGCGGTTGGGTGGGGGCGGCGGGGCCCCACCCAGCTGGCCGCATGTCGTTCGCCCCGCAGGCGCCAGTGAAGTCCCTTGCGCACGCCGTATCAAGCGTGCGAGGCCCGCGTGGCGAGCAGTCACCCCAAGCGCTGATCGCGCTCGCGATGCTCACCCTGGCCGGGCTCTGCCCGCCACTCCCACACCGGTGAACGACCGACGGAAACGTCAGGAGACCCCGATTTCCTCAGTAGCGGGGGCAGGATTCGAACCTGCGACCTTCGGGTTATGAGCCGAAACACCGGTTTCTAGTTCCCGCAATTTGCGTGAAGTTTCGTCGAGTTATGACCTGGTATTGCGGCCATTTCATGCCTGTTTGGTAGCCAATCTGGTAGCCAAACTCGGAGTTGGTAGCCATCTTCGGGGCAAAGTGTCAAGTGAGGCTGGTATGGTGACCGCAATGACATCTCATATGACACTTCCGGTGTTCAATCTCATCCCCCGTGAGCAGAACGGTCGCGTCTTCTATGAGGTCAAGTTCCGCTACGCGGGACGCCAGGTCATGCGACGGGTTGGCCGCGCCTGGCTCGAGCCCGATGCCGAGACCGGATCATTCAAAGCCCGGAGTGGTCGGGTCCAGCCTGGGTACTTCGACTCGCGTGCTGCGCACGTCCGGGCGGCGGAGATCATCGCCGGCTACGTGGCTGAGAAACAAGATGCCGAACGCGTTGCCGAAGAACGGCGAATCAACGGCGCGACTTTTCGCGAAGTCGCACACGCGTATCTGCACTGGCTTGAGACCGTGAAGGGCGCAAAGCCGACCACCATGCGTTCCCACCGCTCTCTGCTCGCCGAACCTGGAACTCCTCACGGCCGCGGCCGCCGCAAGACTGCGGGCTACATCATGGGCGCGCTCGGAGACAAACCCGCCACCAAGGTGACCACAGCCGAGATCGAGCAGGTGCTCCGCACCGTCGCAAAGGCCGGAGTCACACCTCGCACCGTCAACCACTATCGCGAGATCATCTGCGCTGTCTTCAACTACGGGATGCGCCCTGGCGCTTTCAGCCTTCCGACGAATCCAGCGAAGTTCGCCGATCGACGTCGCGCAGCGGCGCCGGGTGTTCTTGTGTTCTACACCTACGACGAGATCGAGATCCTCGCGCGCGCGCTCGCACGCGGGCTCCACAGGCCGTATGGGTACGAACGACTCGACGCTGAGGTGGAGGAGGACGAGCGCGATGCCGAAGCTGTACGCGTTTCGGCATATGCGGGGGTTCGCATGGGCGAACTCTTGGCGCTGCGCTGGGTCGACGTCGACTGGGAGGGCTCGGCGTTGACGATCAGCCGCGCTATCTCAGACGGACTCGAGACCACCACCAAGTCAGGCCAGATTCGCCGAGTCCCCATGGGGGACGACGCCGCCGCCGCGCTCGAGCGCCTCACGCAGCGACGCCACTTCACCCACCCGGAGGATCTCGTCTTCTGCAACCTCGTCGGCCGACGACTCGACGCTTCAGCGCTGCGCCGCCGCTTCAAGCGTGCTCGTGACGCCGCCGACCTGCGGCCGCTGCGCTGGCACGACCTCCGTCACAGCTACGGCTCCATGCTGGTCGCTGGTGGCATCGACCTAGTGAGCGTCAAGGAAGCGATGGGCCATGCGCAGCTCACGACAACCAGCCGCTACCTGCACGCCCGGCCCGCAACCGAGCTGGCCGCCAAGTTCACGGATGCGCTGCGATCGACCGGCGCTACGAGCGCACTCCTCGCAGACGACGAATCGGACCCGTGATCTTGGGGGCGCCCCGTGGCTCGGCCAGGAACTGGTGATCGTTGCCGAACCGATCCCCTCCCGTCGACTTGGAGATGCGAATGGGGATCGTGCCAGGCGCCGGAGGCTCTAGTTATACTTGCCAGGTATGACCAGCAAGATCGGCCAGAAAGGCCAGGTCGTGATCCCGAAAGCGATCCGTGATCGCGTGCAACTACATCCTGGCGATGAGGTCGAGGTCGCGGTACAGGACAACCACATCATCATTACTGCCAACCGCGTCGGCCAACGGCTCGGCGGCAAGTTTGCGCGCAGTGGCATGGCAGCTCGGTTGCTCGAGGATCGCGCCGGCGAGCCGCGGTGAGCGTCTGCCTGGACTCCTGGGCTATCCTCGCGTGGCTTGATGGCGAGCAGCCCGCGCTCCAGCGTATCGACGAGCTAATCGAGACCCGTCCGGTAGTTAGCTGGATCAACCTCGTCGAGGTGTACTACCGGGTCGAGCGTGACCACGGCCGCGCCGCGGCGGACGAAACACTTGCGGCGCTCAGGCGCACGCTCTCTCCTGACCTCCCGGGCACCGCCCGCATGATCGAGGCCGCGCGACTGAAAGCGCGCGCACCGATCGCACTCGCAGATTGCTTCGCTGCCGTGACGGCCGCGGCGCACGACGTCATCCTGCTCACGGGCGATCCTGAACTCATCGAGCTTCCGGATCCTCCCTGCACTATCGAGGACCTGCGTCACTAGCCCGCCACCCCGACTGAGCAGTACTGGCTACGGGATCTAGAGCCGTCGCGCTCGTTGCGGGTGGTCGTAGGCTTCTGTGAATAGCCGGCCGAAGTCGTGACGGCGTTTCCGGAGCGCAAAGCACCCTCCAGGATCGAACCGATGAGCGTGACGATCGACAACCACACCTTCGACCGCGTCCGCTATGACGCGGATCGCGACGTGCTCTACCTCCACAAGGGCGAGCCGAGCACCGCTGTCGACTTCGACTCGACGCGCGAGGGACACGCGCTGCGCTTCAATGCCGAGGGCGAACTCGTGGGCATCACGCTGGTCAGCCCACGGCACTGGATCGAGCAAGAGGGCCATCTGCCGATCACCCTCCCCCACCAGCTCGACGTCGAGGACGCAACACGCTCCGCGCTCGTCGCCCCCTGACGACCGATCCGGGCTCGGTGCTGCACCCGCACCGACAACACGACATACGACTGAGACGCTGTAGCGGACGTGAACGGTGGGATCGCCGGAGCTCTCGCCCGCGGCGTGAACGCGACGCCTGACGACGACCTATCAGCTATCGCCGCGCACGTGATCCTTCAGCCACTCGCGCCGCTCGCGCGCACGGCGCGGTTCAAGGAACTTGCTCCAGTGGCACAGCAGGCAGCGACGGCCGCAGTCCAACGGATGCCTGATCGCGATATCTCCGCGCGGCGACGCCGACGACGTGTACAGCGCGAAGTCGCGCAGGTGGCGCGCGCGGATGCGGGCGCGTTGATGACGACGATACGCGCGGGTGCGCATGGCTCGGGCTCCTTGACTCGGCCCCGCCCACGCCACGATCGGCGCGGGCTAGGGCTTTGGTAGCCCGGAGCGCCCGAACGACCCCCTGACGATGCGCCACAGCTGCACGATCCGAACATTACCTCCGACGCTCGCCGTATAGGAGCCGAGCGGCCGTGACCTACAGGCCGTCGACCAGATCCTCCGCCACGAGCTCCTCTTCGACCTGGCGCCCAATGGCAGCCATCGTCTCGGTCAAACCGTGGTCCCAGCTCGCCACGACCGGCGCTCCGACCAGGTTCGCCGTGTGCCTGTGGGCCGCTGTCGCTTGCCGGTAGGCCTCGGCCCCGAATCGCCAAGGCTCCACCACCAGTCGTCGATGTAGAAGGTTTCCGATCGTGATACCCGGCCAGTCAAAGTCCCCGTGGTGTTGCAGTCGCGCTCCTGCGGCTGACAGTGAGCGAAGCAGGACCATCGTGGCGGCGCGTGGCTGCCCGTTGGTGCATACGAGCGGAGGAGCTCCAGGGCCGAGCCGATCGGCGGCGATTGCCACCACCGAGGGGTTCTCGACGACCAGCACGCGCTCGACGTCCTGCCACGCGGGCGGTGTGCGCACGAGCTGGCGCAGGGTCAGCCAGATCGGCTCACCCGGGCTGCGCGCGGCGGACAGCATGCCGGCGCTCACTGTCCCATCGCTCGCTGTCCCATCACTCGGGAGCCCGAGCGTGAGCACGGCGCTCGAGAGCTCATCGCACAGCACCCCGACAGCGGCCCAGGCCTCGCGCCGTGCCTCGGAGAGTGACTCTCCGGGCTCTGGTGGCGCGATACCCGCCAGCGCACGGGCGGCACCGAGTGCCAGTGTGCTTAGCGGTGCCCCGTCATCGAGTGCGTGCGCGCGCCCGAGAACGCGCGCGGCGAATGCGGCCAGCGATTCAGGCGGCTCACACGGTAGGACGCTCAACACCAGCGACACTCCCGCGAGCAGCTCGGCGCCCGTGGTCGGGGATCCCCCGGCGAGGCGCTTCACGACTCCGCTCGACCGCATGCGCCGGACCCAGCTTTCCATCTCCGCCCGGCGGGCGCCCGCGGCCCTTCTCGCGATGACCTGCTCGAGCGGCGCGAATGCCCGCGCCCACGCCTGAGCCTCCGCGGACACCGCGTCGGCCCGGACCGTGACCGGACCGGTGAGCGTGATCACCGCCCCGGCGAGCCCACCGTCGTGAACGCCGGCGCGACACAGGAGCGCGTCGATCTCGACGAGCGGCACCGAGAGTCCGCGGGCGTGACGCGGCTGGCGGCCGAGCAGCCGCGCAATTGCGTCGCGCTCACCGGCGGTGGCGCGCGATAGCGTGACCGTCGCATCAAGCGACTCCCCGCGCTCCATGCGTCGACGGGCGCGGTTCAGTATCCACTCAAGCTCGGGGGCGCCGAGCAGGCGGTTCAGTCGCTCGTGGTCGACGTGTTCCACAGTTGCGCCCCTTCTGCCGAGGCGATCGCCGCCACCGCCTGGCGCTCGGGCACATCTGGCACCGGTGTGCGTTCGAACCCGTCCCACTCCCATGCGCTCACGAGCACTGCCGCGACCCCGTCGAGGCGAGACAGCTGCGCGATCGCCAGTCCCGGTACCTCCGCGTAGCAGCCCCATTCGCGCTCGCTCGTCATCACCACGTCGAGGTCGAAGGCGGCAAGCAATCCGAGACACTTGGCGCGCGCTCGGTCATCGACGCCTGCGAACGCCTCGTCGAGCATCACGAGCCGTGGCGCGTGCGGGTTCCCGGCCGAGCTGTAGTAGGAAGAGGCGGCGGCGAACAGCGGCACGCTTGCGGCAAGCACGCGCTCCCCGCCCGAGGACGGGCCGCTTGCGGGCTGCCAGCCACCGGCCTGTCGCCGTTCGACGCTGAAGCGATGCCAGTGGCGGTAGTCGAACGCGCGCGTGAGCAGCTCGATCCAGGTGCCTGCCTCGTCTCCGGCACGGGCCGCGCGGATCTGATGCTGGAGAAAGCCGCCGACGGCTGCTCGATCATCCTCGGACCACGCGTCGGTGCTCTGGCGCAGGAGCCGTGTGCGCGCGTCGCTGAGCCCGTCCGGGGCGTCAGGGTCGGTGACCCAGCGCAAGCGCAGCTGCATGCCGGTGCTCGTCGGCCGCGCGGCCAACTCGGCATTGGTATCGCGCACCCGCTGCTCGGCCGCGACGATCAGCTCCTGCAGCGCGCTTGCCACCTCGCCGACGAGGTGGTTCTCCAGGATCTCGCGCTCGCGCGAGTCGAGCAGCCGGCGACGCTCCTCCACCTCCGCGGCCAGCCCGCTCACAAGCCCCGGTAGTGACTTCGTCTGGCCTTGGAAGCTCACCTCGATCACGATCCCTTCTTCGCGCGGGAACATCGCAGCGTCGTTGCCGTGGCGACGCAACGCGTCAGACAGGTGACCGAGTTCGTCACTCACCTGTCGCTGGAGCCGCGCCCAGCGCCCCTCCTCGTCGGGCTCATCGGCAAGCGCCTGCTCGATCTCCCGGGCCAGTCGCAGTGCCTGCGTGACGTTCCACTCATCCGGTGACTCGACAGCCCCGAGGGCAACATCGATCAGGCCAGTCTCGGTGAAGTGGCGCAGTCTGTCGACCGCGTCGAGCCGTTCCTGTGTGGCATGGGTGAGCTGCTCGCGCAACTCGCTCTGCCGCGCATCCGCTGCGCCTTCTGCGCGCTGGGCGTCACCGAGGCAGGTCTCGGCCGCGCCCTGCGCCTCCTCGTTTTCGCGCAGCGCATCGTTCACCTCGCGCATCTGCCGCTCAAGCTCCGCGATTGCCGCGCCGGCTGTGGCCTGCAGGGTGTCACGCCGCTCGACCGCCGCGGCGAGCTGTCGCTCGATGTCGGTCAGCCTGCTCTCCGCGCCGGCCCGCTCCTGCTCAGAGTCGCGCAAGTCATCTTGTGCCTGAGCGAGCGCGCGCTCAGCTCTGCCGGCGCGCGTGTAGGCCGGCCAAAGGGTCGCGGCAGCGAGCTCAAATTGGCTGAGCGCAGCCGAGACCGCGTCCAGCGCTTCCCCGCCGGCAGGCAGCCCAAGGTCAGCAGCGTCGGCCACGAGCGTTGTCTGCATCTCTTCAGCCGCGGCCAATGCGCTCGCCTCAGCTGCGCGTGCCGATTCCAGCGCCCGCTCCCCGTCCGTCACCGCAGCTCCCGCGGCAGCGAGCCTCGCGTGTGCATCCCGCACTTCGGTATCTGCGGGCCGCGCAGATATTTCGCTGCCGAGGCGCTCGCGGCGGCCCGCCAGGACCGTCAGCTCGCGCTCGAGCTCCGCCAGGCGTGCTCCTGCTTCAGTGAGGGCCTCCTGCAGCTCATCGATCCTTGCGCGGCGGGCAGCCTCTCGCGCACCATGCCCGACGAACCGCGCCGCCGACTTGTGCCAGGCTCCGCGCAGTGCACCGTTGCGGTAGCGGCCATCGTCGGCCACCCACACCGTGGCGTCGCTCTCGCCCAGGCCGATCGCCTCGAGCAGCCGCTCGACCTCGCGAGCGCCCACCGAGGCGCTCCCGTCGATCGTGCAGCTGAGCACATCGCGCAGGCGGGGGCCGTCGCGTCTGAGGTCCGCTGCGGAAAGCAGCGTGTCCTCGGTGTGCGGGTCGACCAGCTCCCCGTCTGGGGTCACCCAACCATCGAGGATGCCGCTTGCCTCGAGGGCCGCTTCGATGCCGGCCCGCTGGCCGGCATCGAGACCTTCGCGGAAGTCGACAAGCTGCCACAGTGGCGCCCCGGTCCTGCCTGCGCGTGCGTCGGCCGCACGGGTCGGCGGAGCCGGCGGAACGGGATGGACACCTGACTCCAGCTCGACGCGTTCGCGCTCCAGCTCCGAGATCTCCGCCCTTGTCTTCGCGGCCTGCCTATCAAGTTCAGCGTGTGCTCGCTCGAGTCGGCGTACGGCCGCATGACCTGCATCGAGGATTGCCTGGTCCATCGGATTGGCGCCGCCGAGCGTCTCGAGCCACTCCTCCAGTGCCGCGAAGGTGGCACCCGGATCAGCGAGCTCGAGTTCGGTGGCGTCCCGCAGGTGCGCACGAACGGCGCCGGCATAGGCGTCACTGAGTCCGCGCAGGCGAAGCTGAGCTTCGTCGCGGCGCTCGGTCGCGACGGCGAACTCACCCGCTCGCTCCTCAGTGCCCTGGCGTGCGAAGACAAGCGTCCGCTGGGCCTCCTCGCAGCGGCGCACCAAAGTCTCGACGCGGCGGATGCCGATGTGTTGGCGTTCGGTGAGCTCGGATACGACCTTGGGAAGCTCGTCTACCTCGCGGCTATTGACCGCTTCAGCGAATTCGCCGCCGATCGCGGCGTCGTTGGCGTGCGCGGCCGCCCGTTGGCTAATCGCCTCGCGCGCGGCGGTGGCCTCCGAGAGCTCAGCGCTGGCCTCCGTGACCCGGTCCTGCTTCGCGGCGATCCGGTCGGTGAGGCGCTGAATTGCGGATCGCACCTCTTGCAGCTGGCGCTCGGCCGCGTGGGCGCCCTCGCCGGCTCGGCGCAGCTCGTGCGCGCTGCGGGTCAGCGGATCTGCGCGCAGAGCTTCCTGGCGTCCGTTCAGCCTGGCCTGGTCGGTCCGCAGCGTGGCGAGCTGATCGCGCGCGGCGGTCAGTTCGTTGACGGCGTCACGATGTAACTGCTCAGCGTCGGACAGCTCGCGGCTGAGGCGGTCGACAACCGACTGCGTCCGGCGCAGCGGCGCGGCCCCGCGGCGCGTCGCCATCCGCGCGTACGCACGGTAGGTCGTGAGGTAGCGCTCGGAGGCCTCGCGGGTCTCGATCATCGCCTGCAGCTCGGCGGCGTCATCCTCGAGTGCGCGGAATGCCTCAGCAACGTTGTGCAGAAGCGCCTGGTCAAGCGGCGGCAGCGCATCGGTCAGCGCGTTTGAGAGGCTGCGCTCGTCGGGCCGCTTGGAGAGCTGCGGCTGGCGGACCTTGACCAGCAGGTCGACGAGCGCGCCGTAGCGCTGCTCGCCGAGCCCGAACAGCCGCTCGTCGATGGCGCGGCGATAGTCACGTTTGCGGCGGTGGACGGTGCCCCGGGCTCCGAGTGCCTCGCCCAGTCGGTCGGCGCCGAGCGCAACGCCGGTGTGGTCCACCAGCGACAGCTGCTGGCCGACGCGAAGGTCGGTGATGAAAAACCAGTGTCCCGTGATTCCGCGTCCGGATGAGGCCTTCATCCCGCAGCCGATGGTGCAGAACTCGGCCCCCTGGTCGTCGCGGCGGCCGAACTCCATCCAGGTGTAGCCGAGCCGGTCCGGGTTGGGGTGCTCTCCACCGAGCAGCAGGTTCCACTCCATCCTCTTGTTCGGGTCGGCGTCGGGCTCGACGCGGTGAGGCGAGAGCTCGCCGTCGAGCAGGAACGGAAGCGTGAGTGCCAGCACCTTCGACTTCCCGGTCCCGTTGTTGCCTCGCAGCAGCAGCCGGCCATCACGGAAGGCGAACTCCTGGTGGTCGTAGTAGAAGATGTCGTCGAGGCCGACGCGCAGCGGCTGCCACCGCTCCCGAGTTGGCTCCGGCAGGCTCATGCCAACGTCTCCGCGAACTGCGCGATCGTCGGAGTGTCCAGGCCAAAGCGGCCGAGCGCCGGAAGCGGGTGCACGCGATCACCGTCACGGCGCACCAGCCGCAGCGCGCCCAGACGCTCGAGGGCGTGCTCGACCAGGGCGATCTCGGCACCCGGTTCACGCGTGCTGCGCCGCCAGTACGAGCGGTGCTCCTGCGCCAGGCGCCGCACGAGCGCGCGGAGCTCCTCGACGCCGACATCACGATCATGCGCGGCCAGCTCCTCGCCGATCAGCAGCGCGACATGCCCGTCGGTGCCGATCTCCGGCATCCGCACATCGGTGAGCTCATCACGGCGGTCGACCATCGCGATCCCCTCGGCGCGGATCTCTGGCAACAGGCCGGTGAGCTCACCGGCTCGAGCCGTGAGCAACGCGCGCTGGGCGGTCAGATACGCGCGCTCCGCATCGGAAAGCTCGTCGTAATAGATGACGGGCTCGTCGAGCAGCGACCGCATCAGACGATGACGTGTCGCCCGGTTGCGCAGCTCGGCCGAGGCGGGCTCGGTCTCGGCGACGAGCGCGTCCAGGCGCTCGGCGAAGCTCTCCGCGGTGATCGTTGAGGGGCCTCGCGCGGCGCTGATCAGGACCGCCATCACGCGCCGCTCGATGTCATAGAGGACATCACCTGTTTCACGCATGAACGCGTCCTCATCACCGGCGACGCGCGCGAGCACGCCAAGCTCGAGCAGGAACCGCACCACGGCCACGAGGTCGGCCCTCTCCCCCCGTCCGCTCAGCTCGAACGTGACCCCGGCAGCAGCCAGCCGCTGGTCAGATGCCGCGACGATGATGCCCTCCGCGAGGCGGCCCAAAGTGATCTGCTGATCGGCCCGCTCGAGCACGGAGAGCGCCAGACATATCAGCACATACCGTCGCCTGCCGAACGGCAGCTCGGAGCGTGGCTCGCGCGCAGGATGCGTCCCGTCAGGCGCCATCCCGACGCGCTTGAACAGACGGGCCACCTCAGCGTCGATGTGCAAACGCCAGCCCGAGTTCTGCTCAAACCAGTCGCGCAGCGGGGTTGCCTGCTGGCGCACGACGCGAAACGTCTCGGGGTCGTCGCGAGCCAGAAGCAGAGGCCGCCGCAGGAGCGCCCGTGCGGCACGCCGAAGGTCGCGTTGATCGGCCTCTAGAAGCGCTGTGGTCAGCTGGTCGCTCATGCGACGAGCCTCTGTGTGTAACTGTTGAGGTCGACTATGTGCAGGAGATGATCGGGCCCGCGGAAGATGCCCTGCTCGGTCCGAATCTCGACCCAGCCGGCACCGGTGATCGGAGTCAGGAGGATCTCCAGCGACCCATCGCCCGTGGCCGTGCGGGTCTGGGGCTCATCCGGCCGCCGCGCTGAGAGCGCATGCCCGAGCAGCGCCAGGAAGAGCGAAAACGCATCCGCATCCAGCTCGCCGAGCTCGCTCAGCCGAACGGGATGCTCGGTGACGAGCCGTGCGCGCGCGGCGGCAGTCTGCTCAGCCTCTGCAGCGGCCCGCTCTGCGAGGAACTGCCGTTCGCGCCGGCGGTCGATCACGCGGCTCGGCTTGCCTCGCCGCTCGTAGCTGCCGGTCCTCCGCAAGCGCGGGCTGATCATCAGTCTCGGCGCCTCACGCCACGGCGTTGAAGGCTTGACCGGACTGCTCTCGCGCGCCTGCGCAGTATCCGCGTCGATCGTCAGGTGCCGCGCGCTGTTCAGACCGAAGCTGGCCTGCCACAGGCTGTGCATCGCCGGCTCGTCGGGCGCCTGCGCGAACCACACAGCCAGCTCCTGGAAGTCGGCGTTGCGGTCGGAGCGGCCCGCGCGGCGCTGATTGAGCATCGTGACGACGCCGAGCAGGTCAGGGATCGCCTTCAGCGCGCTTGCGCGCAGCAGCTTGGCCTGGCTGGGGTGCCCCGGCGCGGAGATGAACCACTGCCGGAGTCCGAGCCACCGCTCGCGCCATCCGTCCAGCTCGGCGGCGGCGCCCTCCTCCCGTGAGGCGGCGGCAGCCGGAGCGACATCCTCGGCATCTCGCTCGGCCACCAGCCTGAGCAGCCGCTCGATATCCGCCTCGCCAATGCCACCGAGCAGCTCCGCGATCTCGGCCCCGGTTCCTGTGAGGTCCTTGATGAACCGCTCCAGATAGTCGATCAGCCGGTCCTTGTAAGCGAGGAACGCCTCGACCTCGAGCTCATAGAGCTCGATCGTGCGCTGCAGCGACCCCATGAACGCCTGGGCGTTCTCAGCAAGATCCGCACAGCGCCCGACGAGGTCGCGCAGAACCAGCCCGGTCCGGCCCACATCGGGTTCAGACTCACCCGCGAGCGCCTGCAACGTACGGAGCCGGTCGGCGATGTCACGGAGCGCAACTGCTTGGAGCGCACCGCGACGACCGAGCTGCTCGTCAAACACCGCCAGCGACCGCTCGGCCGCCTCACCCGCTTGGGTGAGCTGATAGAGGAAGCGTGCGCGGTGGAAGTCCTCAACGCTCGTGACCCGGCTGGTATCGGGATCGGCGCGCAGGTTGCCCCAGAGCACCAGCTGCTTCATCGCGTCAGCGATTGCCTGCAGATCCTCACCGGGCAACGCCTCGGCGATGTCCTCGGTGCGCAGGTGCACGACGAACCGGCGCTTGGCGCCGACGAACGCGAGCATCACGCAGCGGTACAGATCGGCGTTCTGCGCCGTCAGGTACGAGAACGGTTTGAACCGGGCGGATTCCTCCATCCTGTGCACACGGTGGCAAAGCCGGCGGACGGACCAACGTCGCGGAACTGTCGACATTCCGTCGCCAGCTGTCCGAACTCTCGTCTACGTTTTGCCGCCATG
This sequence comes from Actinomycetes bacterium, assembly GCA_021851525.1. Classification (GTDB taxonomy): domain Bacteria; phylum Actinomycetota; class Thermoleophilia; order Solirubrobacterales; family Solirubrobacteraceae; genus Palsa-465. The sequence continues at coordinate 50,127 of JAJZDA010000001.1, read as the reverse complement.
ACTGATGAGAGCCCTTCGATCCGCATCCGCCCCGACGAACTGCGCACGGTCCGCGAGGCGATGCGCGACCTCGGCTCCCTGCTCACGGAGCTCGAGGACGGGGAAGTGGAAAAGCTCGTGCTCACCCAGCGCAATCGCATGCGTGCCGTGGTCGTCTCACTCGAGCACTGGAGCAGGGTCGAGCGCGCGCTTGCATCGCAGAGCACCCTCGAGAGCGGCTGAGCGATCCGTCCGTTCTACTAGACGAGCCCGAGCGGACGAGCGCCGTGTCGAGTCAAGTCGTCTGTCGTGGTGTAACCGTTCCCGGCTCGTCGTCGGGTTGGTGGCGGCTCGGCCTTGGTGAGCGTTGCGACCGCCGGGCCTGGCTAGTTGCGGCGCCAACGGGCACCCGCACCACCACCGTCCACAGAGATTCGCCCTTCATCGCGCAGCTCATTGAGTACTAGCCGGATGGTGGCGGCGCTCACCCCGGCGAGCGCTCGCTCGATGTCGCGGCGACGAAACTCAGGTGGCGCCTGTTCAAGAATGTATTTGCGGACCCGCTGCTGCTTGTTCCCGACGGTGTCGCGTGCGGCGGCAACACTTGCTTCGAAGTCGTCGTATGCAACCGACAGGATGCTGGCAAGGTATGAAACCCATGGCCAGATCGTGTGCTCGCTGCTGTGCCACCCCTGTTGAGACTCGAACAGACGCTGGTAATACGTGTTCTTCGAGTCGTAGATCCGTTGTTCCAGGCTCACGTACTTCGCAACGCCGTATCCGTGCGCGAGAAGTTCATACGTCGTGAGGAGGCGCGCGAGACGCCCGTTGCCATCAGCCACAGGGTGGATCGCGAGGAAGTCGAGGATTAGGGCGGCGATGAGCACCAGGGGGTGCGCGAGCTCGTCCCTTTGCGCAGCGCTGTAGCGCTCGAAGAGTTCCCTCAGGAGAAACTCAGTCTCCTCAGGCGGAGGAGGTGCGAAGACAACCTCGCGCTGCCCGCTCTCGTAGGACACGATGTAGTTGGGATCTGCTTTCAGGTAGCCCCCACGCCCACCTGCATGTTGAAAAAGCTGCCGATGGAGATGCAGCACGAACGGAATGCTGACCGGCTCATACCGATCGAGCCGCATGAGGTTGTCGATGGCATCCCGATAGCCGGCGAATTCCTTCTCGTTGCGATTCCGGAACCGAGGCGCGCCCTCGGCGATCTTGATTGCTCGCTCGCTGTCAACGATCACTCCTTCGATCGCGTTCGATGCCGTAATCGACGCGATCCTCGCGCTCTCGGACAGGTTGCGTAGAACCTCAGGGATCTGGTCCCGGAACAACTGCTCTCGCCCGCGGCCGGTATCGATCCGCGCGAGCAGCGGTCCTAGCTCCCGGGGCTGGCCTGCAAAAGTGGCGTCCAGATTGCTGAAGCTCCGCATCGTGCTAATCCCGTAAATATCGTGCTAAAACCGTATGCGATTAGCACGATTATTGCATGATTAGCACGATGCGCACGGGCAGCCTCTCAGCGTGCCGGGGACGCTGCTAATCCTCGGCGGCGCTGGACGAACGCGAACCTTCGTCTTCGGTTAGAACGCTGGCGTCCTGCTGAAGAGCCATCTTGATTGCCGCAGCAACGGCCTCGGAAAAGGGGTGCATCGCTCCGGCGGCAGCACCGTCGCGAGTCGGGAACTGGTAGTGGTAGTCGTCCGGCTCTACGCGGATCTGCGCATAACCGAAGTCGTCAGGCACATCACCGGACTGGATGGTGCACGCGGAGCCCGGCGTGTACAGCTTTGTGAGCAGGACGAGGAGGTTGCGCTCGCTAAGTGCGATGTCGAGTACCGGCTTGGCCGTGTCGGCCTGATCGGCATATAGAACTCGTACCACGGGTTCAGCCTAACCCGACATGTGGTCAGGACGCGGCCACCGAGTGCATATGGCTCAGAGCGCCCGCCGCACCCGGGCGCTCGGGCCGCGCATCTTCGAGCGCCCGGGTCTTCCAGCCATCTGAACAACTTGCAACGGTAGGGGTTCCATGCAGCTGGCCGTCTGGAGGGTTTTGGTCAGCGAGCCTCTAGCTCATGCCTCGGCCACCGGCTCTGCCGGCGGCGGCACGTCCAACCCCATCTCGATGCGCTTGAGCGAGACGAGCTCGGCGTTGGTCTCCGCGACACGGAAGATGGCGATAAAGAACTCGAGAAACACACGGGCGTAAACGATGTAGAAGAGCGAGAGGATCGGGGCGATGATCAGCAGAGTCACCGCGCCAAGGCCGGAGCTGGTGCTGAACGCGCTGATGGTGAAGAGGATCGCCAGCAGCGCGATGGCGATCAGTGTCAGCACGTAGATGACCTTGATGATCTTGGGCGTCACCAGCGAGCTGAACGACATGTCGAAGAGCGACCCGAAAAACCCCTTGGACTCCATGAGTCTCCGTCTCCTGTGGGCAGCGCCGCACCGCCGCTGGCGCGACTGTTCGCGCGATCCTACTTTCCGGAGCGGACCCGACTCATTCGACGACATCGGTCACTCGCCGCAGCAATCTGTGGCCCCCGAGCCGGTTCTGAGAGCGTCGACTCCCGTAGGCTTGCGGCAGCTGTCAATCGGGCGGAGCGGCGGGTGATGCCGGTGAGTTCGGTGAGCGAAGGGCGCAACGCGAGGCAGGGGTCCTACCGGGCCGCATGGGTGCTGCTCATCGCCGCACTCGTATGCGGCACGGTGGGCGAGGTGATCAACAAGTCGGGCAACCCGTCGAAGCTCCCCAAGCACACGGTGCTCCTCTGGGGCGGCATAGCACTCGGCTTGTGGGCAATCGCCGTCATGTTGCTGATGTTCGCGATCCGCAGCTTCAACAAGGCTCGCCGCAGGGGCGAGTTCGACCACCGGCAGGAGACCGGTCGACGCCTTGCAGCCGAGGACGTGACGAAGGCAAGGCGACTGGCAGTGCAGCTGCTGGCCGGTGAGCCACCGGCAGTCGGACGCGTATGGGATGCCGTGCTCCAGCCAGGCGAGCAGGTCCTGTTTGAGGGCACGGCCGGCTACTCCCGCTACTACGGTCTCGGGCCGCGTGCCGGCAACGACGGCTCTCGCGAGGCAATGCTCAACCAGCAGATCACGCATTCCGGCACCCGCGGACGCGCGCAGAGCCCGGCAGTGGCGGCGGCGGCGCGCTGGCGAGATCAGCAGCAGTGTCGCGTCGTGGTCACCGACCGGCGGCTGCTTTGTCAGCCGCAATCGAAGAGCTGGGTCAACTTCGCCCATGCGGAGGCGACCTCTATCCAGACGGGCCCGAATAGACGCGAGTTAATCGTGGAGTACCCGGGCACCGCGCCGCTCTGTCTGGCCGGGCCAGTGAGCACGCAGATCATGGTGATCATCGTGTGGGCGCTGTACGGGGCCGACGGGCTTCGCGAGCATCCAGCGTTGGCCGACGTCAGGGCGGTGGCCCCTTTGCCCGAGGCACGCGCTGCCTCACCGGCAGAGTTCCCCCTCGCGGGCGGCGAGCCGGTGAGCGGCGCGCCGCGTCCGGATCTGCTTGCGTTCATGGCCACTCGCGAGCTCGTGGTCGCGGAGCATGCCGCACGGCTGCTCGGGGCGAGCGAGGCGGAGGCGACCGAGCAGCTCGAGCGGCTGCGCGAGCGGGGCCTGGTCTCGCGGATCCGGTTGCACGTCGACTCGCCAACCGCCTACCTGATCACCGAGCAGGGATCCGGGCGAGTCGGCGGCGCTCCGGCGCCGTCACCGACAATCGACCTCGCGGGCTATCGGCAGCTCGTGGCCGTCGCCGAGCGGTGACTCAGCGCAGCGGCTCGCTGCGCTGCCAGACCGTCTGGAAGTGCTGGCTGAAGCTCTCGAAGATCTCACCGTTGCCGTCGCGTGCGAGGTACAGGACCGGGTTCGCGTCGGCGGCTACACCCGAGAGACGCAGGCGCACAAGCGCCTGGTCGTCGAAGATGAGGACTCGGTATGCCCCCGCGTCGACGAACTTGCGAAGCTCGACCTCGCCCTGCTCGGCGTGCGGCGCGAGCAGCTCGACGACACGGTCAAGCTCACGCACGGACGCGGGCCTGTCGGCAAGGTTCACATGGCGGCCAGCGTCCTGCTCGGCGATCGCGAGGTGTACCGAGTCGGGGTCGCTGATCAGCACCCGCACGCTGCAGCCGAGGCTGGCGGCATCGGCGAGCAGCTGATCATCCCCGTCAGTGAGAACGTCGCCGAGCGTGAGGTCGAGCAGCCAGGCACGCTCATGGGCCTCTGCCAGAAGCTCTCTCCAGTCGGGTGCGTCCCGTGCCGCAAGCAGCTCGAACGCCTCGGACGTCGCGTCGTCGACCTGCTCCTCATCGGGTACCTCGTCCGGCCAGAGCACCCGCTCGGAGACGCCGAGCGCGTCGGCGACGCGACGCCGGTAGCGCGCGCGAGGCGTGCGCCCAGCGACCCATCTGCGCACAGTCTTGACGTCGACCTCTGCCTTGACGGCGAGATCGTCGACCTCGAGGCCGGCGTTTCTGAGGGCTTGCCTGAGCTGCTCGTTCCCCACGTGGACGTCTCCCCGCAATCGACGCGTTTGCGGCTGAAACTCTAAAGAAGTCGGCGGAGCGTCCCCTTCCGTCCCCGAGACGTCCCGGGCCGTCCCCGAGCGTCCCCAAGAGTCCCGGCAAGCGTCCCCAAGCGTGGTAGAGACGTCCCACGCGTCCCTTCACGGTGTGGGCATGCAAACCACACATGTACCCCCACCAACGCGGGCCGGCGTTCACCATGGACTCACCCGAGCTGAGGTGATGACCGTCAGCGAGGTCGCCGACCTGCTCGCGATCCCGGTCTCCACCGTCTACTACCTCGCGCGCCAGGGGCGGCTCCCCCACTCGCGCGTCGGACGCACCTACAGGTTCCTGCGCCCACAGCTCGAGGCGTTGCTCGATGGGAGCGAGCGATGAACGACTGGGGTCCCTCACACCAACAACCCGCTCCCGGACTGGGTCCCAAGAAGACGGTCGGTGGGGTCCTGTTCGCTGCCGCGATGGTCTCATCTACCGTCTTTCACCTGCTGCTTTGGGCGGGGCTGTTCTACGGGTGTGTGCGGCTCAACCGCCGCTTCCATCTCCTGCCCCGGCTGCGCGCATTCCTGTCGGGCGGGCCCGCTGGCCCGCCGGACGACTCGCCGGCCTTGCCCCCGTCCGCCGTCTACCTCGGTCGCGGCGAGGCCGGGCGGTCGCGCTGGTCCCGGCCGGGGCGGGCGGTGCTGGTGGTCGGCCCGTCGCAGTCCGGCAAGACCACGAGCGTGATCATCCCGACGCTGCTCGACTACCCCGGGCCCGTCGTCTCGACCTCGACCAAGCCGGACGTGCTGCGCGCGACGATGAGCTCGCGGGCAGCGTACGGGCGCGTGTGGCAGTTCGATCCGACCGGTCACGCGCAGGAGATGGCGGGGGTCGCGACACTCCGCTGGTCTCCCCTCTCCTGTTCCAAGGACTGGGACGGTGCGCTGCTGATGGCACGCGCGATGGTCGACGGCGCCGCCGTCGGTGCCGGCGTCACCGAGGCCAACCATTGGGCCAAGCGAGCGCAGGCACTGCTTGCCTCGGTCCTGCACGCGGCCGCGGTCACGGAGGCGCCGATGCGCATCGTGATCGGCTGGGTCACCAGCCATGACATCGATGGCCCGCTCAACCGGCTGCGCGATCACGGGACGACGCCGCTCGCGCTGGATGTGCTCAGCGGCATCGCGAACACCGAGGCGCGGGAGCGCTCGTCGATCTTCTCCGCCACTGCCGACGCGCTCGAGGCCTACACCTCGCAGGCGGCGCTCGATGCCGCCGAGGATCAGAACTTCGATGCGCGGCAGTTCGTCGCCTCTGGCGACACCGTCTACATCCATGCGCCGGCGGAGAGCCAGCGCATGGCTGCGCCGCTGGTGTGCGGGCTGCTCGCCGAGATCCGCCGCGCGACCTACCAGGCCCACGCCGCAGGCGACCTTGTCGGCCACCGGGTGCTGTTCGCGCTCGACGAGGTCGCCAACGTCGCCCCCATCGCCGAGCTCCCCCAGATCGCGTCCGAAGGCGGCGGGCAGGGCCTGCTGCTGCTCGCGGTGCTCCAGGACCTCAGCCAGGCCCGCGGCCGATGGGGCGCGGCCGCCGACGGCTTTCTGACCCTGTTCGGCACCAAGCTGGTCCTTCCCGGCGTCGCCGACCAGCGGACGCTCGAGACGATCTCGACCGCGCTCGGCGAGTACGACCGAAGGGTCGTCACCGAGACCAAGGCGCAGATCCCGGACCACTGGTTCGGCTCACAGCGCTCCTACAGCCACTCGACCCAACGCACCCGCGTCCTCTCCCCCGGTGAGGTCGCCAACATCCCCGTCGGGCGCGCCCTGCACCTCGATGGCGTCCGCTGGGAGCTGGTGACGCTCACGCCCATCCACGCGCGTGAATCCCCCTTCGAGGCGGTCGTTCATGCCCACTGAGCGGCGGGACGCTTGGGGACGCTCTGGGGCAAGCACTCCCTGTGCGTACAGTGTGGTCCTCTTGGGCAGGGGGCTGGGACGGCTCGAGAGTTGTCCGGCTCAGGCGACCTTCGGACTGGTCAGCGCAGGCAACCGGCGGACGGCTTCGGACGGCGAGGCCAGGGCATGCTGACCGTCGCGAAGGTCACCGGACGGATGGCAGCCGGCTATGCCGACTACCTCGAGGGCAAGACTACGGCGGCGGAGCTCGGCGACTACTACCTCAAGGACGGGGAGCGGGTCGAGGCACCGGGCCGGTGGGTCAGCGGCGCGCAGCAACTAGGCTGCGATCCGCTCAGGCCGGTCGGCGGCAAGGCGCTGCGCGAACTGATGGCCGTGCGCCATCCAATGACCGGCGAGCAGCTGCGTCGCACAGGTGCCACCGGCGAGGCGGTGGCGGCGATCGACGCGACGTTCTCGGCGCCCAAGTCTGTTAGCGCGATCTGGGCGGTCGCCGACACCGAGCTGCGGATCAGGATCGAGGCGGCGCACGAGCAGGCGATCGACCGCGCACTGCGCTACTCCACAGGCCAGGTGCCGATGGTCCGCCACCGGGCGGACGGCGGGACCGTCGTCCACGCCAAGGCCAAGGAGCTCATCGCCACGAGCTGGCGGCACACCACGGCACGGGCGGTGGGTGAGCGTGTGCCCGATCCGCAGCTGCACTCGCACGTGCTGCTGCACGGTGCAGTGCGCGACGACCAGCGGGTCGTAGCAATCGACTCGCGCTCCTGGCTCGTTCACCGGCGCGAGCTGGGCGCCGCCTACCGCACCGAACTGGCGCGGGAGCTGACGGCACTGGGTTTCGAGATCACGCGCGGAACTGGACGCGGCGGGCGCTACTTCGAGATCGCCGGGGTGCCGCAGGAGCTGATCGACGCGTGGTCAAGCCGCCACCATCAGGTGCAGGAGGCGATCCGGCAGAGCCTTAAGCAGACCGGTGGCGAGCGAATCGGCGCCGCCGCCGAGCGCCGCGCGGCGCTCGCCACCCGGCGGGGCAAACAGCCTGCCACTAACGCCGACCTCGATCGCGAGTGGCACTCCGCCGCCACCGGCGCCGGCTTCACGACCCACGAGCTCAACAGCCTGCGCAACCTCAGCAGAGCCGCTCCCGAGCCGCCGGAGCGGCGGGAGCTGCTGCGTGGGCTGACGGAGTTCGACGCGACCTTCAGCGACCGCGAGGCGCGGGCGGTCGCGCTCGAGCTGGCGGCGGGGGCGCCGATCGAGCGGGCGCTCGGCGCGCTCGCCCAGGCGCGCGACGAGCGCGCGATCATCCGGCTGGCCGACGGCAGCAACACCACCGGCTGGCACCGCGCGCTCGAGCGCCTGACCGTCGGGACCTTCGAGTCGCTGACCCGCGAGCGACTGCATCCGATCCCCGGCCACCTCATCGACCAGGCCGCCACGACCATCGACGAACGGCTCAAGCGACAGGGCGGCAGGCTCTCAGGGGAGCAGCGCGAGGCGCTCGAGCTCGCCTGCGGCGACCGCCAGGTGGTGATGATCGAGGGGCAGGCCGGCACCGGCAAGAGCACGCTGCTGCAGGCGGTCGCCCTCGCTCACCAGACCGACGGGCGGCGCGTGATCGTCACCAGCACCGCCGCCGTCGCCGCCGAGCGGCTCGCCGCCGACCTCGCCGCCGTTGGCGTCGAGACCCCCGCCTACTCGACCGTCGCGCTACAGCACGCGATCGCGACCGGCCAACTCGACATCGATTCCCGTACGACCGTGATCCATGACGAGGCCGCGCTCGCTTCGACCCGCGAGCAGCAGAACCTGCTCGACACGGTCGAGGAGAACTGGGCGCACCTGCTGATCGTCGGCGACCCGCAGCAGTCAAAGCCGATCGGCGCCGCTGGCCTGTGGTCACGGCTCGAGCAGCTGGCCGACCGCCAGGAGTCACGGGCCGAGCTCACCACGAACCTCAGAGCGCGCGATCCCGACGACCGGCGTGACCAGCGCCGCTGCCGCGACGGAGAGCACCAACAGGCACTCGAGGGCTACGCCGCCCGCGGGCGGCTGCACCAAGCACCCGACCAGGCGTCGGCGGAGCGCGCCGCGCTCGAGGCCGCCCACCGCGACCGCACCTACGGCAAGCGCACGCTCGTGATCACCCAGACCTCCAACGAGCATCTGGATGAGCTCAACGCCCACGCGCAAGCGCTGCGAGCTAGGGACCGGCAGCTCGGCTACAACACGCTCAAGCTCCCCGGGCGCCCCTACCAGTTGCGCCCCGGCGACGAGGTCCAGATCCGCCACACCGTCACCCTCCCCCACGGCCCGGTCAGGAACGGCACCACCGCCACGATCACCGAGATCGACCCGCGTGCCGGACGGCTGTCAATGAACCTCGCCGACGGGCGCACCATCGCGATGGACCGCCAGCAGGCCGAACGGGCCCACCTGCGCCTCGCCTACGTGCAACACCCCGTGCCCGCGCAAGGCGTGACCACGGACACCACGCACCTGATCGTCGCCGACCACGCCACCGCCGAGGGAACCTACGTCGCGCTCACCCGCGCCCGCGAGCGCACCGACATCCATGTCAGCGAGGAGGTGCTGCAGGACGGCGAGCTCGAGCCGATGGAGCGACTCGCTGAGCGGGTTGGGCGGGGTGAGCCGGACCTGCCGTCGATTGCAGTGCCGCTTGCGGCACGACGTGAGATAGCCAGCCACGCAGACCGCGACTTGGGTCTCAGAGAAGAACACGATCGCTCGCCCGGCTGGGAGCGCTAAGCGCGAGCGTCTGTTGGCTGTCTGCCCACAGGAAGCCGTGGATCAGATTGACGAGGTGCTCCCTTCGCCGCAGTCCGCACCGCCGACCGGCTACAAGCCGACTCGAACAACTGCCAGGCGATCGCCCACCGTAGCGAGGTGGCAGATAGACAGTCGATCCCAGGCACCGGCGCAGCATCGCGTGCAAGCCCGACTCACCGGCGAGTGCGCTTCCCTACGCCGCCGCGACGAACAGATCGAATCGCGTCTGAAGTCGAACCGGGTCGGGTCTGTCCCCCAGGCGGCGCGGGACAACGATCGGCTGGCCGTGGAAGCCCTGAAGGCCCGTCTTCAGCATGGGACCGTCGACCTCGTTCAACAGCCTTCCGGCGATGTGCACGACTCCGGCCGGGTCGATGCCGAGCAGATTTCGGTCGTACGCGAGGTGGTGGATCGCGCATAGCGCAATCCCGTTGATCACCGCCGCGATCCCTTCGGGGCTGCGGTCGTCGATGATATGGGCGGCCTGGACGAGCGCCGGCTCCTTCAGGGTGCAGATCGCGCAGCGCTCGCGGTAAGCCCGCAATACGTTGATTCGGAAGCGCTGCTGATGCAGCCGGATGCGCACGTCGCGCAGCGCATAAGCGCGTGCGTCCGGAGGCGAGACGAGCCCCGCCGGCGTCGTGTCGGCGAGCGGGAGGCCGACTTCGAGCGTGACCACACGGGCGGCCGGATCATCGCTCGTCACGTACACGGGAGCGACCACGACGAGCTGGCCCGGCGCGACGCCCATGAAGTAGATCAGCGGCACCTGCTCGACGAAGGCGGCGCGCAGCGCACGGTTGTCGGCCTGGTCGATCGAGCCGGAGCGGTAGTGGTAGAGGATCGTGCCGCTCGCCGGATCGATGTCGTCGTCGTACGGCGCCGGCTGACCGGGCGCATGAGCGGCGGTGAGCAGCGTGAACGCGGCAGGCCCGGCGAAGCGCCGCGGGCGGTAGATCCCGTTCTGGAGCGAGCCGAGGCTCCAGCGCTCGCCGGCGAAGGTGAAGCCCTGAAGTAGCGCCGTGCGCGGCACCAGGTCGTCGTAGTGCCGAGCGAGCGCCCTGACGTGCTCGAGTGCAGCCCGGCGGATGAGGTGATCCTGATCGGTTATCCGCAGAGCCTCGCGGATCAGGCGGCGTCGCGCAACGCCGTCGTCGGAATGTCAGTGCACGTGACGCGTCGGGGCAATCGCCCGCCCACCCCTACGCGTTGCTCGTAGAGGCGTCATGCTTGTCCCATGCCGCGCGAAGCGCCGATTCTCAGCGGGGCGGCGCTTGAGGCCGTTCGCCACCGGGGCAGCCACATGCAGATCATCGCCTCGGCCGGAGCCGGCAAGACCGAGGTCGTGTCCCAGCGCGTGGTCGACCTCCTGGCAGAGGGCTTACCACCCGAAGCAGTCGTCGCGTTCACGTTCACCGAGCGCGCCGCCGCCGAATTGAAGGACCGGATCATCGACCGTGTCGAGGGACGGCTTGGCCGAGGCGCACTCGACCGGCTAAACGGCCTCTTCGTTGGCACGATCCATTCCTACTGCTTCCGGCTACTGCAACAGCATGTGCCTCGCTATGAGACGTATGACGTCCTCGATGACAACCAGCTGACTGCCTTCCTGTCCCGAGAGGCACGCCGACTCGAGATGCGGCAACTCGACCCGGGCGACCGGCTGTATGCCTCGATCGACGCGTTTCTCTCTGGTGTCGATGTAGTCGAGAACGAGCTGCTTGATCCCGCTGCTATGCCTCCGCCATTCGGAGCGGTGCTCCGCGACTACTACAAGACACTCGAGCGTTACCGGCTCCTCACGTACGGGCAGCAGGTCGTCCGCGCCGTGCGCGAGCTGGAGGACTCTTCCCTCGCGGCGCAGATCCACGCCACGCTCCGCCATCTGATCGTCGACGAGTACCAGGACGTCAACCCGGCGCAGGAGCGGCTGATCGAACACCTAACAGGACCGACGGTCGAGCTCTGCGTCGTAGGCGATGACCAGCAGGCGATCTACCAGTGGCGCGGGTCCGACGTCAGCAACATCGTGACGTTTTCGACTCGCTACGACGCCGTTGCGACGTTCGAGATCACCATGAACCGCCGATCACGCCCGGGGATCATCGAAACCGCCAACCAATTCGCCGAGACCATCCTCGGCCGGCTTCCGAAAGCCATGCTGCCTTTCCGACCTTCCGGGGGCGCGAAGCCAAGCGTCGTCGTATGGACGGAGAACACCTCAACCGATGAGGCCGGCCAAATCGCGTGGCTCATCGACCGTCTGATCGAGGACGGGGTTCCACCGAAGGACATCGCCGTCCTTGTCCGGGGACGAGCCTCCTACGCAAAGCTGACCGAGCAGTTCGCCACTTTCGGGATTCCCGTTCAGCCTGGCGGGCGCACCGGTCTTTTCGATCAGCCAGAGGGCCGACTCCTCGGCCAGACCATGGCCTGGCTGAGCGACGTCGAGTGGCGCGAGCCATACCAACGCGGAGTTCGGCTTTCCGAGCGAGACATCCTCGACGGCTATCAAGCCATCTTCTCACTCGACGGGGCGCGTCGAAAGCGAGTCCGGGAGGCACTTCGCGATTGGAAGGCAGCGGTCCCGCGCACGGATCGGAACGCCGATCTCGTCGGCGAGCTGTACGAGCTGCTCGATGTGCTCGCCGTCCGTGACTGGGATCTGACGGACGTGCTCGCCGTCAACCGGCTGGGCACGCTCGCTCGATTCTCCGCCCTCCTCGCGGACTACGAGTCGGTGCGCCGGCGGGCTCGCCCCGACGCCGACGCCGACGGCGAGCAGGTCGGGGGCGAGACCCGTGGTACGTGGTACTACCGCAACCTGGCGCTTCACATCATCAACTACGCCCAAGGCGCCTACGAAGGCTTCGACGGCGAGGACGACTTCGCACTCAACGCGATTGACCTCACCACGGTTCACCGCGCCAAGGGTCTCGAATGGCCAGTCGTCGTCGTGCCTGCGATGACGGCCAAGCGCTTCCCATCCTCCCGCACCGGCGAGGTCCAAGACTGGCTGGTGCCTAGGAGCATGTTCGATGCCCCCCGCTACGAGGGAACCGACACGGACGAGCGTCGCCTGTTCTACGTGGCCATAACGCGAGCGCGCGACTGGCTGTCTGTGTCCCGCCACGAACGCGTCACGACGCAACGAGTCGCTCAGAGCCCCTACCACGCAGAGCTGTCGGCGCACGCGGTTGACGTCAACGCCATAGCCTTTCCGACGATCGAAGCGACGGACTCAGACAACGACGCCAGCCTCGACATCACGTTCAGCGAGTTGGCGGCGTTCCTCGAGTGCGGGATGGCCTACCGGCTGCGCAACCTCATCGGCTTCCAACCGCGTCTTGCGCCGGAACTCGGCTACGGCAAGGCGGTCCACCACGTGCTCCGATCTATCGCCGAGACGACGCGCACTACCGGCAAGATCCCCACCCCGCCAGAGATCGACGCCATCTTGGACTCGAGCTTCTTTCTGCCGACGGCGAACAAGGTCGCGCATCGCCAGCTCAAGGACGCAGCGAGGCGACTGATCACGACCTACGCGACGAAGCACGAGGCCGATCTGCATCGCATCTGGGAAACCGAGCGTCCGTTCGAGCTTCATCTTGATGGCGTCACAGTGAGCGGCCGCGCTGACGTGATCCTCGATCACGAGGGCGGCGTACCGACTGCGCTGGCGCTGGTGGACTACAAGACGTCAGTTAGAGGCTCGGCGCTCGATCACGCGCTCCAGCTGCAGGTCTATGCGAACGCTGGTCTACGGGAGGGGCTCGATGTCCGCGCCGCGTTCGTCCACGATCTTAAGAAGGCAGCTCGTGATCCGATCGGCGTCACAAGTGTCGACATCGCCAGCGCCGAAGCCACCGTGACCGCTGCCGCGGATCGGATCAAGGCTCGCGACTACGCGCCGAACCCCGGCGCCGCCTGCGTGCGGTGTGAGGTGAGGACCATTTGCCGACATGCGAAGCGGTAGCGCGGCACAAGCCGGGCGCTGCCACGTCACAGGTTGAAGACCTTGAGAACCTCGTCGCCGTAGTCGTTAATGACCTTCACAGCAATCCGCTCTGTGTTGGGTCTCGCGAACGGTCGTGAAACGGTGCCGTAGAGCTCGGCCCACGCATTCTCATCGATCTCCGCCTTGAGCGCCTTCTTGAGCTTCTCGTAGGGTTTCTGCGTGCCCGTGAAGTAGCAATGCCGCACGAAGAACGACTCCCCATCGTAATCCGAGTCGATCATCCAGAGAGCGATCTGGCTTGTGTCGCCGCTCCGCAGTTCGCCCGTGTTCGGGTCATAGACGTCAACGCCCTTCAGCTCGACCCGCACCTCGTCACCGTCCGTCCGAAGCTCAATGTCTGGCTCGCCGAACACGGTGAACAGATTGCCGGCACCTGTCTTCTTGAGCGCCTCACCCATTACGAGGTCCGCATTCATGCGTACGAGCAGAACCGGAATCCGACCCAGCTTGCGTTCAGCTGCGACCTCCGCAAAGCCGTCAGGTGATGCCGCATAGTCGTCCTGTACTCCGACGACCTGTGGGTCGAATGCAAAGGCAAGAATGCAGAGAAGGTCGAGACTTGTGTCCTGAATCGCCTCGCGGGCTGCGGCCTTCACGAAGGCGGGACCCACCGTCCCATACTGAGGACCGATCGTAATACCGATGCGCCTCGGTATCCCCTCGGAAGCGCTTTCGCGCGCGCCCACCGCCTGGATGTACGTGCCCGCGTATGGCTCGACGCTGTCAAGGTCAAGGCGTTCGTTCTTGCGACCGTTCTGAATCCCAGCCGCCTGAAGATTGGCCATGATCGACTGTTCAAAGCCCGAATCGCCGTGGCCAGCATCCGGAACGGCGTCCACATTTACTGCGCCAGACTCGTCGACCGCGCTGCCAGCGAACCCGAGCGATCGATGAGGCGACAGGCTCTCCACGGTGAACGGGCCCGCAACGCGGATCTTCCTCTTGTCCTCGTAGGGTCGGTCGTACAAGAGTTCAGAGTCAGCATGCCGCCGAATCACCTCATCCACTTCTTCCCTCGTCATGCCGTCCATAAGGTCGGGGTTGTTGACGATCGATTTCAAACTCACTCGCCGGGCGCGCTCATAGACGAACCCCTGCCGAACATCACCAGTCGTCGACGCGGGCGGCAGCGGCGTGTCAGCAACCTCGCTTTCTTTGGCCCGGCCTTCAGGCGAGTCGCTGAGGAGGTAGTAGGGATAGCGGGCGCTCATGAGCCGTTCGCGAGCCAGCGCAAGCGCAACGCGCGAAGTGTCGATCGTGATCCATCGGCGACCCCAATGCTCAGCAACGGTGGCGGTGGTTCCTGAGCCGCATGTTGGATCGAGCACTAGGTCACCGGGATCAGTCGTCAACAACATGCACCGTGCGACGACATCTGGCGCCGTTTCAACTACATATGTCCGCTTCTGGCCAAACCCGGACGGTCGAAGGTCTGTCCATACGTTGGTGAGCGGTCGGAAAGGAAACCAGTCGCGGAAGTACTTCCAAGTGAGTGTCTTACCAACCCGGTGCACCAACCCGCCGGCGACAAGGCGCTTGAACCCCTCCTGACTAAAGGACCAGCCACGGGTTCCGGTTGGCCGAAAGGTCATTCCGTCGAACTCGATGGGCCAACGACTGTTCTCGCTTCCAGTCTGCGAAGTCACGTCGAGCAGGCGGAGGATGCGGCCCTCCGGAAGCGGGGCTGTTCCGGCCTTCTGCGCATACGAAAGGTCGATGATCTCACCGTCAGGCGTTTCCACACACACGTAGCGTTCGGTCGGCTCCTCGATTGGTTCACGAGGCATGAACAGACTCCGCGACTTCATGGCTTCAATCGAACGCGCGTACCAAACGAGGTAATCGACAACGCCGCTGACAGCGCCGCCCGACTGTCCGCTCGTCTTGGCAAATGGGATTAAGGCGACAGCGTTCTCGCTCCCGAACACCTCATCCATCAGAGAACGAACTAGATGGACGTTTTCGTCGCCGATCTGGACGAACGCGGAACCGCTCTCCGTGAGGAGTTCGCGTGCTGCGAAGAGCCTGTCGCGTAGATAGCTGAGATAGGAGTGGATTCCAAGTTCCCAGGTGTCGCGGAACGCCTTAATCTGCTCGACCTCTCGCGTAGCGTCAGCCAGTCTGCCGTCCTTGACATCGCGCTTGCGCGCCGACGACTGCCAGTTCGATCCGAATTTGATGCCGTACGGCGGGTCGATGTAGATCATTTGGACCTTGCCGCGAAGTGCCTCCCGCTCGGCAAGACTCGCCATGACGTTCAACGAGTCGCCGAGGATCATTCGATTCGACCAGTTGGCCTCGTGGCGGTAGAAGTCGACAAGATCCATCTCGCCGAGTCCATCGAACGACTCGAACAACGTCAGCTCGGGCTCGTCCTCCGGGCGCTCGGCAGTCCTGCGAAGGTTCTCGATCAGGACGCGCGGGTCGATCTTCTCCTGGATGTAGATCGGTGGCGCGTCGGCCACGAGGTCCTCGCTGTCCAGCTCGTCTTTACCCTTCCAGACGAGCTGTGGGTCGAGCGTCGGGTCGCGTTTGTAACGGACCGGCCGGGGCTGCTCGACCTCTGGTGCGACGAATTCGTGGGCGTCCGCCGTCGGAATATTTGCTCGCTTGTCGGCGTGGGTGATTGCGTCCACCGGAGTTGGCCCAGTTGCTTTCGTTCTCGCCATGCCTCTCTTCCTACCTCGCCACGCCTAGGAGGTCGCGGTCGTTCGTGTACAGCTTCTGGATCGCCGCATCGACGGCGTAGGCCTGATCGGCCTTTGTTGGGTCGCCGATCTCGACGTACCCCCACACGCCGAACTGTCCCCAGTTGTTGACCGCGGCGCACCACTGGTCGCGAGCGGTCGTGGCCTTGGCGGCGGCTGCCTTCTTCGACTTGAGAGTGCCCGAGACCTCGATGATCAAGGTGCGCTGAACGTCGTCGTCGTCGGGCTGGAGCCGAACCAAGAAGTCTGGAACATACTCATGCGTCGAGCCTTGATGGACATATGGGATCGTGAAGCCGAGCCGCTCGTTCTTGACATACGACGAGACGCGGGCGTCGCGCTCGAGCAAGAATGCGAGGGCCTCCTCCCATGAGTTGCCCCGAACCCCATCCAGCACGACGTGGTTCAGAGGGGACTTGGTCGGTGGTGGATCCATCACGACCTTGCGCGTCAGAAACCGCACCTCGTCTGTGCTTCCCTCTGGGTCAAAGCGACGGATGATCGGCATGACGAGGGGTGCGCGGCTTCCGGGCCGACGCACGATCGATCCGAAGACTTTCTCGGCGGCCTGCGCACGCGCCTGCGCGAGAAGGAGGAACCCAACCGTTGCGCCATCCGCAGGTTGTACCCAGTCTTCAAGCCACTCGCGTGTGATCGCAACGAGCCGTGGAAACAACCACGGCTTCTCAACGGCATCCATCGCGGCGAAATACTGCTCGCGGGTGACCAGCTCCTTCGCGATGGCGTAGGCGACTTGCTGGGGGCGTGCGTGCCTCACTTCTTCGAGGTCGATTTCAGCATCAGCGCCGACGATGCCGCGACTCTTGACCCACAGCGCGACCGACTCGGGTGTCAGTTCAAGCCGCGAATCCTCGTCGAATCCTGGCTCGAGGTCCTCGTCGGGGAGCTCCACGCGGTAGCCGTCGAGCTTCGGGAACGCGATCCGAAGATCCGCTCGATCAAATAGGGCACGAACCTCGACCGCCGGTCGCGGTTCGGGTCCCTTCGGCACCGTCTTGTCGCCGGGGAGAAACGTGAACGGGACACCGTAGACCTCGGCGTACTCGGGTGAAAGGTGGCCCGTCGACTCATCGATCGCGTAGCTGCGGCGCCGCAGACCGCGACCCACGACCTGCTCGCAAAGGAGCTGGCTGCGGAATGGCCGGACGCCGAGGATGTGGGTGACCGTGTTCGCGTCCCACCCCTCGGTGAGCATCGAGACTGACACCACACAGCGGATGTGCTCGCCGAGCTTGCCCTTCTTGCCGATGGTGTTCATCGCCTCGCGCAGAAGGTCGGCGTCGGTCAGCTTCTCCGGGTCGGCGCCGGGATTTCGGGCCATGTACGCACGCTTGAACGCGACGATCTCGAGGGCCGCAGCCTGCTTGAAGTCCGCCGTAAGTGGTTCACCCGATTCAAGCTGCGCCGAGTCGATGAGCAGCGTTCGCTGCCTCGTCGTCCAGGCACCTTCCACGACGTTGCTTAGCAGCGCGAGGTTGCCCGGCACAAGCTGCGTGGTCCCATCGTCCTTCTCGAACTCGCGTCCCGCGACCCAATCGAAGACGAGCTTCGACACGACCGTGTTTGGGCAGACGATGATCATCACGGGAGGCGGTTCGCCGAGAGCGGCAAGCTCAGCCTCGAACGCGACGTGGTTCTGCTCGTAGCTCTTGTAGAGGCTGCGCAGGGCACCCTCGAGAACGAGCGGGGGCGCCCAGCCGGCCGCGCCAACGTCGACGTCCTTCTTGATTTTCTTCGGGAGCGGCGGGTCGATCTTGTCCCAGAGGTCGCGGTAGGCGAGCCCTTTCTCGGGCGCGTCGTCATCGACCGGAATCCGCGGGACCTTGACGATCCCCGACTCGATGGCGTCCATGAGCGAGAAGTCGCTGATCACCCAGGGGAAGATGAAGCCCTCGTTGTAGCCGGAGCCCTTGAGATAGTACGGCGTCGCCGAGAGGTCGTAGATGGTCTTGATGCCCACCTGCTTGTGGAGGTCGGCGATGCCGCGGAACCAGACTCGGGCCTCGCGGTTGCGCTCTTCGTCTTCCTTCTCGGCGCTCTCGTCCGGATGCTCAAGAAGCTTGTCCTGGTAGCAGTGGTGCGCCTCGTCGTTCAGAACGACGATCTCGCCCTTGCCGGTGCCGAACCGCTTCAGAATGCGTGCCGACACGAGCTCCGGCGTCTCCTTGAACGCGTCGGCATCGTCGGACTTATTCCCCCGCAGGAGCGCACGGGTCGTCTTAGCGACGCCCTTGATCTCCTTCGCGTCCTTGGGCAGGAACGTGTGGTAATTCACGATCTCGACCCGTGCTTGCAGCACTGCCTCCCAGAGATCGTGCGGGACAAGGTCGCGTTCGCGGTAGTAGCTGTCCTCTCGCTCCGGCCGCAGAACGCCGAGCCGATCGCGAATCGTGATGCCGGGCGCGACGACCAGGAAGCGCTTTGCGAAGCGGGCGTCACGAGGGGCGTGCACCTTGTTGACGGTCAGCCAGGCGATCAGCATCGCCATGACCACGGTCTTTCCGGTTCCGGTCGCCATCTTCATGCCCACACGAGGGAGGCCGTCGTTGTGCAGCGCGTTCTCTGGCTCGATCCGCCGGCGGTAGTCGGCGGTGCCGTGGCGTCCGGCGACCTCTGTCAGGAAGATCGCCGTCTCGACGGCTTCACGCTGGCAGAACAGCACCGGCTCCTCGCGATCGCTCCAGTACAGCAATAGCTTCCTGGTGTACGGCGTCACGCCATTCCAGTTGTTCGCCCGCCACCTCTCGACCTCGCGACGGATGTCGTTGATGAGCGTGTTCTGCTCGCGCCGCTCGCCCGTTACGTCGAAGTCCAGCGTCAGGGCGTCGGCACTAGCCTTGCCGCCCTTCCGGCTGACAGGAATCGGAATGAACGACTCGCTCGGCCGGCGCCCTGGCAGCACGTTCCCCGTGGGGCCGTGCTCGCCCAGTTCGAAATGCGCCTCCGGTGGGTGGTAGGGCGAGTTGAGAATCGGGTTGCTGAGGTCGTGCGACATCACGCAGTCTCCACGCTATCGGCGCAAGCGAACCCACCCGGAGGGTCGGCCAGACCCTTCCAGCCGTCGTCGAACATGAAGTCCGTTACGCGCTCGGCGGGATCCTGGATGCACCAGAGCCGGCGCCTCTCCGG
Organism: Actinomycetes bacterium; assembly: GCA_021851525.1. GTDB lineage: Bacteria > Actinomycetota > Thermoleophilia > Solirubrobacterales > Solirubrobacteraceae > Palsa-465. The sequence goes on along the minus strand of JAJZDA010000001.1, from coordinate 31,022 downwards.
GTCCAGGGCGTACTCGACAACGTAGAGCCAGCTTTGCTCGGCGCCGTCACGCTGCGTGAACCGGAACTGGGGAGGTGATAGCCCGACCCCCACTCGGTCCCACGGGCCAGCTGTCGACTTCACTTCAATCCACCGTGCGATCTCGCCGTCCTCGTAGAACGATCGGATGTCGTAGCCCTCATTCCCTGGGTTCGTCTCATTCATGTCCTCCGGGGTACGTCCCTGTGCGCGTTCGTAGCGCAGCACTTCCTCGATGCCGGCAGCGTCGACGGCCGAGATCTGACTGTCGTGTTCGCTGCTGGCGTCACTCGATCCTTCGTCACCTGAAGGCGGAACGACGTATGACCTCAGCCGGCTCTTGGATGAGGCCGGCTTCTTCGCTCGGTCCTTCGTCGACGGTTCGCCGCCCCACCCGGCATCACCGGCGTCAGCGTCCTGACCGCTCTGACCGGCATCACTGGAATCACGGCCATCGTTGCGGTGATCATCGCCATCGTCCGCGTCACCGCCGCTGCTGATCTCGATGCGGTCTGCGTCGCCGTCGTCATCTTGGCGAGCCGTTTCGGCGCCCGACGTCGGATCGCCCGCGTCCTCGGATTCGTTATGCGGGCCGTCGTCCTCGGACCTCGGACCTTCCTCCCGCTCAGTGGAGTCTGCCGGTGATTCATCCTCCGCGTCGTCGAACTCCTCGGCGGCGGTGTCGAATTCGGTCGCCGTTGCACCGGAAACCTCGGCCTGCACATCCGGCGCGAGCGTGGGGATACCGGCGTCATTCAGGTCGCGCCGGGCCGTTTCGCGGTCCGGCGCCCGAAGCACGGCCGCGATCGCGAGGGCGACGTTCGCGGGAGCAGCATCGGGCCAGACCGCTCGGACGAGTTCGCGCGCCACGGCGTTCCATGACGGACCGGAGTCACCAGACGTTACGTAGATCGTCTCCTCCTCGTAAGCCCACAGCGCAGCAGCATCTCGGGGCGCGCCCGCTTCGCGTTGGCCCCACAGTTCGAGCTCCCAGGCGATTACCAACTTGGTCACCGCTGACCATTCCAGATGTTCAAGTCGTGCTGCAATGTCCTTCCACGATTCGTTTGTTGCGTGGGAGACGACACGCGCGAGCTCTTCAGCACGCTCCTGAAGGGGCGCCGTCAAGAGTCCCGGATCGATTCGGTCCCCGACGTCGACGATCCGCGCTGCGGCAACACGACTCAGGTCACGAACACCGGCAGCAGTCATCGCCCGGGCGCCGCCGTCTGGGCGCCTGATGACACTCTGGCTGAGCATCGGGAACTCATCCGCGAGGCCCGGAAAATCCTCGAAGAACAGAAGCCCCGGCTTGACGAGGATGCCGCGCTCGTCGGCGACGGTCTCGTGTCCGCGAAGAGCTGCGAGGTCTTCCGGCTCGAGTTCCCCGTCGCTCAGCGCCCGTTCGCAGATCTGCCAGCACTTCAGGACGACCATCAGGTCCTCGTCGTCGATTACGTCGTGCCCCGGTCCGAGTTCGGCGGCGATGTCCTTCAGGACGGCGATCGCATCAGCAGGGGTCGGAGCTGGTCGCACGCCCAGTCGGTCGAGAAGCTTCTGGGCATTAGTGAAATTGGATCCGAGCGTTACGCGCCAGCGGCCGAAGGGGTGCTCTCCCCAGAAGACCTCGTCCGCCCGCCGCCACCTTCCATCGAGCCGAAGGCATCTGGCACCGACGAGAGCGTCGATCTCTGGTGCGTCGGAACGATTGTTCAGCTCGGTGTAGACGGCATCGCTCGGCTGTTCATCGCAGCGAGCACAGTGGAGGAGGTGATCGACAACCTTCCTGACCGTTGGTGCGCTCTTTAGGCCCAGCCATGTGAGTAACAGGGTGTGGCGCTGCTGCAGCGTCCGTCGGAAGTCGAGAAACGCACCCTGCGAGCGGAAGGCAGCTTCCTGGAAGACCAGATCCAGCTCGCCAGGTGGATGCCACTTACTTGACCCGCGGCGCGGCAGCCACGCGCGTGTTCGTAACAGCGACCAGCCTGCCTGCTCGGCCGCGGAAGCATCCGGCCAGCGTGTCCCGAGCCACTCGACAATTCGCTCGATTGCGTTCCTCGACGTTCTGTTCGGGTCATCGTCGGTCAGTTCTTTGATCCGAGCGAGAACATCAGGCCGGCGTGGTTGGCGGCTCACCCCGACATCAGCCAAGAACTGCTCGAGTGCGTGACGGTGCTCGCCCGACAACACCGCAGCTGGTGCCGCCCGACCGAGCACTTCGCTGACCTGTTCGGTCCAGAAGTAGGCCTGACCCGGGGGCACCCAGGATCCATCCACGCATTCGACGATCGCGGTATCGGATACCAGCTGGCGGATTCGCAGGTCATCGCTCATCTCCCCCCAGCGCTGGGCAAGCAAGGCGACGACTGCGCGGCGCTTGTCGACAGGAAGATGGGCATCCTCAAGCGCGGGAAGCGCGTGATCTTCGACGTAGACCTTCAGGCTGAGTGTGCGAGCGCCAAGGCTTTCGAGAAACACCCCAAATCGCTTCGCCGCGTCCTCATGCACGAGTCGGGCAAGCGAGAGGACATCCTGGAAGTCGCCGGGCAACGCGAGTTCCGCCAGCACGCACGTCTCCCGGTCGCTCGCGGGGAAGATCGCCAGACCACCGAGCGCCTCCGCCTGCGCTGGTGTGAACTCATCCTGCTTCGAAAACCAATCGACGAGCGCGAAGCCCTCATCGGCCGTCACATTGCGGTCGAGATTGCCAAGCGCCTCCAGCGCGTCATCGACGCTCAGCAAGCGGCAGATCGAGACGCACGGCTCGGCGTCACCAGTAAGGAGGCCATCGTTGAGAAGCGGATCCGTGATGAGGAAGGCGTCGAAGAGAGTCGCGGTCGGTTTGTCCGCTCGGCGAGTGGTGTCGACGGGGGCCAATGTCTGATGGCGGGTGGGGACGAGCGGCACACCGGACATCTGCTCGACGACAGCCTGCCGCTGTGACTCAGTCAGGCGCTTCAGAACGCGCCCGAGCTGCGCCCAGAGAATGCTGCGTGCTGACTCGGTGTCGAGTGGCGTCGGTAGTTCATCGAGCGGAGTTCCCGGAGAGATGTCGAGGTCCGAAACTGCATCGGCGATGTCGACTACGGTGAGCACGGCAACGCCGACGTGCTGAAGGACGTTGAACCGGGGGCGCAGCTCGGGATGGACAATCGCGATCCCCACGGCCTCTAGAACTTCGAGCGCGACCTCTTCGTCCTGCGAAAGCACGAGGCGGGTTCCGTCGATCGTGGCCCACTTCCCACGGCTGGTCCACACGATCTCGCTGCCCTCAAGCTCTGGCGAGACCTGCTCCCAAATCGATTTGAGCGTGTCCGCCACGGGATCGCTGCTCTCGTTGCGGTGAAGTGCCCACGCGTGGTCCAAGGCGGCCCACAGGCGTCCGGGACCCAGAAGCTCGGCGAGCGCCTCGAGGTTGTCTGCCAGGAGTCGACCCGCGCAGACGATCGCCTCCGCGTTCCACTGTGCAGCCGCGGGCGTACTCATCAAGGGCTGACGCCGGTCTGAGGTGAGGATCAGCTCGGCGTTGATATGCAGTGGCAACCTGGTGACTGACGCCGTCGGCAGGGTCGCGCAGAGCCGGCCATCGACGTCGAACCCATTCGGTACCGCAACCTCCACGGCGGCGGATCGCACATCCTCGATCTGGCCGGGATACCGCGATCGGAGTTCGTTCGCATCCCGATCGAAATCTCCACGCAGTAGGCGCCACTCCTCGACGCGACCATTGTCATCTACGAGGATATGGTCACCGTCCGACACGCGCGTCACGTAGCGGAGCCGCTTGCCGTTTCGGAGAATCTCTATCCGATCGAGATTTCTGAGGAACAGCATCGCGGGGGCGACGGCCTCGTCGAGCGCAGCGAGCAGCTGCTCCTGGACGTCGGCGGGCGCGGCGGCAACCTCTGCCCGAACTCGAAATTCGCTCTTGGGGTCGGTTGCCCAAGGGAGGACGAACCGAGTGCCGACGTGCGGAACGCCAAGCTCTGTCTCGAGGATGCGTTCGTTCTGATCCTTGGTCTCGTCGATCACCCAGTGCAGCCGACCCGAGATGAGCTCAGGGCGGTCCGTCACCTGGTAGACCGACGTGAATCCGATCCCCATCGCACCGGTCGTGTTCTGCCGTCGCCGCTTATCCGCGCTCGAGAAAAGGCGGAAGGAGTGGAAATCGCAACGGTGTCCGCGCTCGGCCAAGAAGGGACAAGAATGGACGCCGAGCTCCTGCTGGCCGCAGTCGGTGAAACCACCGTCATCCTCGACCACGAGCGCCTCGTCACGCACGTCGAATCGCAGGCACGTAGCGGCCTGAGTGTCGTCTGCATTCTGGATGAGCTCGAAGACCATCGTCGTGAAGCCGGTGAGCTCACGCAGGGTCCGGCTCATCAGGCCGATGTGGTCGTCCTCGCGGCTTCTCGTCGTTGTGCGTGCGGTACCAAGCGCGGTCATCGGATCTCGGGCCTTATCTGGACCTACGCGTCAAACGGACGGCGGACAGGCGCCAACGATTCGTAGAAGGCGCGGTGAGCGTCCCAACCGTCAAGCATCGGTTCGTCGTCCCGTCCCAGCCACGCATCACCCGAGGGCGGCACACCTTCGAGCAGCTCGCGGTCGCCAGCTCGCCCGACAACCACACACGCGTGACGGTGACGCGTCGCCATGACGCATAGGCGGCCCGACTCCAGGTGGAAGCTGTCCAGTGCGTGCAGACCGGAAAGTGGATGCCATGCGATAACCAGGTCGAACTCGAGACCCTGCAGGCGGTTGGCGGTCTCGACGGTCACGTCGTGCTGGCCGCGCGTAGCTAGCTCTCGGCGCAGCGCGCGGACTTGGTCGTTGTGGCTTGCGCCAACAGCGACGCGGTGCGCCGCCAAACGGATTCCCGATTGATGACGCTCGCATACGGCGTCCGCCGGACGGCTCGGATGGAGGGCGCGGCATACGAGGTCGGCGACGAGCTGGACGATCTCCGGGTCGACGGGGGGCGTGACGGCGGCGGGCAGCTCCAGGAGACAGAAGCCCTCGCGACCAGCGACGCTCAACGCGTCGTCGAGCTGTCGCTCGCGGGCACCAAGAGGCCGCGGGCCCGACCACGTCAGCGAGCGCACGCCTCTCGGCACGACCGCCTCGAAGTCGTGGTCCCGCTCGTAGAACGAACGTGCGGCTTCTGCCGAGCGGGCGTCCAGGCGACGGGTGATCGGAAAGTGGTGTACGCGCGTGTGGACGGCCGGGTTGTCGAGTACGACATTGACGGCGGTTCGCACAGGGTCCTCGGGCAGGCCTCGCCAGCGGAGGGCTTCGGTCACGGTCGTGAATGGGGCGATCTGCCCGGCATCCCCGACAAGCAGGTGCACGTTGGCCAGATCGGCGGCGCGGTGATAGCGACTCGAGTCGGCCTGATACGCCTCATCGACGATGAGGCAGTCGGTGGGGCCGAGATCGTTGCGGCTGAAAGCGTCGCCGAGCTTGTCGAGCGTGCCGACGATGAGCCGCTGGCCACGAGCCCGTTGCGCGTTGACCACGCGGACGTTGGGCAACAAATGCACCGCTGGCAGCTCCACGTCCTTGGCAGGGACATAGTGGAGGACCAACGCAGGGTGAGCTCGCGCGATGGACCCGACGAGTGCGAACACCTGCTCGTTGGTCGGGGCGGCGACCATCACGCGTGCCTCCCCGGCGACATGACCCACGGTCTGGGTGATGAACGTGGACTTGCCGCCGCCGGCGATGGCCTTGAGGATCACCGCTCCCTGCCGTGACGCGGCGATCATCTGGCGCACGTCGTTGCGGCAGGCATCGGCAACTGCCTCGGCGCGTTGCTCAACCGTCGGGTCAGTAGTCGTGCTCATGCTGCATCCTGAGCATCGATGTCGCCGTCGGTGGGTACTGGCGGCGCGGCGTACGGCCACGGGATATTAGCCGGACTTCCGCCCCGGAACCTCTTCTCAACGTTTAATGTCGCGACACACATCAGCTGCCCCCGTGCCGGCAGCATCGGCGCCCCGGGGTTCAGCAGCAGCAGCGTCACGCGGTCGCCACTGCCCGGGCGCGGGTTGATGGTCTCAATCTGATATCTGCGGCCGGGGTCGGCGTCCCAGTGGACGGTCTCGCCGGGCAGGAACGGACATGAGCCCTCGAGTTCGAGCTCGATGCGCGGACGACGGACCATATTCGTTGGTCCCTGGATGCGGTGGTCGGTATCGATAGCTTGGACGGCGCCGATCATCGCCTGGCCGGACAGGAGGACATCGACCATCTGGAGCGGGTCGTCATAGGCTTGCTCCGCGGCGAGACGCGTGCTGCTGTCCTCCCAACGGGCGCGCAACGCGATTGCCTGAGCGACGGTCTGGCGTGTGCGGCGGCGAATACCCTGGTCCATCAGCTGCATATGGCTGACGTAGCCCTCCGCGTCGGTTGCAACGCGCTGCCCGACCATGCGCGCCTCCGGCAACGAATCAAGGAGCCGTTGTCGGGTCCGCCACGTAAGCCGCCACGCGTCGGCAAGCAGGCCCTCGTAGTGCGCATCGATCGCGCCCAGTAGCGGCGCGACAGTCGCCGAGTCTGTGGCACCAGCGCGATCCCGGTTGAAGCGCTCGAGCAGCGGACGGAGCCGATCGTCTTGGACGGCGTCCGGACGTGGGCCGATTGGCGTGATGTCCACGTCGGCCGCGGCGGCGTGACCTGACGTGCCCGCCGGCGGCTCGATCGCCGCATCCTGCGCTGCGAGAGACCCACGCTCCCAGTCGTTCAGCGCCATGTGGAAGTGCAGGTCGTTGAGCTCGGTGGCGGCAACGATCAGCTGCTGGCCGGCGATCACCGCGTGCTCACGCAAGAACGCAAGATGCGCACCGAGCCGAAGCAGATCGTCGGGAGCGTTCTCGACGAAGCGGAGCCGGCGGCCGAGACGGCCGAGCAGCATGATCGACTCGCGGTTCGGAACAAGGATCTGGGGCGGCTGCGCGACCTCGGCGATCTCGCGACCGTTGCGATTGACACGGACCGTGTGCGTCGCCCACGCGGCCTCGAAGAAAGCGTTGAACTCGGCAGCGAAGTCGAGGAGCGAGGCGAACAGCAGGTCGCGGTTGCGCGGATCGCCGGCGACGGCGCGCCGTAGTTCGTCGGGATCGGTCCCCCACTGGACCGCGGCCACCGAGAAGGGCTCTGCGCCGAGGGAGAACAGGCAGACGGCCATCGGCGATTCAACAAGGCGGCGATGGCATGCCATCGCCGCGGGCTTGGCCCGACCCGCGACGAACGCCTCCGCGCTCTGGAGCGTCTCAAGGGCGCTCACGACGGCACCATCCTCGTGAGCGCTTGGTCACGCAGTACGGCGGCGGCCCGCAGCACCGTCGCAGCGCCGGTCTCCGCCGGAGACGGCGCGGAGCCACCGGCAATGGCCACCGCGCGCTGGAGCGTAGGAATGCCTGCCAGCTGGCGCGCACGTCGCTCGCCGAGGCTGCGCACGTCGCCGGATGCGTGCGCGCGCTCACGACAGAGCCGCAGGAGCCCGCAGGACTGGCACGCGTCGCCGTAGCAGGTGCCGACCTGGTCGCAGATGGCTTCCAGCGCGGCGACCCGGTCGGACACCGTCCGGCCCGCGGCCCGCGCGGCGTCCGCGAACGGCGCGACCGGCTGGCTTCCGGCGTCCGGAACACTGTCGAGCAACCGCTCGATTCGCCGTATGCGGGCGGTGACGTCCCGCTCGCTGAGGCACGGGGTCATGGCGACGTTGCGCGGGCAGATCAGCACGAGGCGGCGCGACACCAGGCTCGGCTCTAGGCCGAGCTCGACGAGCAGCCGCTCGACGAGCAACGTGTAGAGCGCGCCCTGGTCGAGCGCAGACGCCAGTGCGGCCGGATCGACCTGACCGTCAACCTTTGGGAACGACTTGATTTCAACGATCCGCAGTTGCCCGCCGAGACGAAAGGCGAGACCGTCGGTCTCGTAGAAGGCCGTCTGGCCGCCGACCGTTGCCGATAAGACTGCGCCGTCGATGAAGTTGACGCAGCCGGGCACCTCACGCGCGATCTCCCCAACCAACCGCCTTGTGTCGGCGGCGCGCGCCGCGAGGTGACGCTTATCCGTGGCCAGCAGATGCGGAGGTGGCGGCGGGTGAAGCGCGCGCAGGTTCGCCGTTCGGGCCTGGCTGATATCGAAGCCGAGCTCGTCTCTCAGCAGCTCGAGCATCGGACCGTACGAGCAGACGCCGTTGCCGCGGTCGCCCTTCACGACGGCCTCGAAGCGAGTCCCGCGCGCGAAGGCGTACTCCGACTGGCCGAAGGCGACGTCATAGCCCGTCCCGACAAGAAGGCGATCGAGATCGACGCCCTGCGTGAACGCCGCGCGGGCCGTCGGACATCCAGCGACCTCGGTGAAAGCCGCCAACGCCGCTACCGATCGTGATGCACTCACCGGCTCACCCCTTCACCCCGAACAACAGATTGCTGCCGTGTCCTCCATCGCCAGCGGCCATCAGTCCCCAACCACCTTCAGGCCTCGACCCTCTGGGTCGCGACCCCACATGAGCTCGGCCTCCTGAAGCTGTTCGCGGGCCCGCGCGGCAGCGCCTGTGCGCTCCTCGTCGTCCTGAGGGGCGAGGATCTCAAGCTCGCGACGGGCAGCGTCTGCAATACGCGTCGTGTCGGCATCTTCCGCAGTGTCAACAGCTCCGGGAACCGTGCGCGCGTAGCGAGTCGCCATGGCGGCCAGCGCTTGCCCGGGCTCGCCCTCCAAGCGCCCAGCCAGCTCGGCCAGCCGTACCGTGAGGCGCAGGTGATCCACGCGCGGTGACGATGCGCCGAGCAGGCGCTGCTCGAGTTCCCACGAGCTGAGGGTCAGTGGGCCGCGGACAGGGCGGAAGAAGCGTATGTCCAGCGCCGGGACCAAGAACGCCGCGCGTGACAGCGGATCGCGCTCCCAGGCCGCCGCCTCGTCGCGGCGCACGCTCGCGAGCGCCCGCGCATCCAGCGTGCTCGAGAACCGCGCCTCGTGGAACTCGGCGATTTCGCGCGGGGGCGATGGTACGCCCATCTCTGCCAGGGCAGTAATAGCCTGCTCCCGGGCGGTCAGTCGGCCGCCGCCGGCCGGGCGCGAGCGCTTGACGATGCGAGCGATCGTGAGCTGGGCCCGCCGGCGAAGCTCGTTGGCCCGCACCTCAAGCGCCTCAGTGGCGGCGAGGTCTCCGGCAGCGAGAGCGTCGGCTGCCTGGCGGGTCAGCTCCGATGATTCGGCGAGCAGCTCGGCAGCTTGGGCTCGTGCAACAGACTCTTCCATACGGGATCAGAATATAACAGATAGTGCCAGCCGTATCCTGATAGTTCCAGACTTAATCTTCGACCTCGTCCCCGTGTGTCGGGCGGACACCCTGTGAATCGAACGGCGCGGGCAGGCAGCGACGCTCGGTGCGATACGCATACGCGGAGATATATTCGCGCGTGCCGGCTCCAAATGAACGCCTTGCCGCACCGAAGACGTTCGTGCGGCTGCCGTCATCAGCCCCTTCGACGATCGTCTCGGTTGAGATCAAGTGCGGCGAGGCCGTTGGCGGCGGGTGGGCCGATGGTCAGGCCCGCCACACCGGCCCGACTGCCGGCGCCGGTAGTCAACAACGGCTTGAACCGCGCGGGACGGTGCGCCAGCAGCTCACCACCCCAGCGGTAAGGAAGCCGAGGGAGTCAGCACGGCAAGCGACATCCTCGCCCGGGCACGACATTTCGGCATTACTGGGGCGGTATCAGAAGAGCAGTCCAACGACTACAACCTTCAGGTTCTAGACCCGACGGCTCAGTCTGGCGACCAAGGTTCGCATCTACTTGTCGTCGCCATTCCAATCGCGCGCGCGAGGCAGCGCCCATCATGGAAGCGATCGCGCGCCGTCGCTGGGCGGGATCTTGAACACGTGCCGCAGCGCCGGGTAGGCTGGTCGCCCTATGGCGACGGGAGCGACCAATGGTGCGGCTGGGGCGGCGCCGGACGGGTGGCGTCACGCGCGGCTGATTCCGACGTTCGGCGTGCGAAGCCAGCTCGAGCAGGAGAAGCGAGCCACCTCCTGTTTACTGGCTGTCATGCATGGCGTTCCCGAGTTCGGCTATGCGCTGCTGAAGGAGCTCGGGGCGCCGAAAGCTCCCGTGATCGAGACCTTCGCGGAAGTCCGATTCAAGGATGCTGCCGGTAAGACGGTGATCCCCGACGGCGCGATCGTGTGCCGGCGCGGGAATAAGAGCTGGACATGTCTTGTCGAGGTCAAGACCGGTGCGGCGCGTTTGAAGGACGACCAGGTGACGAGCTATCTCGACATCGCGCGCGCGAACGGCTTCGATGGCGTCCTCACGATCTCCACACAGATAACCACTGACTCTTCTGAGTCACCGGTCGCGATCGATCGACGCAAGCTTAGAGGGCTGAACCTGTGGCACTTCTCATGGTGGAAGGTCCTAACAGAGGCAGTGGTTCAGCAGCGCTATCACGGCATCTCCGACCCTGACCAGGAGTGGGTGCTGCGGGAGCTGATCCACTACCTCAGCAGCGAAGCTGCCGGTGCTGTCGGCTTCGAGGACATGGGCGAGAATTGGGTCGGTGTCCGCAAGGCTGCACGCGAGGCAACCCTGCGAGTTGGTGATGCTCCGGTTCGCGACGTTGCTGAGCGATGGGAGCAGTTCACGAACTACCTCTCGCTCAGCTTGGCGCAAGAGCTCGGCGCCAAGGTCACGGTGCTGCGGCCAAGGACCCAGACCACGCCAGCCCGTCTCGACGAGCTCGTGAAATCGCTTGTCGACACCGGCGAGTTGTTCTCGAGCCTCAGAATCCCTGATGCGGCCGGCCCGGTCGAGATCCGTACCAACCTCAAGACTCGACAGACGTCGACATCAGTCGCTGTCGATGCTCCGCGGGAGGGCCGCGCGAAAGCACGCTTCAACTGGCTGCTGCGGCAGCTACGGGACGCGTCGGACGACCTGCGTATCGAAGCTGCGTTCCCCAACGCCAGAACCACGACCGTCGCCAAGCTCGGCGACGTGCGCGACAACCCTGCCGCTCTCTACCACGTCAGCGATCCGAAGCGAGAGCCACGAGCGTTCGTGATCACGCTGACCAAGCCAATGGGTCAGAAACGCGGGCGGGATGAAGGCTCGTTCGTCCGCGAGACAGCAGCCCAGACCATCGGCTTCTACCGAGACATCGTCCAGAATCTCAAAGCCTGGCAAGCGCCTGCACCGAAGCTTCACGTCGAACCTGAAACTGCATCACCCGACGCGACCAACGGTCCCATCACTCCTCCATGGCAAGACGAGTCCGTGCAACAAGAGGACGAGCTGGCGAGCAGCAACACAGGCTGACGGCGCGCCGGTCGCCGAGATGCGTCGTCGCCATTGCACTCGCGGGCGGGGTGGCCCCGGAAGACGCAAAAGCGATACTCGGCTCGGCCGCGCCCTCCGCTAGGCGCCCAAACTTCTGCTGGACACACCCCATCTGGAACGGTCTGCTCATGGTCTACGACTCTCCTTCCAACAGTCGCAGAATCGCGCGTGCTTCCGGCCGCTACTCGTGGTACGTTTCTCGGATGCCCGTCACCAAAGTTTCCAAGCCGGTAGAACTTCAGCCAGCTGAGGCGATCCTCGTCGACGTGGTGAGAATGATTCTGCGCGACCGGGCGGACGAGGTCCCTGGCCGCATACGGAAACTCGTCACGACCCAGGCCGGTCGGCGCAACGTACGCCTCAGTGAAGGCGGTCGCGCGGCTCTTTCGCTCTTGTTTGCCGAGGAGGCTGCACGTCCTGTTCCAGGTCGTGGACACAGCTCGATGACGCGCAGCGCGACGACGGCATCCGCTCCAAGCGATTCGGCTGACGCACCTTCACCCGTCCTGACGGCAACCGATCGCACAGTCATCGACGGCATCGTCCGCGAGTACGACCAACGTGAGCGACTGCTGGCATCGGGGTTACATCCCACGCGCACTGTGCTGCTGTCCGGCCCGCCGGGTGTCGGCAAGTCGATGACCATGCGGTCGATAGCAGCACGGGTAGGGCGACCACTCATTCTCATCGAGCCCACCGACGTCATCGGCAGCCTGCTCGGTGAGAGTGCACGCAGCCTCTCGGCGGCGTTCACGGCGGCCCGTGAACAAGGCGCCGTCCTCGGGTTGGACGAGATCGACGCCCTCGCCAAGAGACGCGACGACGTCTACGACGTCGGCGAGTTCAAGCGCTTCGTTAGCACGTTGCTCGTCGAGCTCGACCGGTGGCCCGACCAGGCACCGCTGATCGCCGCAACCAACCATCTGGATTTGCTTGACCCTGCCCTTGAGCGGCGATTTGAGGTTCACGTGCGGCTGGGGCTGCCCGACGAGGAAGCCCGCGTCCGGATCCTGCGGCAGCTGCTCTCAGACCTATCGCTAGCGCCGTCCTCGGGAACTATCGATGCAATAGTCGCGGTCACCGAGGGCGCCACCGGAGCGAGCCTGACCGGCTTGGTCCATCGCGGAGCGCGTCGGGCTGTGCTCGACGATCTGCCGCTCGATCGTGCACTACTCACCGCCGCCGCGCCGAACGGCGCGCAGCCTGATCGTCGCGCGCGCGCACGCTTCGCGGCGGCCGCGCGCGACAACGGGGGCCTCACCACGCGAGCGATCGGCGAGCTGTTGGATTGCTCACACACGGCGGCGCGACGCCTGGCCGAGGCTGGCGCCGCGAGCGTGTAGCGGAGGCATCTGATGGCAAACCCCGACACACCTCCTTCGCGCCCGATCCTCAACGCCGGCGCCTCGTTCGGCGATGACCAGACCCGTGCGCAAGGGCACGGTGACAAATACCATCCGTTCAGCTATTCCGAGGTGCGACCGCGGCTCGCAGAGCAGATCCAAGGCATCCGCAGTGACGTTGCTCACCTCCCGGACGCCTTGCGCGGTGACCGCGTCGTCATCCAAGCAAAGCTGCACCCCAATTACCTTGCCGCGACACACCATCCGCGAGTGTTGCGGGCTGATGCAGACCTGGTCATGGTCGGCACGCTTCCATCTCGCGGGACATTGCGCCGACGCAGCGGCGCCGACGAGGAAGACGTACCCACCAAGACGCTGCTGCTCTCCGCAACCGATGATTCGCTCAATCGCATGAGCGCGCTGCTGGGTGACATCACCCCGCCCACTCCAATCGCCGACGAGTTCGTCCGCTTCGAGAGCTTCCTGTTGCCCGGAGCGGAGCGGATCGTCAAGCGTCGACGCAGCCGCGACGCTAAGCAGAAGAACGGGGAGGAGGATCCCGACGCAGAGCTGGTCTGGGAGGCTGTTCTGCATCCGGCGATCGACGCCAACGGTGTGGCATCTGCCGCTGCCGCCGAACGCGTGACGGCCAAGCTCGAACAGCTCGTCGAGCGCCTCGGCGGCGAATTCCGTCGCAACTACCTGCGACAGGTCGGACCGCTGATGTTCGTCCCAATCCGCTTGCAGCGGCGTCACCTCGATGCTTTGGAGCGCTTCAACCCACTTCGTGGACTGCGTCCAATGCCACAAATGCGACGTATCCCTGAGAAGCGGATCCGCAGCGTCGATTTCGGTGGCGCGGATCCTGAGCCGCCCGCCGACCTGCCACCGCCAGAACATCGCATAGCCGTTTTCGACGGCGGCGTCGACTCGAGCCATCCGTTGCTCGCCCCTTTTGTCAGCGAGGGCGATCTCACAAGCGCCCCACGCGATGACGAGCTCGTGGCACACGGCACGCTTGTCTCAAGCGCTTTGCTCTACGGCCACATTGAGGCGGGACGGCCGCTGTCGCCGCCGCCGGCCTACGTAGATCACTTCCGCGTCTTGCCTGCGCCGGCACACGTGGACGCCGATGACGAGCCGTATTGGGTGCTGGACCAGATCATCGCGACCCTCCGTGCCGATCCCAACCGCTGGCAGATAGTCAACCTCAGTCTCGGCCCGGAGGATTCCGCCATCGATGACGACGCCGACATCGACCGGTTCACCGCCGAGATCGACCAACTGGTAGTAGACCTCGGGCTCACCGTCACCGTGGCGGTCGGCAACGAGGGCGAACCGACGATCTCCCCGCTTGGCCTCGATCGCGTCATGGCGCCGTCTGACGGCGTGAACGTGCTGGCGGTCGGAGCGTGTGATGACATCACCCCCGACGAGCCCACACGCGCCGCTTACTCCTGTGTGGGTCCCGGGCGACCCGGGCTTCGGGTCGCCCCGCTCGGTGTCGCATTCGGTGGCAGCGACGCCCTGCACTTCGTCGGTGCAGACGTCGGCGGGGGCTACCAGGTCAACATGGGAACGAGTTTTGCCTCCCCAACCGCGGCGCGTGGCGTGGCGACGCTGCTCGCAACTGTCGCGTTCTCGCCCAATCTCGCACGCGGGATGGCTGCCCACTTCGCAGTCCGGCCCAAGAAACATGATCTCCCGGCCGTGGGATACGGACGACTCCGCATTGACTACCGGCCGCTCCTCGAGTGCGAGCCGGGCGCCATCACTGTCGTCGTGCAGGACACAATCGAGCGCGGCATGACTCGTGCCTACCCGATGCCCTATCCACTCGCGGGCATCTCCGGACGGGTGAAGGCCCGCTGGACCGTCTCGTTCATCTCACCCACCGATCCGCAAGATGCGGTCGAGTACACACAGGCCGGGCTCGAGGTCGTCATGCGACCCAATGCCGCCGCCTACACCATGAGCCTGAAGAACAGCGGGCAGAAGCCCGTCGACGTTGACCTTCGTACCGACGGAGCGCTCATCCAAAACCTCGCCAACCAAGGCTGGGAGCTCAGCCTTAATCCGAAGACCCGTTCAGGCAAGGCCATCCGCAGCGAACACACGCTGCGCGACGAGGGGAAGTGGGAGACGGTGACGCGACATGAGGACGGCGTCAATGCCACGACGCTTCACCTGCCGTCGATCTGGTTGACCTACTACGAGCGAGCGGAAGGCCAGCTTATTCCCAAGGCGACCGCAGGCGAACTCGACTTCACGCTGATCATGACGATCGAAGCCAAGAATGTCCCGGACCTGTACGACCGTGTTCGTGCCGACGCTCGTTTTGCGGTCCTCACCCCTCTCGCTGCTCCAATTCGCGCTCGCGTATAGGCCCACCCAAGCGGATGCGCCGCCGCACGCCTAGGGCGATTGGGTGACAGCCCCACCGTCGTCGGGGGCTTACAGCTCTCGGGAACATCCCGATGGATGACTCTGGGCGGACCCAATGGCGCGGTCGCCGCTAACGCGCGTCGAGCTATACGGCCTGTGTTGCTCGGGCTGTCAGAAAGGAATGTCGTCGCCTTTGAGGTCGCGGGCAGAAGAGGGAACGAAGTCGCTCGCATCGACGGGGATCGTCTGAGCGAGCGATGGCGCCGTGGCCGAACTCGGTTCCTCGTCATTCGAAACCAGGAGGTCGTCGTTCGTCCTCGTCGCGCCGGTGACGATCCGATACCGCACCAGACCATCTCCGGCTTCAATACTGCGGACCTGTTGCTCAACATCATCAAGATGCTGGCGAAGAACCTGCTCAAGCCCTTTCCCGCGCCTGAGCAGCTCGAGCAGGCGCTCCGGAGGAACGGTATCTGAGCCGTTCAGTTCTTCGGTGATCGATTTCAGCTCGTCATACGCGTCGCTGAAGGTGATGTCAGTAGGGGTTGAGCCTTCCATCAGGTCTCACTTTCGGTCGGTTTGAGTTTCCGATATGACGGCTGAGGCCTCGCCGCCCTCTAAGTGCAGGTGCACAGGGTCGCCGGCTTGGACGTCGTCGATGCGTGTGATCCCGTGTCCGCTTGCATCCGTTGCCAGCAGCCAGCCGCGCCGGCGAAAGTCGGCGGCGGCGAGAACAGCTGATAGCGCGTCTGCGTCGTTCTTGGCCTGCTGCTCATGCCGCCCGACGCTTCGGCCGATGGCCGTCGCCGAGGCATTGACGTTTGCTCTCGCGACAGCGATGTGACGGTTGGCGGCGCGCACGCGCTCAGCGGTCATTCTCTCGATGGCGCGGGTCAGGTTGTCACGGCGGCTCTTCAACATTCGAGCGGAGGACGAAGCCAGAGCTTCGGCGAGCCGACCCAGATCCTCGACGGGGCGGGTTGCGAGCCTCCGCGCTGCCGATGTCGCGGACGCGAACGCGTCTAAGTCCCGCTGCGCTCTGTGAACGTCTGCTCGTAGAGACGCGGCGCGTTGAGCAGCGCCAGCGTCGAACCGCTTAATCAGAACCTCGCCGTCTCGCACGTGAACGTCGGCTGACGCGGAGATGATGCTCGCGCTCTGAAGAACTGTCGTCCTGAAAGCCGCCAACCGTCCCAAGACGTTTAGCCCCGGCGCCACCGCTAACGCGCTGGCGCGCTGCTGGATATCGGCGACCGCGCGCGTCATCGCGTCCGAGGCGTCTCCGACATCGCGCAGCAGGTCGCGGCGGTCCCGGACCACAATGTCTGCGGCGTGGCGGGGCACAAACGCGTGATGGGTGATGTGGTTGCAGACCGGGTTGTTGGCGGTATGCCCAACCGCGGTTACGACCGGGATATCTACAGCGCGTATAGCTCGGCACAGCGACTCGTCGTCGAAGGCGGCCAGGTCCTGGACCGACCCGCCGCCGCGCGCGATAACGATGACATCGACCTCGGCCTGTCGACTGAGCGCACCCAGCGCTGCGATCATCGCCTGGGGCGCGCCGGCGCCCTGGATCCGGCAGCAGCAGGAGACGACTGGCACAGCTGGGAACCGGTCGCGGAGTCCGCGGATAACGTCGTTGTAGGCCTCGGATTCGACCCCTGCGATGAGTCCAACGGCGCGGGGAAAGGGCGGCAAGGGCGGCAAATCGGCAGGGTTGGTCAAACCCTCGGCACTGAGGCGCGCGAGCAGTTGGGCGCGAGCCGCCAGCAATTCGCCTTCGCCGGTCAATCGAACGTCGCTGATGACGACCTCAGCGCGCCCGCCTGCGGCATACCAGCTCGCGTGGCTGATGCGCACCCGGACCTGGTCTCCGTCGCGGGGCCGGTGGGTCAACGGGCGCCTGCCGTTCTCCCACGGAAGCCACTTACATGGCAGGCGCGCCTCCCCGTCCGTCAAGGTGAACGACAAGACGCCCTTACCGAATGTCTTTACCTCCTGCACCTCGCCCTCGACCACCGCTGTGCCGGCATGGCTCAGGGCGGTGTTGAGTCGCTCGGCATATGTGCCGACCGAAATGACCTCGCCTGTTGTGGTCGCGCTCATTAGGGGTTTCGGAAGGCTAGAACGCGCGCCGGACAGACTCGGGGGTGGCTCGAGCTGGGTCACCTACGGTTACGCGTTCCACTCGTGCCGTGGTCCCCGGTCGTCTTGTCGGCCCTCCTTCCGGGCTAGCCACTCGCGCGGTAGAACGCACTAGGTCGACCATTCCTTTTGCCATCCTGATGACCAGCGAGCGCACAAGTGCATTGGCGACTTTTCATCGTCGCCCCGGCGGCGATGAAACTCGGGTATGGACAACTTTCCAACCGCGACGCATACCGACAATCGCAGGGCGTGCTTGCTCCGCCCACCACCTCGCGAACTCGATGCCGTCGTCGAATGCCGGAGCGCCTTCGAGCGACGTCGCCGGATCAGAAGATCAGGTAGTCGCGGACCCACCGCTGCAGGTCCGAGTCGTTGAACAGGAGGGCAAGGAGACCTGCTTCGAAGTCCTCACCCAGTTCCGCGACCCGTGCGAACAGCTGCGACGAATCGCTGCGCTCTATCTCCAGCATGTCCAGCTCTCTGCGCTTGTCCGGGTCGTTGAGGATCCCGAGGAACTCGTCGTACGCGGCTATCGTACGGACGGCCGGATCGATCGCACGGTGTGTCATGAACGCGTCGGCAATTCTGTCCAGCGGTGGCGCGACGAGCGCAGTGTCGAGGTGCTCGAGCATCGCGTCCGCCGGGACGCGATAGCACTCCAGTACCGGAAGCAGGCCGCCTGCGAACAGAGCCTTGCGAGACAGCCGCAGCTTCGCGTTCCGCAGCCCCCAGCCTTGCCCTTTGCGGTCTCGCATCTTGCTCTCGAAGTCCACCGCGATTGTGCGCCAATAGCGGACCAGGTCGTTGAGCAGGAACCGGGGTGGGCGGTAGTCCTTGTGCGCCCTCAGATATTCCTCGAGCACCGCTCTCCTTGCCGCCTGGTGTACGTCGATCCCGCTGACAGAGACAGATTCAAGGAGCAGCAGCATCCGTCGAGTCAGGTTGGCGTTGGTGTCCCGATCGCGGCCGATCTTGCGGAGAAGGTCCTGAAGCCAGACCTGCTTTCCGAAGATGGCCTCCCGCCCCGGTGCTTTCGCTTCGAGGATGTCCGCTGCTTCGCTCACGGTCGGTCGCGCGTCGCGGCGCCGTTTGCCGGCGAACAGCACCATGTAGTCGTCGTCGCTGTCGCTGGTCACCTCTCGGCGGCCCCATGAGCCGGTCAAAACAACGGCCGAATCCGGTTCGAACAGCTCCGAGGCGAAGCGCAGCCGACGTTGCTGAAGGCGTTCCTCTGTTCGGGCCCTGCATTCTTCGACGTTCGCGAACCTGATTCCCGAGACAACCTCGAGGCCAGCGACGCCGGTCGCTTCGGTCACGCCGAGCTCGCGCTTGGAATGGCTGCGGGAAGCACCCGGTGCTCCGGCGCTACACCCAACCGGCGGGCGGCATCGCCTCAAGAATCCACGGAACGTCCGTGCAGCGGCTCAGCACATCGGTGAAAAGCTGCGCGTCTTCCCGCCGAAGCGGAATGTGGTGACCGGCGCTATCGAGCGAGCTGAGATGCACTTGTCGAAGACTCGCCCTGAATTGGTCAAGCAGCGAGTGCGCGAGCTCCATCGTTGGGTCCAGCGACCAAGCGTGAGCCACGTCAAAGCAAAAACCCGCTTCGGGAAGCGCCTTGAAAATCGGCTTGAGCTCGTCGACGGTACGGCCACCTTTCTTGCGGTCGTCCATGTTCTCGATCACAGCTCGTGTTTTGAGGCGCTTCCAGAGGGCGACATCGACGATGACATCTGGGTGGAGAACCACAGAACGCACCGCAAGCGGCAGTTCACATAGCTGGTCGACTGCGACCCGCTCATCGAAGTTCTTCGCTGGAGCGTGGACGCTCAGGTAGCGGAACGGAAGCGCCGGCCCGGAGCCGAGGTACGACAGGAGTCCGGGAAGCTCGCCCCCGGAGAGCGCCGATAGCTCAACGACGTAACTCGAGATGCCGCAAGCATCATCGACCAACCGAGGCCACCTGCCCCGGTCTCCGGCAAAGATGCCCGTGGAGACGCCGATCGGATGGTGGCTCAGAAGACCGGTAGCTTCGTCAAGAGGACCGATGTCGAGCGTCGCGGCCATTGCGTCAAAGTTACTCGGCCGCGCCGACGACCACCGGTCCATCAGGCGTTTCGTCAAGCCGGCGCGCTGAGCAACCGCGAGCAGGCCAGGATGCAGAGAGTTGCCGGGTAACGACATAGGGCGCGAAACCTGCTGGCCGTCAGCACGGCGTGAGCGCTTGCTCGCCGATTCCGGTCGCTGTCGATTCGGTGTTTTCCGGAAACCCGTCGGGGACGTCCATGGACACGGACGTGTAGTAGGAGGTGGGCTTGGTACCGCAGGTGCGCAGCTGGTCGAGCATGAGCCCGCCCGCCCTGGTGACGTAGCTGTGACCAGGCCAAACGCGCGCGTGCACCATGCCGCTTGCGAAGGCGACCGACTGGCCCCAATCAGCCCATTTCAGATGATCGATCCATAGGCCGGAGCCGAACACGAGCTTTGCCGGTCGTGTGCGGAATGGGCCACGGGGCGAGGTCACGTTGGCGCCGATCGCGGCCAGCCGCACCGAAACAAGCGTCCTTGCCCTGGCTTCGTGAGCCCTGGAGCGCGCGTGAGCAGTGCTGATGATGCCCGGCGCCTGGCCGTGTCCGGCACCTCCCATGCCCGCGGCGGCCACGCCGACGCTTCCAGCCAAGGCGGCGAGTGTGACACCCGCGACTGCCGCCAAAGTCCTCATCACACACGTCCTCCCGGTAGGTTGGAAGATCTCGACACGCGATCAATCGCAGGGTCAAGCCGGCGGAAACGTCTTACCGATGAGCGCCCAGTGTTGCTGCACGCGCTCGCCACTCAGCGGTCCAGGCCGCCGAGCGAGCTTTGCCGTAGCCCGCGCACCGTCAATCAGGATCCCGTTCAGGGTGGGGTGCCCAAGCAGCGGCAGTCCGTCGACGTTCGCGAAGCAGAGCACGCCACGCACATCGACGTCCCGCTCTCCCGCAGCGGCCAGCGCGCTGCGCAGCAGCTCGACCTGATTCTGCACGCTGGTGACGAGCTTCGTCTGGTCACGGCCCTTGATCGACAGGATCGTGCGCTGCGGCGCGAACAGGCCACCGACGCGCTGCACCCGCACTTTGCCGCGGTAGTTCTTGGTGTCGATCACGGTCACGCCGCCGGGGCCGACAGCGATGTGGTCGATGTTTTGCCGCCCAGCACTTGGCACGAGACGATCATGCAGCAGCCTGACCTCGGTTCCGGCGAGCAGCTTCTCAAGCCGCGCACCGACGCGACGCTCGCCCTCCCCACCACGCTTCCACGCCTGCGTGGTCGCTGGCGGCGCGATCACCCGCGCGAGCGTCACGCCGACACGGCCGAGCTTCTCGCGCGCATCGTCCTCGCGGCGCATCTGACGGCGCCCGTACTCCCGCAGGGCGCTGGCGCCCGGCTCGCCGGCGACGACGACTGTCGCGCCGTCAAGGTCGCATCCCACGCAGGTCACGACACGCGGCCCCCGATGCCAGAGCGCCTCTACCCCGACATCCAAGCCGCGGCCGCACACAGCACAGACATCGGCGCGCCGCAGCCGCAAACGCTTTGCCGGGGCGTAGGTGCTCATCGCGTCTACATCGACAGCTGCCCGCCGATCCTGTATCCGAGGCGGACGGTTCACCGACGCGGGAGGCGCGCTTCCTCAGCCGAGCGCCCAGGACGGCGAGAGGCCTACAACCTTCGGGTTATGGACCCAATAAACCGGATTTCTGCGTGAATCTCCACCAATTCACTTGGTAGCCAAATGTGGTAGCCAAATCGCCATTGTCAACCGAAGTTGTGGCTAATAAACGCAAAAAGGCCCGCAAAAGCGGACCTTTTTGAGTAGCGGGGGCAGGATTCGAACCTGCGACCTTCGGGTTATGAGCCCGACGAGCTACCAGACTGCTCCACCCCGCGCCGTGCACCTAGTAATAGCAGACTCGGGGCGCTTGGCGGCGGCGCGACGGGGGTTGTGAGCGCGGACTGGAAGGGCTCCGGCGGCGGCCGGGCGGGCTCAGGAGAGGCTCGGGGACGCGCTCAGGACAGACCTGGGGCGGGCCCGGACGGCCGAGGACAGGCCCCGATGTGAGTCCGGGACCGGCATGAGGCAGGCCAGAGCAGCGGGCTCAGGGCAGGCCCGCAGCGGGCCTGAGCAGCCCAAGGCGGGCCCCGGAGTGGGCTCGCGACAAGTCCGGGCAGGCACGGGACGGGCCCCAGGCCCGGTTTTACAGAGTTGGCACGAAGGTGCCTTGTTTGGTCACAGGTGGCGGACCGATGATCCGGGCATGCAGAACAGGGATCGCAAGGAGCTCTGTGAGCGGCGGATGATGCGACTGCTCGAGGACAGCGGGTTGCCGCTGCCGGATGAGGTTGATCTGGACCACGGTGAGGCGGAGGTGCTCTTTCTGTGGACGGACCGCAAGGTCGCGGTGATCGTGGAGCTCGAGGACTTCGAGGATGCCGAGGCCAACGGTGGCTTCAGCCGGGAGGGAATCGCCGCATAGCGATGCGCCATCGCCGCCTCGGACACACGAAGGGGGAGGCTCGGCCGGCCCGGTGGGAGCCGGCCGAGCCTCAGGCTCGTCGCCGGCCGCCGCCGGGGAGCTCAGCAGCCGCCGTCGGCGCGCTCGGTCGTCTCTGGCGAGGCGGCCGGGGCGAGCACGTGGCAGTAGCGGTAGGCCTCGGTGAAGCCGAGGCTGTTGTAGAGGCCGACGCCGGCCTCGTTGGCGCTGAAAACCTGCAGGTAGGTGAGCTCGCTGGCGGAATCACGCAGCAGCCCGCGCACGAGCTTGACGCCCAGGCCCTGGCGGCGGTGCGCAGGGTTGACTGCCAGGCAGTAGAGCCCGGCGAGCCCGTCAAGCTCCACGATGATCCCGACGGCCAGCTGCCCCAGACGCGCGAAGCGGGCGTTCCCGGCCATCAGCTTGAAGACCGTCTCCACGTGGGCCTGCACGCCGGAGCGACCGGGCTCACAGAGCTGCCAGGCAGCCACCCACTCCGGGGTGGCGTGGTCTGTGATCTCGAGCCCGAAGGTCGGGTCGGCGCCGGCCGCCAGGGCGGCGCTCTGGGCGGTCATCACAAGCACCGCCTGCTGCACCTCCCAGCCGCGCGCGTCAAGCTCGTTGAGCAGCGGGATGTGGAAGTCGATCGGGCCGACCTGGATGCCGCACTCAACGCCGTGCTGCGCGGCGAAGTCAGTGACGCGCTGGATCGCGGGGTCGATCTCAGAGGGGTGCAGCGGGCGCACGGGTGTGAGCGCATGGTTGGAGCGCCCGCGGCCCGGAAGCCCGGGGGTGGCACGAAAGATCCAGCCGTCAGGCTCCCTCTGCACGACCTCAGCCGGCCAGGCGCGCACGCAATGGGACTCGATCCGCTCGGCCAGCGCGGTGAGGCGCACGGCGTCCTGGCGCGCGACGGCCGGCAGCGGACCGGCGCTCACGGCTGCGCGGCCCTCAGCTTCGGCGCGCGAGCGGCACCGGCGCCGGCGCCGAGCAGCTCGGGCAACAGTGCGGAAGCGCCCAGCGGGGCCGCGCTCAGGACGGGCGCGGCGGAGTGGCTCTGCGCACGCTGCGCGCCCAGCACGGCGTCGATCAGGCCGGGAAAGCGCTCGTCGAGCGCCTCGCGCGCGAGCGTGTTCAAGCGGCTCTTGCCCTCAACGCGCGTGTTCACGACGCCCGCCTCACGCAGCACCCGGAAGTGGTGTGAGCAGGTGGACTTGGCGACAGGCAGGCCGAACGCGCCGCAGCTCATCTCGACGCCATCCGCCAGCTGCGCCACGATCGAGAGGCGGATCGGATCGCTCAGCGCGTGCAGCACCGTCGCGAGGTCAAGCTCCTCACCGGCGGCGCTGAGCGCGTCCAGCTCAGCGGTCTCGGCTCCTTCGTACAACACCTCCATGTGGGGGGTCATTGTACGAGAAGGATCGAACAGTTTGGTAAGGTTCGATACTCGTCGTACTGAGATCAGCAAGCAGTGCAGGCCCCCGGGCCGCGCGCCGAGCGTCAAGCGGCCGCGCAGCCCGGCTGAGGCGGGGCGACGGACCCCGCCGGCCTCGAGGAGGCGGGCAGCAGACAAGCCACCCGACAGACGGAGTCAGCCGGCTCTCACAGGGACGCGCACAGGCCCGTTAATCACAGGCAGCAGACAAGCCACCCAACAGACGGAGACACGCCTCGATGACAAGCGAGCATCACCACCCGCACCAGCCCCAACACCCGCACCTCACGGCCACGCTCGTGCTCGGCTGCCTGGCGCAGTTCATGGTGATCCTCGACGTCTCCGTCGTGAACGTGGCGCTGCCTTCGATCAAGCACGCGCTGGGCTTCTCGGAGAGCGGGCTGCAGTGGGTCGTCAACGCCTACACGGTGACCTTCGCCGGGTTCCTGCTGCTGGGCGGGCGCGCGGCCGACCTTATCGGCCGGCGACTGGTGTTCGTCACCGGGCTGGTGCTGTTCGCGCTCGCCTCGCTGGCCGGCGGTATGGCCAACGACCGCACGCTGCTGATCGTCGCGCGGCTGGTGCAGGGGCTGGGCGGCGCGATCATCGCCCCCGCCTCCCTCTCGATCCTGACCAGCACCTTCACCGAGCCCAAGGAGCGCCACCGCGCGATCGGGATCTGGGGCGCGATGGGCGGCGCCGGCGGGGCCGCGGGCGTGCTGCTGGGCGGAATCATCACGGACACGCTCAGCTGGCGCTGGATCCTCTTCATCAACGTGCCGATCGGGCTGATCGCCGCGTTCGCGGCGCAGCGGATGCTGCTGGAGGGCCGCAACGAGCACGCGACCCGCAACTTCGACCTGCTGGGCGCGCTCAGCGCCACCGTCGGGCTCTCCCTGCTGGTCTTCGGGATCGTGCGCACCGACACCTCCGGCTGGGGCGACTCGACAACACTGCTGACGATCTTCATCGGCGTGGCGCTGCTGGCGGTCTTCCTGCTGATCGAGGGGCGCATCGCCAAGGCGCCGCTGATGCCGCTGCGGCTGTTCCGCTCCAGGCGGCTCTCGGCGGCCAACACGATCATCCTGCTGGTCGGTGCCGCGACGTTCGGGATGTGGTTCTTCTTCTCCCTCTACCTGCAGCAGGTGCTCGGCTACTCACCGCTGAAGACCGGCTTCATATTCCTGCCGATGACCATCGCGATCGTGGTCGGCTCGACGGTCGCCTCGCGGATCACGCTGCGCGTCGGGATCAAGCGCCTGATGATCTCCGGGATGCTCGTGCTGACAGCCGGGCTCGCCTGGTTCACACAGCTGAGCGTCCACGCTGATTACGTGGGCGTGATGCTGCCCGCGGGGCTGCTCGCCTCGCTGGGGATGCCGTTCGCGTTCATCCCGGGAACGATCGCCGCGACCTCCGGGGTCAAGCCCCAGGAGGCCGGGCTCGCCTCCGCAGTGGCCAACACCGCGCGGCTCTTCGGCGGCGCGCTGGGGCTCGCGGTGCTGGCGACGCTCGCAAGCTCCCACTCCAAGTCCGAGCTGGCGCACCCGACCGCCGCGATCCACACCGTCAACCAGGCGCTGGTCAGCGGCTTTGACCTGGCGTTCGTGATCGCCGCGGTGATCGCCGGCGTGGGCGTGCTGGTGGCGGCCCTGGGGATCCCGCGGATGGCGCCGGCACCCGCCGGCCAGCCGCAGCCGGCGGTGGCCGTCGAAGTGTGAGCACGCACGCCCGCCAGCCGCCACAATGCGGTCATGGCGCGCGTATTTGTAACCAGGCAGCTGCCCGGCCCGGCGCTCGAGCGTCTCAGCCAGACGCACGAGACGACCGTCTGGCCCGAGTCGCTGCCCCCCACGTATGAGCAGCTCCGCAACCAGGCGGCTGACTCCGACGCACTGCTGACGCTGCTCAGCGACCGCGTCGACGCGGCGCTGATCGCCGCGGCACCACGGCTGAAGGTGATCGCCAACTACGCCGTCGGCTTCGACAACATCGACGTGGACGCCGCGACGGCCCGCGGGATCGCCGTGGGCAACACGCCCGACGCGCTCACCGAGGCGACAGCGGACCTCGCGTTCGCGCTGCTGATGAGCGCCGCCCGCCGGATCACCGAGGCGGCGCAGAGCGCGCGCCAGGGGCTGTGGAAGACCTGGGAGCCGACCGGCTTCCTCGGCGCCGACGTCTACGGCGCGACGCTCGGGATCATCGGCCTGGGGCGCATCGGCCAGGCGATGGCCAGGCGCGGGCAGGGCTTCGGCATGGAGCTGCTGACCACCGAGACGCGGGACTCAAGCAACCTCGAGCACCTGCTCAGCCGGGCCGACTTCGTCTCCCTGCACCTGCCGCTGACGCCCGGCACGCACCACCTCATCGGTGAGCGCGAGCTGGCGCTGATGAAGCCCACCGCGATCCTGATCAACACCTCCCGCGGGGGCGTCGTGGATCAGGTGGCGTTGGCCCGCGCGCTCAGCACCGGGCAGATCGGCGGCGCCGCGCTGGACGTCACCGACCCTGAGCCGCTGCCGCCCTCAGACCCGCTCTGGCAGGCACCGAACCTGCTGGTGGTGCCGCACATCGGCTCCGCCACGTGGACCGCGCGGGAGCGCATGGCGGAGATTGCGGTGGCCAACGTGCTGGCCGGGCTGGAGGGCGCGCCGCTGCCCTACCAGGTGCCCACACAGGCCGGCAGCTGAGCCAGCACGCGGTGCGCATCGCCGTCATCGACGTGGGCAGCAACACCACGCGGCTGTATGTCGCGCAGCTGCGCGACGGCGCGATCGGCGAGGAGTCGCTGCGCCTCAGCCGCGTCACCCGGCTGGGGGCCGGCGTCGACGCCAGCGGGCGTCTGGCGCCGGACGCGCTCAGGCGCGAGTTCACGGTGCTCGAGGAGTACCGTGAACTGCTGAGCGAGCACGATGTGCAGCGCACCGTTGCGGTCATGACCAGCGCCGTGCGCGACGCCGCCAACGGTGAGCGCTTCGCGCAGGACGTTCGCGCGCTGGGCTTCGAGGCGCGGATCCTCAGCGGCGAGGAGGAGGCGCGGCTCACCTACCTGGGCGCGACCAGCGGGCACGCCGCAGAGCAGCAGCCGCTGACGACGCTCGTCTGTGACATCGGCGGCGGCTCCACGGAGCTGGTGATCGGGCACGGTGAGCAGCTTGACTTCCACGTCTCAACCCAGGTCGGAGTCGTGCGCCAGGCCGACCGTCACGTCAGCCACGACCCCCCCAGCGCGCGGGAGCTCGAGGCGATCTCCCAGGACGTGCGCGCGACCTTCGCCGCGGCGGTGCCGCAACGCTGGCGTGAGGGCGTGGGGCGGGCCATCGGGGTGGCCGGCACCCCCACGCAGCTGGCGGCGCTGGCACAGCGCCTGGTCCCCTACGACCCCGCGCGGGTTCACGGTTACCGCCTGCAGGCGAGCACCCGCGACGCGATCTTCGCGCAGCTGCGCACCATGGACCACGCGCAACGCCAGCGGGTGCCGGGAATGCACCCCGACCGTGCCGACGTGATCCTCCCCGGGATGGTGATCCTCGAGGCGGTGATGGAGCTCTTCGGGCTCCAGGAGATCGAGGTCTCAGAGCACGACATCCTGCGCGGCGCTGCGCTCGCCTACGGTCACGGCTGAGCGGCTCGGCGTTGAGCCGCTCACGGTTGAGCGGCTCAGGGCGAGGGCGCTATGCGCTCAGCTCAGCCGCGCGCGACGCCCAGGCGCGCGCTGATGTCGGCGCACTCCAGGCAGACGGAGTCCGGGATCACGCCCAGGCGCATCAGGATCGCGAAGCCGCGGCAGCCCAGGCAGTAGCCGAAGCACGCCTCCAGGCCGGCGGCGGGGATGAAGAGCGCCAGCAGCGCGTCAGCCACGCCGTGATCCCCCAGCACCAGCCCGAAGCTCAGCGCCAGCGTGGAGATCGCCGCGCCGATGCCCTGGGCGAAGCGCTTGGGCGGACCCGGCACGTAGCGCTTGGCGCCCAGCCGCGGGGCAATCACGCGCATCGCCACCCAGCCCAGCGGGCTGAGCCGCGGGCCTGTCAGAAGCCGCGCCCAGAAGCCGTAGGTGATCGGCACAAGCAGCCAGTACCAGCCGCTGGCCAGCGTCAGGATCACAAGCGCCAGGACCACGGCGGCAACGGTCCGTGCGGCCTTGTCATTCACCGGGTTGGGGAATGAGAAGAACTCACGCATGAACAGAAAGTGTAGTCAATCAACCCAGTCGGAATTGTTGGAGCGACGGCCGGCCGGAGCGGCGGACGGCGGGAGCGACGGGCGGCGGGAGCGACCGGGGGCGGGAGCGGCGGGAGCTCCCGGGGCGGCCGGGGCTCCCGGAGCGGCCGGGGCGTCCGGGGCGGCGGGGCGGCCGGAGCGGACAGCGGACAGCGGACAGCGGACAGCGGACAGCGGACAGCGGACAGCGGACAGCGGACAGCGGACAGCGGACAGCGGACAGCGGACAGCGGACAGCGGACAGCGGACAGCGAGAGCAGATCAGGTGCCTCACCGCACCCCACCCCCCATCCGGGGGTTTCGCGCCCGCAGCCGCGGTTGCCGCGCGAGACACGGCGTAGCGTTGTGTGTCCCTCATCACGCAAGGAGAGTGGCGATGCTCGCACAGCAGTCACAGCAGCCCACCGACAACCCCTTCGAAGCGCTCTGCGCGCAGATCGAGGAGTACGACCACCTGCCGGCCCCAAGCCAGCTGACGGTCGACCATCTGCGCCCGCTGCATTCACCTGATCACGAGGCGGAGCTGGACGCGGAGATCCTGGCGGGGCTGGTCTCGCCGTAGCGGCGCGCGGTCACAGCAACAACCAGACCGCGATCACCAGCGCATTCGCCGCTGAGCCACCGGCGGCGCGGGGAGCCACAGTCGGCACGGCGACCGGGCGCGCGCCCCGGCGGCGCACGTCCGCCTAGCGCACGCGCAGCGAGTTGAGCACCGCGCCCAGCAGGATCAGCAGCGCCACCACGTAGAACCAGCCCAGCACGATCACGACGAACACCACGGTCGTGCCGAAGCGCGCGATCGTGGAGATCGAGGAGAGGTAGGCCGGGAACGCGTAGTCGACCAGGCTGATCGCCAGCGTGGCGCTGAGCGCGCCGGGCCAGACCGCGCGCCAGCCGGTGCTGCGGTTGGGCACGCGCGCGTAGATCACCGCCAGGCAGGCGAAGAGGATCGCCATGCTGCCCGCCAGCGACGCCACGTAGACGATCTGCTGGACGTGCTGCAGGCCGATCGGCAGGGCGCTGGCACCTGCCTTCAGCAGCGACTGGGCTGTCGGGATCAGCACCGTGGCGAGCATGAACAGCAGCACCACCGCGACCATCACCACTCCGAAGCGCTTCTGCGCCAGCCACGGGCGCGAGGGGCAGTCGTAGATGCGGCTGAAGCTGGTGTCCAGCGCCCCCCAGAACGAGGTGGCCAGCCAGATGCTGGCGCCCAGCGCCAGCAGCCCGGTGCCGGTGGTGGAGTCGGCCACCTGGTCAAGCAGCGACTGCAGCGTGTGACGGGTCGCGCCCGGGAAGATGTCGCGCAGATCCGCCTCCACCGACGCCGACACGGGGTGGCTCGAGAGCACATGCCCGGCGATGAACAGCCCGAGCAGCGCCAGCGGCACCACGCCCAGCAGCATGTTGTAGGCGAGCATCGAAGCCAGCCCCGTGATATTCGAGTTCCAGGCGCGGCCGCCGAAGTCGTGCACAGCGTCGCGCGCCCGGCGTTGCCGGGTCTTACCGGAAGCCATCCCCCAGAGTCTCGCAACGCGGGCGGCGCAAACCCGGGTTCCACTGCTGAGGCTCCGGCCACGCCCGGAAAAAGCTTCGCGGCGCACGATTCACCGTATATCGTTGTGCAGACGTTGTTTTCCGGTCGGTTAGACTCGGAGCCGGCAGTCCCAAATGAGTGGAGGTGACGTATGCCACAAGTCCCACCACCGAAGCGTCATCCATATGACCAATGGTCACCTGACGCCCGGGCCCTTGACCTCGTGGGCGACAAGTGGACGCTGCTGATCGTGCGCGACCTCTCAGCCGGGCCGCGGCGCTTCGTTGAGCTGCAGCGGGTGCTGCCGGGGATCTCAACAGAGCAGCTGCGCTCCCGCCTGAACCGCATGGTGGCCGACGGGATGCTCACGCGCAAGCGCTACCGCGAGGTGCCGCCACGGGTCGACTACGAGCTCACCGACCGCGCCCGCGAGCTGATGCCGATACTCGGCGAGCTGGCCTGCTGGGGCTACAGCTGGGCCTGGGGCACGCCGCGCAGCGGTGAGCGCGTCGACATCAGCGCGATCTTCCGCCTGATCCCGGGGCTGGTAGACGCCCACGCGCTGCACGGGGAGATCGAGCTGACGGTCACCGACGGACACCGCGACGGCGGCCCGCTCACCTACACGGTGATGCTCGACGGCGAGAGCGCGGAGCTGCACGAGCAGTTCAGCGCCCATCCCGCCGCACAGATCATCGGTGACACGGCCGCCTGGGTGGACGCGTTTGCGCCCGGCACGGACCTGCACGCGCTGGACATCAGCGGTGACCACGCGCTGGCCGACGCGCTCGTCGTCCAGATCAACAGAGCCTCGCTGCAGGACGCCCACGCCACGCAGCAGTTCGCCTGACCGCGCCCGCGGGTTCCCGCGGGCGCGGAGCGTCATACCCGGGGCGGGGATCGAACCCGCAGTGCCCTCACGGGCAGCGCTTTTTAAGAGCGCCGACTTTGCCAGTTTGTCTACCCGGGCGGGGCGCCCCGGATCTTAGTGCCGGGGCTCCCCGCCCGGGCACGGCGAGCGCGCCGCCAGCGCGCGTCCACAGCGCCCGTGCAGGCACCCGTCCACAGCGCCCGTGCAGGCACCCGTCCACAGCGCCCGTGCAGGCACCCGTCCACAGCGTCCGCGCGCGTGCGCGCTCACCGCCCGCGCAGGCAAACGCTCATCCAGCCCGAACCCAACCGCAACTTGCGCGTTGCTAGGTTGTTGAACACGTGGTAGAAGCCGAGATGGAAGTCTCAGCACTCAAATACTCCGGCCGGGGCGGCATCCACAGCCGCTCACCGCTGCTGCGCATCCAGTCAGACGAGCGACTGGTTGCGATGGTGCGGCGCGGCAACACCGGCGCCTTCGAGGCGCTGGTCGCGCGCTACCAGGCGCGCCTGCTGGCGTTCTGCCGGCACATGCTCGGCTCCCGTGAGGACGCCGAGGACGTGCTGCAGGAGGTCTTCACCGCCGCCTACAACGCGATGCTCGGCGACGAGCGCGAGCTCAACGTGCGCCCCTGGCTCTACCGGATTGCCCGCAACCGTTGCCTGAACCACCTGCGCCGCGCGCAGCCGATCGGCGTGGACTCCATGGACATCCACCTGGCCGAGCACGGCGCCAGCACCGCTGACAAGGTGCATGAGCGAGAGGAGTTCCGCCAGCTGCTGGGAGACATCCATGAGCTGCCTGAGACGCAGCGCACGGCGCTGGTGCTGCGTGAGCTCGACGCGCTCCCATA
This sequence comes from Actinomycetes bacterium, assembly GCA_021851525.1. Classification (GTDB taxonomy): domain Bacteria; phylum Actinomycetota; class Thermoleophilia; order Solirubrobacterales; family Solirubrobacteraceae; genus Palsa-465. The sequence continues at coordinate 340 of JAJZDA010000001.1, read as the reverse complement.
TGAGCAGATCGCGACCGTGATGGAGACCACGGTGCCGAGCGTCAAGTCGCTGCTGGTGCGCGCCCGGATCTCACTGGCGGAGGCCTCGGAGGCGCGTCTGCTGAGCTGCGAGGAGGTGCGTGAGGAGCTTGCTGAGGCGGCCGAGGGGCTGATCAAGCGAGCCAGCGCGCCGGTCCGCCGGCACGTCAAGGGCTGTAGCCGCTGCAGCGTCTTTGACCGTGAGATGAAGCACTCCGGCAGGGCGCTGGCGGCACTCGCGCCGATCGGCCTGGCGGGCGTGCTGCGCAAGCTGCTGGTGGTGCACATCGGCCACTCCGCCGGGTCGGGCGCGGCGGGCGCC
>JAJZDA010000040.1 GCA_021851525.1 Actinomycetes bacterium | reverse complement strand
GGCGACCGTGTCGAGCGGGGAGCCCTGGCTCTTGTGGATCGTCATCGCGTAAAGCGGCTGCACCGCGTCCAGGCGCGAGGGGGAGAGGGTCACGATCGCGCCGTCACGCTCGAATGCCGCCAACGCGCCCTGGCGGGCCTCCGGCAGTCCCTCGGGCCCCGGTTCTCCGGCCAGCACCACCCCGGCGTCGCCGTTGTGCAGGCGCAGCTCATTGTCGTTCTGCGTGATCAGCAGCGGCTCCCCCACGTAGTGGCCCGCGCCGGCCCGCAGGTCGGGCAGCGCCGCGCTCAGCCAGCGCTCGACCTGCGCTGACCAGTGGCTGACGCCATGCGGCCCGTGTCGATGCGCGCACAGCAGCCGGAAGCGCCCGAGCGCCGCCAGCGCCGCCGCGGCGTCGCTGGCGCGGGCCGCGCAGATCATCTCGCCGTAGGCCGCCACGGCCGCCTCACGCAGCTGCGCGGGGACGTCCCCGGCCGGGGTCTCCTGCCCGGCCGCCCGATGCAGCCACAGCAACTGCGGCGTGCCGGCGCCGAGCTCGCGCAGCGCAGCATCCGCATCGCCCAACCGGATCGCGTCGGCCAGCGCGCCGATCTCCGAGCCGAAGCGGTGCCCGCGGCGCAGCGTGACCACCCCGTCTCCGAACCAGCGCGCGGGGGCGACCTCAAAGGGCTCATCCCCGGTCACCCGGGCGACGATCGCGGCCATCCCGGCGGAGAGCCTGACGTCCTCACGCGCGGGGCCGACGATGTCCCGCAGCACCGCTCCCGCCTCGACCGCCGCCAGCTGATCCGGGTCTCCGACCAGCACCAGCCGCGCATCGCTGCGCACCGCCCCGATCAGCAGGCGCATCAGCGAGAGCGAGACCATCGAGGTCTCGTCGACGATCACCACGTCATGCGGCAGCCGGTTATCCGGCCCGTGGCGGAACGCCCCCCCGGTCTCACCGCCGCGCCAGCCCAGGAGGCGCTGGATGGTGGCGCCGCGCAGCGCGCTCAGCTGCTCACGCACCGCCGCCGCCACGGGCAGCGCCGCCGCCTGCTCCTGCACAGCCGCCTGCAGGCGTCTGGCGGCGCGCCCGGTGGGGGCGCACAGCGCAATCAGCGGCGCGCGCTCCCCGCGCTGCACGGCCTGGCTGATCAGCACCGCGGCGGCCCGCGCGATCGTCGTGGTCTTGCCGGTGCCGGGCCCACCCGCGATCACGCACAGGCCGCGCAGCGCGGCGCACGCGGTGGCGGCACGCTGCAGCCGCTCATCGGGCGCGCTGAACAGCGCGCGCACGTCTGCGCCCAGGCGCTCGAGGTCGACATTCGGCAGCGGCCTGTCCGCCAGCGCGCTCAGCATCGCCGCCAGCTCCAGCTCCTCGCGCCAGTAGCGCGTCAGATAGAGGTGCGCGGACGCGAGCCGCAGCGGCCGCGGGTCCTGCGCGTCCGCGGCGGGGCCCGCCACCAGCTGCTCGCATGCGGCCACGCGCGCGATCCAGGGGGCCGGCTCGGGCCAGCGCAGGCGCACCAGCCGGGCGCCATCGGCGTGCTCCACCACCACGCTGTCGGCCACCGTCCGCAGGTCGACCAGGACGTGTCCCAGCCGCGGTGCGCGCACGGCCAGCGCCGCCGCCAGCAGCACCTGCTCATCGCTCACGCCGCTGAGCGCGCCAAGCGTGCGCGCGACGTGCACGTCGGCGCTGCTGAGCACACCGGCCGCGTTGAACTCGGCCAGCAGCCCGTCGGCGCGCAGCGCCAGCTCGGGCGCGAACCGGTCAAACGTGGCGCCCGCGGGCTCGGTTGCGCTCATCCGCTCAGCACCCATCGAGCAGGTCACTGAGTTCGCTCACCAGGGCAGCGGGCGGGCGCCAGGCGAAGGTTCCTGAGCCCGGGTGCCCGGCGCCGCGCATGCCCCGCAGAAAGAGGTAGCGCACACCCAGCAGCTCACGCTCGGGCGCGTAGCCGGGCACGCGCCAGCGCAGGTAGCGGTGCAGCGCAACCGTGTAGAGCAGCGCCTGCAGCAGGTAATGGGCGCGCTGCATCTCCTCAATGAGCGCGGCGTCGCGGTAGTGCCAGGCGCGCAGCGGCTCACCCGGCGGCGCCAGCCAGTTGGTCTTGTAGTCGACCAGCAGATAGCGGTCGTGGCCGGGGCCTGTCCCGGGCTGCGCCGCGCACTCGCCGCGCACGCGCACGACCAGGTCGATCGAGCCGGTCAGAAAGCCGCGCAGCACGCCGGCGAGGCTCGGGTCGCTGAGGCGCTGCGCGTAGCCGGCCAGCGGGTCACCGGCCGGCAGGTGGCGGCGCAGCAGCTGTGCGACCTCCAGCAGCGTCACCTCGCCGCCGCGATCCGAGCCGCCCGCGCCATCCCGCTCACCGCCACCGAGCGCACCGCCACCGAGCGCACCGCCACCGAGCGCACCGCCACCCCGCTCACCGCCACCGAGCGGCAGCTCGAAGCGCAGCTCATCAAGCCGGTCGGCGCGGTCCACGGCGCTCAGCGAGAGATCCCCGAGCGCTCCGCCAAGCGGGGTGCGCAGCGCGGTCGCCAGCCCCTGCGCCACCTCCTGCGCGCCGCATCCGAGCACGCCCGGGGAGCGCCCGGCCACGCTCTCCAGCAGATCTGTGAGCTCGTCATTGAGCGCCGCTCCGTTGAACTGCACCTGCTCGAGCACGCGGTGCACGATCGTCCCCAGCTCCGGACCGCTCGCCATCGCGGAGAGCGCCAGCTCCGCCGAGTGTGTCGGCGCCGGGCCGATCGGCTCGTCGAGCACCCCCGGGTCCTCAGGCTCGGAGGCCACCAGCCGCTCGTGCTCCGCGGCGGTGATGGCGGTGTAGGAGGTGCGGCGCCAGAGCGTGTCGAGCGTGCGCGTGAAGCTCGCGGTGCGCAGCTCGCCGGGGGCCTCACGCGAGTCGCTGGCCCGCGACGTCCGAGCGCCGCCGGCCGGCGTGCCGACGGTCTCCACAGCCAGCGCATGGGGGGCCTGCGCGCGCATCGCCGCCAGGCGCTCCAGCACCTGTGCCTCGCGCGGGCGCCCATCGACCTGCGCCGCGACGTTGCCCTGCGGATCCGTGGCCAGCAGCAGGCGTGCGAGCGGTGAGTCGCGCGCGTTCCAGGCGCTGACCCACCAGATCACCGCCTGGTGACGGGCGCGCGTCAGCGCCACATACGCCAGGCGCAGCTCCTCGCCGCGCTCCTCAGCGTTGTGCTGGGCCAGATGCCGCTGGTATTCAGCGCCCTCCAGGCCGACGTCCAGCGCCCGGCTCTCGCCGCGCTGCGGGTCGTGGAAGGTGATCGGCTGGCTGCGGTCGGGCGCCCAGCGGCTGTCCCACAGAAACGGGCAGTAGACCACTGCGAACTCCAGGCCCTTGCTGCGGTGCACGGTCAGAACCTGCACGGCGTCAGCGTCGGAGTCCAGCCGCCGCGTCAGCTCGTCGTTGGCGCCCTCATGCCCGGCGGCGGCGATCCGCTCACGTAGCCAGCCGGTGAGCGCGGTGATCCCCAGGCGCTGCGCGGTGGCGGCTGCGTGCATCAGCTCGGCGACGTGCTGCAGGTCCGTGAGCCGGCGCTCACCGTCGACCTGCGCCAGCACCCGGGCGGCCACCTGCTGGGCGGAGAAGACCTGTCGGGCAAGCGCCGCGATCCCGTGCTCACGCAGCGTTCTGGCCCAGACGTGAAGTGAACGGTGCAGCTCCTCGAGCTCACCGTCGTCCGCCAGCGCCACGCGCTGCGCGGTCCAGCCGAGGAACGGGGTCAGCGCCGCCGCGCGCGCACGGCCGGGATGCGCGGGCCGCTCGAGCGCCTGCAGCAGCGTCTCCCAGTCCGGTGCCGCCGGCGTCGCAAAGACACTTCCGGAGCCGCCGATCACGGCCGCCACGCCGCGCTCGCTCAGCGCGGCGTGCACCAGGTCAGCCTGGTGGTGTGAGCGCACCAGCACCGCCACGTCGCCGGGCGCCAGCGCCCGCTCGTCCTGCGGGGAGCCGTCCTGGTCACGCAGCTCGATCCGCGCCCCGCTGTGCAGCAGCGCCCGCACGTCATCGGCCAGGTCACGCGCGATCACGGCGCGCGCGGAGGGCGCGCCGGCGAACCCGGTGGAGGTGCGCTCCACGCTCGTGTCGTCTGCCGCCAGGACCCTCACCCGTAGCGCCTCTCTGACCGGTGCGCCCAGCAGGCGCGGCTCACGGTTGGCCGGCGCCGCGGCCACCTGCCGGTAGATGATCTGCGGATGTCCGAGACGTGCCTGGGCGAAGAGCACGTCGAGCGCGTCCAGCAGCGCCTGGTCGCTGCGCCGGTTGACCTCGAGCGTCGCCTGCTGCGTGGCCTCGCCGGAGGCCTGCAGGTAGGCGTAGACGTCCGCTCCCCGGAAGGCGTAGATCGCCTGCTTGGGGTCACCGATCAGCACCAGTGTCGTGGCGCCGTGCGCGAACGCGCGCTTGACGATCTCCCACTGGACCGGGTCGGTGTCCTGAAACTCGTCGATCAGCACCACGCGGAAACGCTGCTGCAGCATCGCCGCCGCAGCCTGGCCGCCGTCGCTCTGGAGCACCGCCAGCAGCCGGGTCAGCTGATCGTCGTGGGTCATCAGCCCGAGCGTGCGCTTGCGCGCCTCGAACTCACTGCGCGCCGCGCGCGCGAGCCGCGCGCGCATCGCCGGCAGCTCCGCGGCCTCACCCAGCGGGTGGACCTCGGCTGTCGGGTTGTCGATCGCGACCCGGGCGATCGCGCCCGCCTGCTCACGGCTGATCGGCAGCCCCTGCGTGTCGCGGTAGAAGCGGCGCACGTAGAGGTCGTCCACGACCTCCTGCACCAGCTCATCCGGGTTCTCGATCAGGGTCGCCTCGGGATCGCTGTCGCCGAGGCTCCCGAGGCTGTCCAGCACCCGCTGGCAGAAGCCGTGGGTGGTCTCGATCGTCGCCGCGTCGAAGCTGGAGACCGCGGCGGCGAGTCGCTGCGCGTGCAGCCGCACCTGCTCCGGCGGCGCGCCGGCCAGCAGCTCCACCACGTCATCGGGCCTGCTGGGCGGGGCTCCGCGCAGGATCCGGGAGAGCTCGGACTCCGTGAACACGAGCCGCTCGCGCACGCGTTCGCGCAGCTCGCTGGTGGCGACGCGCGTGAACGTGACCAGCAGCAGCTGGTCGAGCGTCAGCCCCAGCTCCGCGACATAGCGCGTGGCCAGCGCCGCGATCGTGTAGGTCTTGCCGGTCCCGGCGCTGGCCTCGAGCACGGTCAGCCCGCTGGGCAGCGGCCCGTCCAGCGCGAACGCCCGGATCCGCGGCTGCGCGCCGGCGCTCATCCGCGCTGCACCGCCTCTCGCTCCAGCAGCGGTCGCCACAGCGCCACCGCCAGCGGCGCGAGCGCGTCGAGCTGGAGCCCGTCGGCGAACACGAGCCGGTGCTCAGGCTCATCCTCCTCACCGGGGCTGCCGAAGCGCGACCGCCACACCTGGTTGGCGGCCGCCACCGGATCCTCGCCGGCGCGCAGCGCGGCGCCGGCGTAGGCGGCCGCGGTCAGGCACGGCAGCGGCAGCGGCCGGCGCATGCCCTGGGCGCGCAGCGCCGCGATCCGCTCCAGCTCCTGCAGCGCGGTCTGCTCGCGCGCGGCGGCGGTGGCGCCCAGCTGCGGGATGCGCGCCATCACCACCGCCGGCTGGGTGTCCTCGCCCCCGGGCGCGCGGCCGAGCGTCACGGCCTCCAGCGGCAGCTCCGGGTGGGCGGCGTTGAGCGCCAGGAAGCGCACCCATGCCGCCAGCCTGTGGCGCGGGCTCAGCCGCGCGTAACCGAGCGTCAGCAGCACGTGGCCGCGCACGCCGGACACGGTTCCCGTGAGGCGCGTGCCGTCGGCCAGGGTCAGGTTCGTCTCGAGCGCCCGTGCCTGCAGGCCGCGCGCGTGCGCCAGCGCGTGCCGCGCGATCAGCTGTGCCTGTGGCAGCGCCTCGCGGATCACGGGCTCGCCCAGCGCGCCCGGCGGCAACGTGCCGCGCGCGATCTCCAGCAGCGCCGCGGCGCGTGCGTCGACACCATCGACGAGCGCCTCCAGCAGCCGCTGCCCCACGCCCCAGCGGGCCGGCCCGTCGAGCTCGGTGGGCAGCGCGTCGTGCAGCTCATCCTCCGCGCTCAGCAACGAGATCTCGAGGCGCTGGCGCAGGAACGCCCGGGCCGGCCGCCGCACGAACGCCACCAGCTCATCGAGTGAGACCGACTCCCGCAGCTCGGGCGCCGGCAGCTCCTGCTCCAGAAACGGCGCCGGCGGGTGGCGCGGTGAGCTGAGCGCCAGCGCACCCTCGAGCGCGCTGCGGTCGAATCCCCAGGGCCCGCCGCCCGCTGGCGACGGGCCCAGCCCGGCGCTGAAGTTGCGCGGATCGAAGGACTGCAGCGGGTGGTCGACGCGGACCTGCTCCCGGGCGGCGCCCCCCGGTGTCCGCGCGGTCGCGTCCACGACGTCCAGCAGCTCCCCGACCGGCACCGCCGGCGGGCGCGGCGCGTTGGTGCGCTCGTCGTGGCCGCTGTAGGTGATGATCAGCGCCTCACCGGCAGCCAAGAGCGCGTCGAGCAGCAGCTGGCGGTCCTCCGCGCGCGGGTCGCGGTCACCCGGCTGCGGGCTCAGCGCCAGCAGGTTGTCGCCGTCGTGTGGCGGGCGGCGCGGGAACACGCCGTCGTCGAGGCCCAGCAGGCACACCACCCGGTGCGGGATTGCGCGCATCGGGTGCAGCGTGCAGACCGTGAGCTGCCCGGTGCGGAAGTTGGCGCTCGTGGGGCGGCCTGCGAGGCGCCCGTGCAGCAGCACGCGCAGGTCACTCAGCGAGAGCTGTGTGTGGGGCCCGGCCTGGGGCGCGTGGGCGCTCAGCTGCGCGAGGATCTCATCGAGCTCACGGCGCTGCCAGCCCTCGCGCGGATCCACGGCGGTCAGCGTGTCCGCGGCCGTGCCGATGGTCGCAGCCCACTGTTGCACGGAGTGGCTGCCGGTCATCTCCGTGAGCGCCGCACCGAGCCGGTCAAGCAGCTCCGCGAAGCGGCCGAGCAGGTCGATCGTCGCGCTGCCGGCAGCGCCCGCGCCCAGCACCCCGCAGAACAGCTCACGCTGCTGCGCGCTGAGCGCCGCCCCCAGCAGCAGCCGGCGCATCCCCGCCGCCCACGTGCCGGCCTGCACCTGCTCCAGCCGGTAACGGGCGCGCGCCGCCGCGTCCAGGCCCCAGTTGATCCCCGCCGCCGCCACCCACTCGCGGATCGTGGCCAGCTCATCATCGTCGAAGCGAAACCGCCGCCGCACCGGCTCGGTGTCGGCCAGGTCCAGCACCTCCGAGGCGGTCAGCCGCGCGTCGGGCAGCTCCAGCAGGCGGCTGATCGCAGCCAGCAGCGGGTTGCTCTGGCGCAGCGCGCGGTCCGCGATCCGCACCTGCAGCGTGCGGGTCTGATCGTCGAGCTCCCCGGCGGTCCCGAAGCTCGCCTCGATCAGCGGCGCGAAGGCCTCCACGTCCGGGCACATCACAATCACGTCCCGTGGCTCGAGCGTCGGGTCCTGCTGCAGACGGTGCAGGATCGCCTCTCGCAGCACCTCCACCTGGCGGGCGCGCCCATGGCAGGCATGCACGCGCAGGCTGTGATCGCTGCTGTCAAGCGCCAGTCGCGTGTCGGGCTCTCCCGGCAGCGGTGGGCCCGGCGGTGGGCTGTCCTCGCGGATCGCCGCCTGGATCGCGCCAAGCAGGCTCGCCGCCGGCCGCGCGGCCGCTCGCGGTGTGTCCGCGGGCGGTGAGCCTGCGGGCGGCAGATCGGCCAGCTGCGCGCCGCCGGCCGGCGTGGCCTGCGCCTGCGCCTGCGCCTGAGTGTCCCGAAGCTCGCGGAGCTGGTCCCAGAGCGCGCGGTGCTCGCGTCCCCAGGAGCGCAGCAACGGGTTGCGCTGGGTCTGCGCGAGCGACGCGCGGGTGAGCAGCAGGTGCACCTCACGCGTGCCTGAGATCGCCTCCAGCAGCTGCAGCTCCGCGCTGGGCAGGCGGGTCAGCCCGTAGACGAAGAGCCGTGGCGGCAGCGTCAGCAGCTGGGCGTCGGCGCGGATCCTCGCGCAGGCGCCGGGCAGCCGCTCGGCGGGGCTCTCGGTGGGCAGCGCCGCGCGCAGCTGGCGCCACAGCTGGGCCTGCCAGTGCTGGTCATCACCCGCCGCCCAGCCACGGATCAGCTGCGGGCGGTGCAGCCCGTAGCTGACGTACAGCCGTGCGAGCTTCTGTGCGCGCCGCAGGCGCGCCTCCGGGCGCTCACGGTAATGGCGTGCCAGCGGCGCCATCCAGCTCTGCTCGAGGTTGCGCTCGATCGCCTCCAGCACCGCCCATACCAGGCGCTCCTCACGCCAGGGGTCGCTCTCGGGGTCAATCCCGGCTGCGGTCGCCAGCGCCTGCCCGAGCAGCCGGCTGGGAGAGGGGAAGTGAACGTTCGCGCAGACGCCGTCACCGCGTCCGGAGCGCGCGCCGAGCGTGCTCGCCAGCCGCTGCGCCAGCCAGCGCTCGATCCCGCGGGTCGGGACGGCCACCAGCTCAGCGGCCAGCGGGTCGCCCTGCGGCGCGCTCAACAGCTGCGCGAGCGTCTGCACCAGCGCCTCCGGGCTCAGTGCGGTGTGCAGCGTGAGCATCAGCCCTGGCCCCTGTGATCTGACATCGCGCTCAGCATCATCGCGCCAGTATCCAATCGCCCCCGCCCGTCGTAACCGTGGCGGCGGGGTGTGCGCAGCCACCAGCGGCTCCGCGGCGGTCTGATGACGCGTCGCTGCGGCGCGCGGCTGCGGTCAGAACAGGCGTGACTGTCGCGCACCTCTGACTTGATAGTTCCTAAGCTCAGAGCCGATGCGTCTGGAGGGGATCGAGGCTGGGGACATCGTCGAGGTCGACCGCCTCGGCCGGCGCTTTCACGCGCTGGTCAGCGGCAACGCGCCCGGGGGATTGGCGATCCAGCCGCTGGATCGCCGGGTCAGCTACCGCAGCTGCCGGGCGCGTGAGGTTGTCGCGCACTGGGCGCGGCGCGGACGTCCGCGGGTCAGTGAGGAGCCGCTTGCGCCGCAGGTCCTGCAGCTGGAGCTGGATCTCACGGTGCGCGGGCGGGGATCGCAACCACCGCTGCAAAGCTAAAGTTCACTGAACGTGGGAGGATTGCGCGCTCGCGTCGCAGAACTAGCCCGCAACCATCGTGTGCCCAACATCACGTAAGCCAACCGCAGACGAAATGCTCGGCGGCGTCGGCCTCCACGGCCTGGACCCGCTGCTGGCGGCCGTGGTCGCCCAGAGCCAGGACGCTATCTTCGTCTGCGGACCGGACGGCCTGATCACCGTCTGGAACCAGCGTGCCGCCGAGCTCTACGGCTACAGCGCTCAGGAGATGATCGGCGCGAGCCCGAGCGTGCTGCTGCCGGAGGGAGCGGCGAGCGTCGCCGAGGAGGCCGACGCGCGCGCCGCGGAGGAGCAGCCGGTCACCCAATACATGACCACCAGGCAGCGCAAGGACGGCTGGCTCGTGAACGTGTCGCTGACCGTCTCCCCGATCCGCGCCGACGGCGGCCGGCTGCTGGGCACCGTCGCACTCGCGCGTGACATCAGCCCCCTGGTGCGCCTGCAGGAGCAGTTCTCAGAGAGCGAGCGGCGGATGAATGAGGCCCAGGCGCTGGCGCACGTCGGCTCCTGGGACTGGGACCTGGCGCTGGAGTTCCCCAGCTGGACCGACGAGCTCTGCCGGATCTACGGCTACCCGGAGGGACACACCCCCACGGCTGAGGATCTGCTCGCACGCGTGCATCCGCTTGACCGCGAGCAGGTCGCGGCGAAGGTCGAGGAGGCCAAGGGCGGGGTGGACAACGCCGTTGAGTACCGCATCGAGCTGCCCGACGGGCAGCTGCGGCACGTTCAGGCCCGTCATCACAGCCGCTTCGATGAGGCCGGCGAGCCGATCGGCGTTCACGGCGTGGTGCAGGACGTCACCGAGCGCCAGCATTACGAGGCGGAGCTGCGCCGGCTCGCGACCCACGACGAGCTCACCGGCCTGCCCAACCGCCGCACCTACGAGCAGCGGCTGGAGCTCGAGGTCGCGCGCTGCCGGCGCGGCGGCGCGACCATGACGCTCGCGGTGCTCGACGTGGACCGCTTCAAGGCCGTGAACGACACCCACGGCCACCAGGTCGGGGACGCCGTGCTCTGCCAGGTCGGTGAGCTGCTGGGCAGGCAGGTGCGAGAGGTGGAGCTGCTGGCGCGCATCGGCGGGGAGGAGTTCGCCTGGATCCTGCAGGGCGCGGACGCGGCCGGGGCCCGTGTGGCCGTGGAGCGCGCGCGCAGCGCGATCGCGGCGCACCGCTTTGACACCGCCGGCCACGTGACGATCTCCGCCGGCATCTGCACCTGGCTGCCGGGCATGGACGGGCCGGCGCTCTACCGCAGCGCCGACATGGCGCTGCTGGAGGCCAAGCGCGCCGGCCGGGACCGGGTTGTCACCGCGGTTGACCTCGGCGTCGAGATCCGGGCCAACACGCTGGTCGCGTGAACCGCGCCGCGCCAGCGGGCGCGGCGCGTCACACCCTGAAGACGATCTTCCCGTGGGTGTCGCCGCTGAGCATCGTGGCGAAGCCCTCGCGCGCGTCGGCCAGCGGCAGCGTGGCTGCCACCACCGGCTCGATCCCACGTTCCACCACGAAGCGCATCAGCCGCGCGAGCTCATCGCGCGTGCCCATCGTCGAGCCGATCACCGAGAGCTGCAGGAAGAAGATGCGCGTCAGGTCGGCGGGCGGGGCGTCGCCGGTGGTGGCCCCGGAGATCACTATCACCCCGCCCTGCTTGAGCGCGCGCACCGAATGCGACCAGGTTGCGGCGCCGATCGTCTCCATCACCGCGTCGACGCGCTCCGGCAGCCGCGCTCCCGGCTCAAACGCCGCGTCGGCGCCGAGGCTGAGCGCCAGCTCACGCTTGGCCTCGGTACGGCCGGTCGCCCAGACGCGCAGCCCGGCGCGCGCGCCCAGCACGATCAGCGCCGTCGCCACGCCGCCGCTGGAGCCCTGCACCAGCACCGTCTGGCCGGGGCTCAGGCGCCCGCGGGTGAACAGCATCCGGTAGGCCGTCAGCCAAGCCGTCGGCAGGCACGCTGCCTGCTCGAAGCTCAGCTGCGGCGGCTTGGGCAGCAGGTTGCGGCGGGGCACGGTGAGCCGTTGCGCGAGTGTGCCCTGATGACGTTCGGAGAGCAGCGAGCGTCGCGGGTCGAGCGTCTCGTCACCGGTCCAATCGGGGTCGCTGATGACCGCGTGGACAACCACCTCGTTGCCCTCCTGGTCGACCCCGGCGGCGTCGCAGCCGAGGATCATCGGCAGCCGGTCCGGGGGCAGGCCGACACCCCGCAACGACCAGATGTCGTGGTGGTTCAACGACGCCGCGCGCACCTCCACGGTCGTCCAGCCGTCATCCGGCGCTGTCGGTTCGGGGACCTCGCCGACGACCAGGCCGGCGAGCGGATCCTCACTGTTGATGGAGGCGGCGTAGGCGGCGAGCATGTCCGTATTGATACATATCTCCGCTAAGGTCAGCACCGCATGACGCACACAACCGCAGCCGCGGGCCCATTTTCCGGCAACGTCTGTGTCGTGACCGGTGCCGGCTCGGGGATCGGCAGGGCGCTGGCGCTGGAGCTGGCCCTGCGCGGCGCGCGGCTGGCACTCTCGGACATCGACGCGGCCGCGCTCTCCCAGACCGTGGCGATGGTCAGCGCCAACGCCGCGGAGGTCACCGGCGAGCAGCTGGACGTCGCCGACCGCGCCGCCGTGTTTGCCCACGCGGAGGCGGTGCGGGAACGTTTCGGCGCGGTAGACACGGTGTTCAACAACGCCGGCGTGGCGCTCGCCGGCGACGTGGCGCAGCTGCGCATCGAGGACTTCCAGTGGTTGATGGACATCAACTTCTGGGGCGTGGTGCACGGCAGCCAGGCGTTCCTGCCGGCGCTGGTGGACTCGGGCCGCGGCCGGCTGGTGAACATCTCGAGCGTCTTTGGGCTGATCGCGGTACCCGGTCAGGGTGCCTACAACGCCGCCAAGTTCGCGGTGCGCGGCTTCACCGAGGCGCTGCGCCAGGAGCAGCTGATGGCCGGCAGCGGGGTCTGCGTCAGCTGCGTGCTGCCCGGCGGCGTGCGCACCAACATCGCCCGCTCCGCCAGGACCTACACGGGGGAGAGCGCCCAGCAGCGCGACGCGGCGTTCACGAAGCTCGCCAGGACCAGCGCCACGCGCGCCGCGCAGATCATCGTGCGGGGCGCGATGCGCGGTGATGCCCGGATCCTCGTCGGCGTCGACGCGCGGATCATCGACGCCGTCACCCGTGTGCTCGGGCCCGGCTACCAGCAACTCGTGTACCGCCTGGCGAAGCTGGCTCCGCGCTGAGTGCCGAGCCTGCTGCGCAAGCTCACGCTCGACCTCCGGCCGCTGCGTGCATCCCGTGACTTCCGGCTGATCTCGATCGGCCAGGTGGTCTCCGCGCTGGGCACCGGCGCGGTGATGGTCGCGCTCCCCTACCAGATCTACGTGATCTCGCGTTCCGCGGCGCTGGTCGGCCTGCTCGGCGCGTTTGAGCTGCTGCCGATGATCGTCGTGTCGCTGATTGGCGGGGCGATCGCCGACCGCCGTGACCGTCGTGCCGTGCTGGCGGCCGCGCAGCTGGGGATCATGGTGATCACGCTGCTGCTGTTCGCGCTGGCGCTGGCCGGGCGCCCGCCGGTGGCGCTGGTGCTGGTGCTGGGCGGCGTGCTGGCCGCCTGCAGCGCGCTCGACGGCCTGGCACGGGGCTCGATCATCCCGGGCCTGCTGGGAGCTGAGCTGCTGCGGCCGGGGCTGGCCTTCAACTACGGGCTCTACCAGGCCGCCGGGATCGTCGGCCCGGGAATTGGCGGGCTGATCATCGCCGCGGCGGGAGTCAAGGCGGTCTACCTGCTGGACACGCTCAGCTGCCTGGGCATGCTCTGGGCGGCGCTGGCCATCTCAGCGCAGCCGCCGCACGCGACCGAGGGCCATGAGTCTGTGCGCCGCTCGATCGCTGAGGGGCTGCGCTTCGTGACCTCCAACCGGGCGCTGGCGGGCTCGTTTGCGATCGACATCAACGCGATGCTGTTCGGCATGCCGCGGGCGCTGTTCGCGGTGCTGTCGCTGAGCGTGTACCACGCCGGCCCCGGTGGCGCCGGGCTGCTGTACGCCGGCATCTCCGTCGGCGGCACGGTCGCGGTGCTGACCTCCCGCTGGGTGCAGGAGGTGCGGGCCCTGGGGCGCGTGGTGATCGTCGCGGTGCTGATCTGGGGAGCCGCGATCTGCGGCGCCGGGCTGGTGCGCAGCATCGCCGCGGCGGTGGTGCTGCTGGCGGTCGCCGGCTGGGCCGACGGGATCAGCGCGGTCTGCCGCACGACGATCAGCCAGAGCGTCACACCGGACCGCCTGCGCGGGCGGATGGGCGCCTTCTACACGCTGGTGGTGGCGGGAGGGCCGCGGCTGGGGGACATGGAGTCGGGCTTTGTGGCCGGGGCCGCGGGGGCGCTGAACTCGGTGCTGATCGGCGGGGTCGCCTGCATCGTCGGGGTGGGGGTGACGATGCTGGCCTTCCCGCAGCTGGCGGCCTACGACGCGGAGGTGGCGCTGGAGCTGTTGCGAGCGGAGAACGAGCAGGCCCACGGTGCGCGCCTGGTGGCCGACGGCTGAGCTGCCGCGTCGGGTCCGCTGCCGGCGGGGCGCCCTCAGCAGTCGCCGCCGGCCAGCCAGCCGGCCCCGCGCGCGTACAGCGCCTGCACCTCCGGCCCGGTCAGCCCCGGCATGTCGGGCTTGACCTCGTAGCCGATCAGCGTCTGCACGTAGGCGAGGTGGCGGTAGCCGTCGGGGAACCGCTCCAGCAGCTGGCTGTCCAGTTGCGGACCGGGGCCGCCGCTGACCGCTGCCAGCCGGTCCAGCTCGTAGATCGGCTGGCGCAGCACCAGCCCCCAGCGGCCGTCACGGCGCTCCAGGAAGTCGTAGAAGCGCCCGGTGCAGACCACGTCGCAGAGCACCTCATGCACGGTCACGCGCTGCGTGATCGTCATCTTCGTCTGCGCGATGGCGCGCTGCTCGCGCAGCTCGATCGAGCTGCCGCCCAGGAAGTGCAGGATCCGCACGCCGCGCGCGAAGCCCTCCTGCGAGACGCGGATGAAGTCACGGTGGTGACCCTGCCACCAGGTGGCCATCATCCGGCCGTCCGCGTGCCAGACCCCGGCGAAGCGCTCCCAGTCACCGGCGTCGCGCCAGACCGCCCAGTTCTCGATCAGCTCGCGGATCGCGGCGCGGTCCGCGGCGTGCGCGTCACCCTCCATCAGGGGGGTTCTTAGCAGGTGTGGGGGTCGCGCGCGGCGCGCGCGACCCCCACACCTGCACCCATCCCCGACCGCCGGCATCGCTAAATTCCCCGACGATGCGTCAGATCAACGCGACCGCGACGGACGTGGCGCCGCAGAACGTGGAGATCGCGTTCTCCCGGCTGCAGGACGTCGAGGCCTACCCCGTCTGGTACCCGGACGGCGCCAAGCGGGTGGAGGTGCTGGAGCGTGACGCGGATGGCGTCCCGCGGCTGATCGACGCGGTGCTGGCGGCGGTCGCGGGACCGCTGCGCAAGAACTTCGACGTGCGCCTGGAGGTGCAGACCGAGCGCCCGACGCTGGTCGCGCTGCGGCGCGTGGCGGATGACCGCGGCGACCATGAGGCGCTGACGATCAGCTGGCGCCTGCGGGAGCTGGACCTGGAGCGCACCGAGGTCACGGTGGAGATGGTCGCGCACCTGGATCTGCCGCCGTTCCTGCCCGTCGGCGCTGTCGCCCAGGAGGCCGCCGACGGCTTCCTGCGCGCGGCGCTCGCGCACCTCGCCTGAGAGCCGGGCGTCGCGCCGGGCTCCCGGACCCGCAGCACGCCGCGCTCAGACCAGCAGCGCGCCGCGCCCGGCCTCGAGGTCCAGCAGCGCACGCTTGCGCTCCAGCCCGCCGCCGTAACCGGTGAGCTTGCCGCCGGCGCCGATCACGCGGTGGCAGGGGACGATGATCGCCACCGGGTTACGACCGTTGGCGACGCCCACGGCGCGCGCCGCCTGCGGGGTGCACAGCTGGCCCGCCAGCTCCCCGTAGGAGCGTGTCTGGCCGTGGGGGATGCGTCGCAGCGCCGCCCACACCGACCGCTCCCAATCGCTGCCCTGCAGCTCCAGCTCCAGCTCGAACTCCAGCAGCTGGCCCGCGAAGTAGCGCTCAAGCTGCGTGCGCGCGTCGGTGAACGCCGCATCGTCGCGCTGCCAGGCGGGGTCGATCGCAAGCGGTCCGCGGCGGCTGCCCTCGCCCTGGAAGCGCAACCCCCGCAGGCGCCCGTCCCGTCCATGCAGCAGCAGCTCGCCCAGCGGTGAGTTGATCAGGGTGAAGTTCTCGCGCATACCGCTACAACGCGTCGCGCGCCGCCGCCGTGAGATCGGCGCCGGCCGGCGGCGCATGCGGCTCGAGCCCGACCGCCTGCGCGATCAGCTCGTAGGAGCGCCGCCGCGCCCGGTGGTCGTGGGTGATCGTGACCACGATCAGCTCCTCGGCACCGTACTCAGCGGCCACCTCCAGCAGGCGGCCGCCAACCGTCTGGGGGCTGCCGATGATCCCGCGGCGGCCGTCCACAAAGCCGCTGTCAAGGGGCTGCCCGATGCGCCGCAGGTACTCGAGCGCCTGCTCCGGGGGCGGCACCTCGATCAGCTGTCCCTGGCGCAGCATGCGCATCGACATGCGGCTCGAGGCCGCCAGGTACTGCGCCTGCTCGTCGCTCTCGGCGCAGATCGCCCACACGGCCACCGCGGTGGTCGGCGCGCGGTCGCGGTGCTCCGCGGCGTGCCGCGCGCGGTAGTCGGCGACGATCGCGGCGCCGTGCGGGTTGATGAAGTCCGCGAAGGCGTAGGAGAGGCCGATCTGCGCCGCCCAGATGGCGCTCTGCGGCGAGGATCCGAGCAGCCAGCGCTGGGGCGTCTCGGGACGGCCTGGAAGGGTTCCCGCCAGCCGCGCGAACGGGTGCTCCTCGGGGATGTCGTGCTCGAGGTAACCGAGCAGCTCGGCCAGCTGCTCGGGAAAATCGTCCGGGGATGCCTGCCGGCGGTCGCGCTGCAGCGCGTAGGTGGTGAGCGGGTCGGTGCCGGCGGCGCGACCGACCCCCAGGTCGATCCTCCCGGGAAACAGCGCGGCGAGGATCGAGAAGGCCTCGGCCACCTTGAAGGGGCTGTAATGCGGCAGCATCACGCCGCCGCTGCCCACGCGGATGCGACGTGTGACCGAGGCGATCGGGCCGATCAGCACCTCCGGCGCCGCGCCGGCGAGCATCGGCCCGCCGTGATGCTCAGCCACCCAGTAGCGGTGGTATCCCAGGCGCTCCGCCAGCTGCGCCAGATCCAGCGTGTTGCGCAGCGCCTGAACTCCGTTCGATCCCTGCGGTATGGGAGACTGGTCAAGTACAGACAGGCGCATGTCGCTCTGATCTTAGGGACGTGAGCTGCACCCCCCGGCCGGGTGGTTCACCGCGCCCACAGCTAGGAGCACAGCCGCCTGCAAGCGAACCTCTCAGAAGAAGTGAGCGCAACGATTCGTCCGCACGAGCAACCACAAGCCGCCGGGAACCTGATCGCGGTCGGTGGAGCGGCAGTCGCGGCGGTCGGCTCCAGCCTCCCTGAGAAGGTCGTCTACTCCAGTGAGATCGAGGCGCGCTTCGGCCTCGCGCCGGACTGGATCGAGCGTCGCACCGGGATCCGCGAGCGGCGCGTCGCCGGCCCCGATGAACGGCTCGAGGATCACGCTTCCGCGGCCGCCAGTCAGGCGCTGCAGCGGGCCGGGATCGATCCCGCCGAGGTTGACATGGTGCTGGCCGCCACCACCAGCTCCGATGAGCTTCTGCCGAACCTCGCGCCGCTGGTCGCCAGCACGATCGGCGCCACGCGCGCCGGTGCGTTTGACCTGCAGGCTGCGTGCAACGGCTTCCTCTCGGCGCTCGCCGCCGGGACCGCGATGATCGACGCCGGACGGGTCTCGTGCGTGGTGGTGGTCGGTGCCGACTTCATGTCACGCATGATCAATCCGGACGACCGTGGCACCTCCGCGGTGTTCGCTGACGGGGCCGGTGCGCTGGTGCTGGTGGCGACCGGTGAGCCGAGTCGCGTGGGGCCGGTGGTGCTGCGCTCCGAGGCTGACCGCGAGGGCATCATCCGCATCACGCGTGAGCGCCAGCTGATCGAGATGATCGGCCACGAGACCTTCAAGATCGCTGTCACGCGGCTCTCGCAGGCGACCGAGCAGGCGGTCACCGCCGCCGGGCTGACCTACGACGACATCGACCTCTTCGTCTACCACCAGGCCAACGGCCGGATCCTGACATCGGTCGCCGAGCGCATCGGGCTCGACAGTGACCGCGTCGTCGACTGCATCGGTGAGCTGGGCAACACCTCAGCCGCGACACTGCCGCTCGCACTGGACCACAGCGTCCGCAGCGGCCGCCTGCGTGCCGGTGACCGCGTGCTGCTGGCGGCGTTCGGAGCCGGCTTCGCCTGGGGGGCAACCGTCGTCGAATGGGGGGTTCCGGCATGAGTGCCGTCGTTTCCGCTGCGGATCAGCAGACGCTCTCGCCGCTCGCGCGGCTGGAGGCGCTGTGTGATCCGGGCACGCTCGATGTCATCCGCACCGAGGTGATGTCGGCGCGCATGGGCGACAAGGCCCGTGCCGGTGACGGCGTGGTCGGCGGTGCCGGCCTCGTCGACGGCCGCCCGGTCTTCTGCTACGCCCAGGACGCCAGCTACGTCGGCGGCTCGCTGGGCGCGGCCCACGCCTACACGATCGTGCGCGTGCTGGAGTTGGCGGACCGCGCTCGCGCTCCCGTCGTCGGCTTTGTCGGTTCCGGCGGAGCGCGCATGCAGGAGGGCGTCAACGCGCTCAGCGGCTACGCCAGGATCTTCCGCCAGACCGTCGCGCTCTCCGGGCTCGTGCCGCAGATCTCGATCATCAGCGGGCTCTCCGCCGGCGGCGGCGCATACTCACCGGCGCTGACCGACTGGGTCGTGATGACAGAGGGCGCGAGCATGTTCCTGACCGGCCCCGGCGTCGTGCGCGACGCGCTCGGTGAGGAGGTGACCGCTGACGAGCTCGGCGGTTACAAGGTTCACGAGAAGAATGGGGTCGCGCACTTCTACTCCCGCACTGACGGCGACGCCGCGCTGCTGGCGCGTGAGCTGCTCGGGTACCTGCCCAGCCACCGTGACCTGCAGGCGCCGGTGCTGACCAGTCGCGCGCCCGGCGCCGAGGACCCATCGGCGCACGTGCCCGCCGACCCGCGCAAGGTCTATGACGTGCGGAGCGTGATCTCGGGGCTGGCCGACGGCGGCGAGCTATTGGAGGTGGCGCCCGGATGGGCGCGAAATCTGGTGACCGCGTTCGTGCGGATCGATGGCCGCACGGTCGGGGTGATCGCCAACCAGCCGCGGTACTTGGGCGGCGTGCTGGACGCGGCCAGCTCCGAGAAGGGCGCGCGTTTCGTCAACCAGTGCAACAACTTCAGGATCCCGCTGCTGGTGCTGGTCGACACTCCGGGGTTCATGCCGGGCACGCGTCAGGAGGCGGCCGGGGTGATCCGCCACGGCGCGACGTTCGTGCACGCCTTCGCCAGTGCCACCGTGCCGCGCATCACCGTGATCCTGCGCAAGTCCTTCGGTGGCGCGCACATCACGATGAACTCCAAGGACCTTGGCGCTGACTACGTGTTCGCGTGGGACAGCGCGGAGATCGGCGTGATGGGCGCCAAGCCCGCCGTGGGGATCATCCACCGGCGTGAGCTGGCAGCGGCCGACGATCCCGAGGCGACCCGCGAGGAGCTCGCGGAGCTTTACGCCGAGCGTCACCTGCGCCCGCAGGTGGCAGCCGCGCACGGCCAGATCGATGAGCTGATCGAGCCGCGCCAGACCCGCGCGCGGGTCGCGTGGGCGCTGCGCACGCTGGAGCAGGCGCGATGAGCCCGACCGGTCGCGTACTGCTCACCGGCGCGACCGGGTTCGTCGGCATGGAGGTGCTGGCGCGCTACCTGGAGCGCACCGACCGCTCGATCGTCTGCCTCGTGCGCGCCGGCTCCGACGCCGCCGCGCGGGAGCGCGTGCAGGGCGTGATGCGCGACCTCTTCGGCCGCAGCTGGGGCCGTTACGCCAAGCGCGTGCAGGCGCTCTCCGGCGATCTCACGGCACCTGACCTGGGGCTCGAGCGAGCGCGCCGCGACGCGCTAGCGGCGGAGGTCTCGACGATCATCCACAGTGCCGCGTCGGTCTCCTTCGCGATGCCGCTCTCAGAGGCGCGCGGCGTGAACGTCGAGGGCACGCGGCGGATGCTGGAGTTCGCCAACCTCGCCAAGCAGTCGGGTGGGCTCGAGCGCTACGCGCAGGTCTCCACCGCCTACGTGGCCGGGACCCACGGAGGCAGCTTCTGTGAGCGCGACCTGGACGTGGGGCAGGCCTTCCGCAACTCCTACGAGCAGTCGAAGTTCGAGGCTGAGCAGTTGGTGCGCAGCGACGGTGCGGGCCTGCCCTGGATCATCCTGCGGCCGAGCATCGTCGTGGGGGACAGGCACAGCGGCTGGACCGCCGCGTTCAACGTGCTCTACTGGCCGCTGCGGGCGTTCTCCGCGGGGGTGTTCAAGACGATGCCCGCGACCACCGACTCGCCGCTTGACGTCGTCTCGATCGATTACGTGGCCGACGCGATCCACGAGCTCTGCGAGGGGCCTGCGGAGGCGGGACAGACCTTCCACCTGACGGCCGGCAACGATGCCTGCACGATGGGTGAGGTCGCGGCGCTCGCCAGCCGTTACTTCCGGCGCCCGCTGCCGGAGGTCGTCTCCGCGCAGGAGTTCGTCGAGCGCGACGGTGGGATGACGGCTGCCGCGCTGGAATCGAGCCGCGTGTACTTCCCGTACTTCTCGATCTCCACCGTGTTTGACAACGCGATGACCCGCGCCCGGCTGACCCCGGCCGGCATCCACGCCTCGCCGCTGGGCGACTACCTCGATCGGCTGCTGGATTACGCCACCAACAGCCGTTGGGGCAAGCGCCCGATCGCGCGCTCCGAAGCTTTCGCCCAGTAGCACGCCGCGGATGCAGCAGAATTAGCTGCGCGATGGCAAGAGCTGCGGATCTGACCGGGGGTGGTGTCGCCGTGCCCGTCGACGCCCTGGAGCTGTTCGTGGAGGTGCTCTCCCAATCAGAGCGTGAGACCGGTGGCGGCGACGGCTTCTACGACCGGCTGTGCGGAGCCGTGTGCCGGCTGGCGCGGCTGCGTCGCGCCGCGATCTTCCGCTATGAGCCGGAGAGCCGTCAGGTGCGGGCCGCAGGCGTGCACGGCGTCGACTTCGGCGGCTTTGAGAGCGTGCGGGTCTCGCTTGACACGGCGCCGATCGCGATGCGAGCGATGCGTGAGGACGAGGTGATCGAGGCCGCCGGTGACATCCGGGATCAGCTGCCGCCGGAGTACGCGTCGCTGGTCAGCGAGCCGATGCGGATCGTCTGCGCGCCGATGGCGGCGGCGGGGCGCGGCGTCGGTGTGATCATCGCCGAGCGCAGCCTCCAGGACCCGCCGCTGGATGCCAGTGAGCGCCACCTGCTGTGGACGCTGGGCAAGGCCGCGGCGCTGGCCTCGGTCGCCCGCACCGTCGCCACCCAGGCGGAGACAGCCCGCCAGCTGCGCCAGCGCATCGACCTTGCCCGTGAGGTCCACGAGGGCGTGATCCAGCGGCTCTTCGGCGTCTCCATGGTGCTGGACGGCGAGGGTGACCTCGCCGCGCCGGTGCGCGCCCGCTGCGCGGCGGAGACGCAGGCGGCGCTCACCGAGCTGCGCGAGGCGATGCAGCGACCGCTGGGACGCAGCTCACGCTCAACGCCGGTGCCGTTCATCGAGGCGGTGGCGCACCAGCGCGAGCTGCACCCGCAGCTGCGGCTCCAGAGCGAGGATGTCGGTGAGGTGCCCGCGGAACTCGAGCCGCTGGCGCAGAGCGTGCTGGCCGAGGCGGTGCGCAACGCCGCCAAGCACGCCCGGCCGACGGCGGTCAGCGTCAGCACGCAGCGCGGCGATGGCGCATTCGTGCTGGAGGTGCGCAACGACGGCGTGCGCGGCTCGAGCTTCGCCAGGCCCGGGATGGGCCTGCGGCTGGCCGCCTTCGAGGCGCTGCAGAGCGGCGGCATCGTGGAGTTCGGGCCCGACGGCCCGGCCGGCTGGAAGGTGCGCCTGGTGGTTCCCCATGAGTAGGCCGGAGGCGCTGACGCGCAGCGCGCAGCGGCTGCGTGTGCTGGTCGTCGACGACCACGCGGTGGTCCACTGGGGCTTTCGCCTGATGCTCACCCAGCAACCGTGGGTCGAGCGCTGCCTGACCGCGTCAAACGGCGACGAGGCGGTGGAGCTGGCCAACCGCTACCGCCCGCACGTGGCTGTCGTGGACCTGTTCATCGGTGAGGAGTCAGGCGCACAGGTCTGTGAGCGCCTGCGGGCCGCCGACCCGAGCGTGCGCGTGCTGCTCTGCTCCGGGGCGGGGGAGATCTCGGCCAGCGCCGCGCGCACCGCCGGGGCCTCGGGCTTCGCCTACAAGGACTGGCCGGCCGCCAAGATCGCGGCCGCGGTGCGGCGCGTCGGGCTCGGCGGCAGCGTCTTTGAGCGCCAGGACCGCACCAGCGTGCTGCGCCTCTCCGAACGCGAGCGTGAGGTGCTGGCGCTGATGGCCGCGGGGTCCACCAACCCGGAGATTGCGGCGGCGCTGCATCTCAGCCCGCACACGATCAAGGAGCACACCAGCTCGCTCTACCGCAAGCTGGAGGTGCGCAACCGGACCGAGGCTGTGCAGAAGGCCCAGCGGCTCGGGCTGCTCGCCTGATCCGCGCCGCCACCCGGGCGCCGCGCATGCCGCGCGGCGCCCCATACACTAGGCCCGTTGCGTAGGTTCCGTTCAGCTGCACGCGCGCGTGGTCCCAGGGCCGCGCTGCTGGTCGCCCTGATCGCCCTGGTCGGCGGGCTGCTGATGCCGGCGGCGGCGCTCGCCGACGGCGACCCGGGCAGCGATGTGCTGCTCGATCAGAACCTCTTCGCCCCCTGGGATGCGAACCTCAGCACCGCCCAACAGCTGCGGCTCGGGCGCCAGCTGGACGCCACAGCCGCGGCCGGTGCCCCGGTGCGCGTGGCGATCATCGCCCACCGGGACGACCTCGGGACGATCACGCCGCTGTGGCTGGCTCCGCAGACCTATGCGTCGTATCTGGGGACCGAGCTCTCGCTCGCCTACGGCGGGCGCCTGCTGATCGTGATGCCCAACGGCTTCGGGGTCTTCTGGAAGGGGCACGCGGCCGCCGCCGCGAAGCTCGAGCAGCTGCTGTCCGCGGTACGGCCGCGCTCCGGCAGCGCCGCCGCGCTGGTGGCCGCCACCAGCGCCGCCGTGCAGCGGATCGAGGCCGCGGCGGGTACAGGCGCCCACGCGCCGGCGGG
>JAJZDA010000237.1 GCA_021851525.1 Actinomycetes bacterium | reverse complement strand
ACGCCGCGCGCAGCGGGCACCGGCGGCCGGCGCACCACCGGGCCCGGCGCGGGAAGCGCGCCGGGGCCGGGCTGCGCTTCGTGAGTGCCACCTTCACCCTGGGCAGGCACGTCAAGCGCGTGCGACGCCGCCTTCCGGCGACTGTGCGGCTGCCGTTGCGGGGGCTGCACAGCGGCCCGCAGACGGTGATCGTGCACCTGCTCTACCGCAGGCGCGTGGGGCGCCGCTGGCGCTACGTGCACCGCGTCCTGCGCACGCACTTCAGGATCTGCTGAGGTGCACCTCACCGGCGTCCAGGAGCGCCCGGGAGCCGTCCGCGAGCGTCACGATCAGCCTGCCGGCGGCGTCGATCCCGGCGCCCACGCCGCTGCCCGCCGCCCAGCTGACACTCCGGCCCAGCAGCGCATCACGCGCGCGCAGCGCCTCCAGCAGCCGCGCCTCCGGAGCTTCGATCCAGGCCTGCAGCGCCGCGCACAGACGCCCGAGCGTCGGCTCCAGCGCAGCGGCGTCGAGGCCCAGCGTGCCCGCCCGCTCGCGCAGCTCCGCGGGCAGCGCCTGCAGCCGCACGGCGACGTTGAGGCCGATCCCCAGCACCGCCCAGCGCTCCTGCGGGCGGGCCTCCACCAGGATCCCGGCGACCTTGCGCCCGTCCAGCAGCACGTCGTTCGGCCACTTCAGCAGCGCCCCCGGGCCGCAGACCTCGGCCACCGCCACCCCGGACGCCAGCGACAGCAGCGGCTGCGGGTCGCGGATCACCCACGAGCAGATCAGCGACTCCCCGGGGATCACCGCCCAGCTGCGCCCCTGGCGGCCGCGACCGGCCAGCTGTGAGCCGGCTGTGACCAGCGTGCCGTGCGGCGCCCCGCGCAGCGCCAGGCCGCGGGCGAACGTGTTGGTCGAGTCGAGCTCGCGCAGGTGCACGCGCGGGCTGCCGAGCGTGACGCCCATCGCCTACGCGTCGGCGGGGGTGATGCGCAGCTCCTGGCCCAGGCTCAGCTCGAGGTCGGCCGCTGCGCTGCCGTGGTTGACGGCCAGCGCGAGGCTGCGCGAGGCATCCTCATAGAGCAGCGCCTCGCCCGCCGCCACGTCGTCAAAGGTCCGCCCGACACGCAGGCGCACACGGCGCCCACCCGGCAGCAGCACGTCCGCGACGGCGCCGGCGCCAACCGGCAGGTCCTCCCTGCCGGCGGCCAGCGTGACGTTGCCGAAGTGATCCACGGCGCGCGCCACGGCGACCAGCGTGCCGCCCTCCAGGCGCGCCGGGGGGAACTCCAGGCGCACCAGCAGCCGCGGGTCAAGCGCGGCACCGGCCTGCGCCAGCGGCTCCCCCGCGGCCAGCCGCGCCGCCACCGGCGCGAAGATGTCGCGTCCGTGGAAGGTCGCGGAGATGGGGCGCAGGCACCACGGCGAATCGGAGATCTCGACAGCCTGCACCACGCCGCCCGCGGCAGCTGCCGCGGGCCACAGCAGCCCGTTGTCAGGGCCGACCAGCAGGCGCCCGTCGGCCAGCTCCAGCGCTACCGCGCGCCGCTGCGCCCCGACCGTGGGGTCCACGACCGCGACGTGCACGCCGACCGGCAGGTAGGGCAGCGCGCTGTGCAGCAGCGCCGCGCCGGCGCGCACGTCCTGACGCGGGACGCCGTGGCTGAGGTCGATCACGCGCGCCTGCGGGCAGATCTGCGCGATCACACCGTGGCAGACGCCGACGAACTCATCGGCCCAGCCGTAGTCGGTCAGCAGCGTCACGAACGGCGCCGGGCGGGTGTCGGGGCGCTGCTGGCTCACGCGTCGATGATCGCAGCGATCAGGCCGTCGATGTCGTGCCGGGCGGCCTCGAGGTCCGGCTCCAGGCCATGGCTGCGCAGCTCAGCGGAGGTCACCGGACCGATGCTGAGCAGCCGCGCGGACGCGGCGCGGGCCGACCAGGCCTCGGCACCGCCGGCCGACTGCAGGAAGTTGCGGACCGTCGAGGCGGAGGTGAAGGCGATCATGTCCGCCGCCGCGACGGCGTCGAGCTGCTGCTCATCCAGGCGCTCGATGACCGTCTCATAGACCGGCAGGATCTCCACCTCGGCGCCGCGCTCACGCAGCGCGTCGGGAAGCACGTCGCGCGCCTCCCGGGCACGGGCGATCAGCACGCGCCGCACGCTCACGCCCTCCAGGCGCTCCACCAGCCCCTCCGCCACGGCGCGCTGCGGCAGCAGGTCCGTTCGCACTCCGCGGACGCTGAGCGCGCGCGCCGTGCCCGGACCGATCGCCGCGATCAGCGTCCGCGCGCTGAGCGCGCGGCTGTCCAGGCCGGCCGCGTCGATGCGCTCGAAGAACGCCTCCACACCGTTGGGGCTGGTGAAGCAGATCAGATCAAAGTCCTCGAGCTGCGGCAGCTCACCGGGGATCGTGCGCGTGCTGATGACCGGCGCCTGCACCACCTGCGCGCCGAGCGCCCGCAGGCGCTCGGCGAGCTTCGATGACTGCGCGCGGGCGCGCATCACCGCGACGCTGCGGCCCGCGAGCGGGCGCTTCTCAAACCAGGAGAGCTGCTCACGCAGCGCCGCGACCGGACCGAAGATCGCGATCGTCGGCGCCTTGATCCGCTGCGCCACCGCCACCTCGGCCACCGTCTGCAGGGTCGCGACCACTGCGCGCTGGCCGGGCAGCGTGCCACGGTGCACCAGCGCCGCCGGCTCCTGCGGGGAGCGCCCGCCGGCGATCAGGCGCGCCGTGATCCCCGGCAGCTGCTTGACGCCCATGAACACCACGAGCGTCCCGGGGAACGCCGCGAGCGCATCCCAGTCAAGCGCGGACTCCGGCTTCTGAGGGTCCTCGTGGCCGGTGATGAACGCCACCGAGCTGGCCAGCTCACGGTGGGTCACCGGGATCCCGGCGTAGGCCGCGGCGGCGATCCCGGAGCTGACCCCGGGAACCACCTCAAACGGGATCCCGGCGGCGATCAGCGCCTCCGCCTCCTCGCCGCCGCGCCCGAAGACGAACGGGTCACCGCCCTTCAGGCGCACCACCTCGCCGCCGCCGGCGCCATGCTCCACCAGCAGCCGCTCAATCTCCCGCTGGGGCATCGAGGGCCCGTGCCCCTCCTTGCCGGCGTAGATCAGCGTGGCGTCCGGGCGCGCGCCCTCAAGCGCGGTCTCTGGGATCAGGCGGTCATGGATGATCACGTCGGCGGCCGCGATCAGCTGCAGGCTGCGGGCCGTCATCAGCCCCGGGTCCCCGGGGCCGGCCCCGACCAGGTAGACGGTCATGGCGCCACCTGCGCGGCCTGCTGCGCCGCGCCCAGCAGCTCACGCGCGCCGACGCTCGAGAGCCGCTGCGCCAGCTGCGCGGCCAGACCCTCGGGCGGGCCACAGAGCGTGTCCGCGATCCAGCGCGAGCCGTCGGGCAGCCCGACCCAGGCGCGCAGCTCGAGCTCACCGCTGCTCAACAGGCTCGCGTGCGCGCCCATCGCGGTGTGGCAGGACGCGCCGAGCGCGAGCGTCAGCTCGCGCTCGGCGCTCACGCAGATCGCCGCCGCGTGGTCGTTGAGCGCGCTCACCGACGCCGCCTGGTCGCTGCGCGTCTGCAGCGCGAGCGCACCCTGCCCAGCGGCTGGGACCAACTGCTCTAGCACCCCGCCGATCTCAGCCTCACGCCCCAGCCGCCGCAGCCCCGCCAGCGCCAGCACGATCGCGTCGAGCTCACCCTCGGCGAGCCTGCGCAGGCGCGTGTCGACGTTGCCGCGCAGCGCCACGATCTCGATGTCCGCGCGCA
>JAJZDA010000236.1 GCA_021851525.1 Actinomycetes bacterium | reverse complement strand
GCGGACCCGGGCGGCGCGGACGCGGCGGCGCGGGCCGCTCAGGGCCGCTGCGCCACGAAGATCCCGACGATCTCCTCGACGCGGTGGGCGCGGTCCATCGGATGGCGCAGCGGCAGCTGCGCGTTCAGCCGGTAGCGGTTGCGCCGCCCCTCCCGCTCTCGCTCGAGGTAGCCCGCCTCAACCAGCTCCGCGACGATCTTCTGGGCGGCGCGCTCGGTGATCCCGACGCGTGTGGCGACGTCGCGCAGGCGCATGTCCGGGTCCTCTGCGACGCACAGCAGGACGTGGGCGTGGTTGGTCAGGAAGGTCCACTCCGCCATTGCGCAAGGGTACGTGACGGGGCGGCGAAGAGCGTCGCTTGACATACGTAATGTAATTCGTCATTCTGAACTCCGGGTTTTAGTTTCTCGTGTTTTCGTTCGCGATTGGAGGTTCAGATGACTACGACGTTGGACGCGCCGCTCGAGCCCACCCACCTGGGCCGCCAGCGGCCCTCGGCGAGGCTCGAGGACCGGGCGCAGATGTTCCTCAACCCACCGGCGGACGTGGCGATGGCGATCCGGCCACACGACGCCCGCGCGGCCGCGGCCGCCCAGGTGGCTGAGCACATCCGCGCCCAGCTCGAGGCCGGCCGCTCGCTGTACTGCATCGTTCACGATGAGGCCGTGCAGCGCCTGATCGGCGGGTTCGACGGCCGCGCCCTGCCAGCTCACTGCCTGCCGGCCGCCGCATGAGCCGGACCCGGACCGACAGCGCAGCGCAGCTCTGCGCGCTGCTGACCACGCTCGCCGCGCTCAGCGCCGCGCTGCTGCTGGTGCTCGTCACGGCCGGCCACGCGCTGACATTGCAGATCGGCGGCCCCGCCGCCGCCCTCTCCCCGCGGCTTGACCGGCTGAGCGTCGCGATGCTCGTGCTGGTGCTGGGCGTCAGCGCGCTGGTGCAGGGCTACGCGGCGCGCAACCTCGCCGCCTCCCCCGGTCAGGGTCGCTTCGTGGCCGTCGTCTGCCTGACGAGCGCCGCGGCAGCGGTGATGGTCACCGCCAGCCACCTGCTGGCGGTGACGCTCGGCTGGGAGCTGAGCTCGCTCGGGATGCTCGCGATCATCGGGCTGCGCAGCGACCTGCGGGCCGGGCGCGATGGCCTGCGCCGGGCCGTCCGGGCGGTCGCGCTCGGCGACGGCGCGCTGTTGGCGGCCACCGCGATCATCCTGCGCATCGGCGGGGATCTGCCGCTCAGCCACCTGCAGCGGGCACTGCCGCGCCTGGCGCACGCGCAGATCGGCGTGGCGGAGGTCAGCCTCCCCGCTATCAGCATCATCGCGGCGCTGTTGGTGCTGGCGGCAGCCGCGCGCGCCGCCCAGCTGCCCCAGCAGTCCTGGCTGGCGGCAGGCGTGACGATCCCGACGCCGGCCTCGGCGCTGCTGCACGCCGGGATCGTGAACGCCGGCGGGTTCCTGCTCGTGCGCCTCGCGCCGCTGTTCGCGGCCGGGAGCACCGGACCGGCGCTGGCCTTCACGATCGGCCTGGCGACCGCGCTCTACGGCGGCGCGCTGACGCTGCTGCGCCCCGACGTCAAGGGTGCGCTCGCGCACTCCACCACCGCGCAGATGGGCTTCATGCTGGTGGCCTGCGGACTGGGCGCATACGCCGCCGCGATCATGCACCTGATCGGCCATGGCCTCTACAAGGCCAGCTCATTCCTCGCTGCCGACGGCACACTGTGGGCGCGCCAGCGGGAGCGCCGCGCGCCGCGCTCACACCCACTCGCCGGGAGGCCGGCACGGCTGCAGGCCGTGATCGCCGGGGCCGCGTGCGCGGTGGCGCTCAGCGCGTCGTTTGCGAGC
This sequence comes from Actinomycetes bacterium, assembly GCA_021851525.1. Classification (GTDB taxonomy): domain Bacteria; phylum Actinomycetota; class Thermoleophilia; order Solirubrobacterales; family Solirubrobacteraceae; genus Palsa-465. The sequence goes on along the minus strand of JAJZDA010000236.1, from coordinate 1,942 downwards.
TTCGCCGCACCGGCGGTGAGCCAGCCCGGAGCCGCTCTGCTGCTGGTCTTCGCCTGGGTGACCGCGAGCAGCGCAGCAACCGCGCTGATCCTGCACACGGCGCTCGGGAAGCTGCGCGTGCTGGCGCTCGCGGCGCTCTGCTGCGGCGCCTACGCGGGGCTTTTGGCCGGCGCCAACGCCTACCTGGACACCACGATCGGGGCGGACCATGCGACGCTGCCCACGGCGCTGGCCGGCGCCGCGCTGCTGGCCAGCTTCGCCGCGCTGAGCGTGCTGGTGCTGGCGCCGGCACGCGCGCGCTCCGTGGGCCGCCTGCGGGCCGTGCTCTACCCGCTGCTGCTGGACCTCAGCACGCCCGACACGCGCCGGCGCAAGGCGAGGCGCCGGACGAGCATCCGGCGAGCGCCGCGGCAGCTGTCCGCGGCGCCGGCCAGAGAGGGCGTGGCGGCATGAGCGTGCAGAGCTCACGCAACCACGGCTCGAGCTCTGACCGGCGGCAGCTGGCGGAGGCCGTGAGACGCGCGGGGGCGCTGATCGCGCCCGCCTGGCCGCTGGCGGACATGGTCGCCGTGAACCCCCTGCTGGGGGTGCAGCAGCTCGGCTTCGAGGCCGCGGTGCGCTGGGGTCAGTCCGCGCTGGGGCTGCGCGGCCACCTCTCAAGCGCGGAGTTCCGCCGTGAGCACCAGCGGGGGCGGATCGAGAACGCGGACCTGAGGGCGGCGATCCGCAGGCGGATCGCCGCCCTCAACCAGACGCCCCCCGTGCAGCTGAGCGGGCGCGCCGTCCCCGCGATCGAGGTGCTGCTGACCGACCTTCTGCACGGCCCCGAGCTGCCCGCCCAGGAACGCCTGCCGCGCACCAGCTCGCAGTGGTGTGACCGGTTGCTGGGCACCAGCCTGGCTGAGAGCGCGGACCAGCAGGTCAACAAGTGGTGCGCCGCCTTCCTCGGCGCCGCCCAGGCACGCTGGCGGATGCCCGGGCGCGAACAGGGCTTCTTCGCGGCGTGGCGGGCGTTGGCGGGGCGCGACCCGGCGCTGCGGCGCCTGGGCCTGCGTGACGCGCTGGCCGAGGTACCGCGGCAACCGCTTGACGCGATCGGCTGGGGGCTTGAGCTGCTCGAGCTCACGCAGCCGGAGTGGGTGGAGGAGCTCAGCGGGCTGCTGCTGCGCTCACCGGGGTTCGCCGCGCACTTCAACTGGCGCAGCGCGCATCCGGAGCTGCTCACCCACCCGGGGGACACGAGCGACCTGCTGGCGCTGAGGATCGTCTACGACGTCCTGCTGCTCCGCGCGGAGATGCGGCGCCGTTCGCACGGTGGCCCGGGCGAGCTGCGTGAGCTGATCGCGGCGGCACTGGACCGCGTCGGCTCGGCCGAGGCGCAGCTGAGCGCCGGCAGCGATCCCCACTGGCGCCGGCACCGCGCGCAGCAGGTGGCGCTCGCCCTGGGGGAGCGCGAGCTCAGCGAGCAGGCGGTTGAGCAGGTGACCGGCGTGCTGGACCTGCTGCCGGCCGTGCAGCGCCCCTGGGTGTGGCTCGACGCCCATGAGTGGCATTACCGCGACCGGCTGCTGGCGCAGCTCTCCCGGCCGCATCCGGCGGCCCGCAGGCCGCCGGACGTGCAGGCGATCTTCTGCATCGACCCGCGCTCGGAGGGCATCCGCCGCCACCTTGAGGCCACCCGCCCCGGCGCCTATGAGACGTTCGGCATGGCCGGGTTCTTCGGCCTGGCTGTGACCGTGCGCCACCTCGGCACAGATCAGCAGACACGGCTGCTGCCGGGGCCGCTCACCCCCCAGGCGACCGTCGCCGAGCAGCCGGCGCAGGATCCCGGGAGGCGGACCGACCAGGCGCTTCGCGCGCGCCTGAACGCGCAGGCCACAGCGCGTGCGCACGGCGCCGCCAAGGGACACCCGGCCGGCGCGTTCGCGCTGGCGGAGGCCGC
>JAJZDA010000039.1 GCA_021851525.1 Actinomycetes bacterium | reverse complement strand
GCAGAGAGGGGAGATGTAGCTCCTGGGTTTGGCGACCGGCAGGTTCTTCGCGGCCGTCGAACGCAGCTGGTCGCGGCCCTGCTGATGCAGCCGGACCGCACCTCGTCGTTCCGGGGCAGCAAGTCGCCCACGTCGCTCCGGGGCTATTGAAACCCCTAGGCGAGCAGCACTCCGGTTGGCGGGGTGCGCGACTGCGGGCGCTTGCCGTGTTCTACAGCCCCAGGTTCATCGGACACCGTCGTCCGCCGCGGGTTCGTCGCCGAGCAGATGCACGCCCGGCGTCGCCGGCCGCCCGGCGCGCTCCGGCTGATGCGCCCTGGTCCGGGACGTGGAGGACAGCACTTTGGTGCTGGCGTCCTCTGGCCATACGGTGCTGAGGACGCGGTTTGGCCAGTCGTCGGGGATGCCGGCGATGGTGACGTAGCGGCCGTAGAAGGAGCCGATGAGCATGCTTGTAAGTGCATCTATATCCGCAGCGTCGGGGAGGTCGCCGGCGGCCAGCGCTTTGCGGAGCAGCGCCCGCCGTGGCTCGACGAGGCGGGTCTTGAAGAGGTGGAGCAGTTCGGGATGGCGTTCCTCTTCGGTCAGCAGCGAGCCAAGGATGGCCAGCGCGGGCACAGCGCGCAGGTTGCGGTGGAAATTCTCCAGGATCGCCAGGGCGTGAGCGCGCGGGGAAGGGGCGCCAGTCGGTGGTTCTTCGACCCGAAGCGAGCCGATCACCGCTGCGACTAGCTCTGCCTTGTTGCGGTAGCGGCGGCGGAGGCTGGGCACGGTGGTGCCGGCGGCCGTCGAAACTGATTCCAGCGACATCCGGGCGTAGCCCAATTCGCCGAGCTGGCGTGCCGCGACGGTCAGAAGCGCCTGGTCCAGGGCGGGATTTCTCGGTCGCCCCGGCTTCTGTGAACTCATTATGTTACGGTAGCCTACCGCAACATAATACAGGAGGCAAGAACGATCGTGTCTGAGCCGTTGCCAACGACCGCTGTCGTCCGCGTTTCGCGCGTCATCTTTGACCCGAGCCTGTTCAGCGAGATCGTGACCGCAGACAAGAAGGCCTCGGAGTACCTGATCCCGGCCATCCAGCGACTGCCGGGGCTTCTTCATTGGTTCGCCGGCGTCGCCCCTGAGGGTTCGTTCGTGCAGGTCAGCGTCTGGGATTGCGAGGAGCATGCGAAACAGATGGACCAGTTGACCGAGATGACCGTTCGCGCGCGAGGTGACATGAGGGAGGCCGGCGTGATCTTCACCCCGGAGACCGCGACGATCGTCAACTACCCAATCAACTGGACCATCTGAAAGGAAAGCGCCTCCAGGCGGCAGCCGGCCCAGCCGTTGATGTTGGTTTGGTGCTCCGAGCGTGACGGCGTGTCCGAGGCGTCGGAGTTGGTCCATGAGCCGTCGGGCTTGGCGTTCGGGATTGTGTTGAGCGAAGTGGTCAGGCGCGAGGTCTCGGGGTTCCGGTAAGAATCGTGTCACCAGCCGCCAATTCGGGCTCAAGCCGCGCCGTCTGAGGTGCAGGCGGAGGCTTCAGGTCGGCTTTTTGGTGTTCTGAGTCCGCAGTTTGCGGGGTGGCCGCTTGCTGCGCCTCGGGCTCGCCGATACAGATGGGCTGTGGCCGCGTCAGCCTCACTTGATCTGGATGAGCTGGTTGATCACTGGACGGTCCTCGATGACGAGCGAGCGCTGGTGGACGCCAAGCATGGCGCGACGAGGTTGGGCTTTGCGCTGCTGCTGAAGTTCTACACGCGCCACGGTCGGTTCCCGTCAGGCGTATCTGAGCTCCCTGATGGAGTGGTTGAGTTCGTCGCTCGGCAGCTACGCGCCGCACCATCGGATCTGGCGTCCTATGCGTGGACGGGGCGCACGGTCGAGCGCCATCGCGCGCAGATCCGCAAGCGGCTGGGCTTCCGGGAGTGCACCGTGGTTGACGCCGATCAACTCAGCGTGTGGCTTGCGGAGAACGTCACCGAACGGGAGCGCCGGGCGGACCGGGTGCACGAGGAGCTGTTAGCGCGGTGTCAGCTGCAGCGAATCGAACCACCGTCTGAGGGGCGGGCCGAGCGGATGGTCAGGTCGGCTCTGCATATCGGTGAGGAGGCGGTCGCATCGCGCGTCGCGGGCCGGCTCGGCCAGGAGTCGAGGCTCAGGATCGCAGCGCTCCTTGCTGTCGACGATGCCGAGGGCACCGTTGACGACGAGCCAGCGGACAATTGGGTGGCGTTGGGGAGGCTCAAGGAGGCGGCGGGAAGCGTGAGCTTGGAGACCATGCTGGGCGAGATCGCCAAGCTGCTGGCCGTTCGCGCGCTCGACATCGGCCCGCACGTCTTCAAGGATGTGTCACGAAGTGTCGTTGCGGGCTGGCGGGAGCGGGCGGCTGTCGAGTCGCCGTCGCATCTGCGCAGCCATCCGGAGGAACTGCGGTTGGCGATGCTGGCCGCGCTGCTGCGTGAGCGCGAGCGGGAGATCACCGACACGCTCGTTGACTTGCTGATCTCAACCGTGCATCGCGTCGCCGCGCGGGCGGAGAGGAAGGTCACGAAGGAGCTCGTCGCCGAATTCAAACGTGTCCATGGCAAGGAGAACATCCTCTTCCGGGTTGCCGAGGCGTCGCTGAACACCCCGGACGGAATCGTGCGCCGCGTCGTCTTCCCAGCCGTCACCGGCGGTGAGCAGACCCTGCGTGATCTTGTGAACGAGTTCAAGACGAGCGGCCCGCTATACCGCCGCACGGTGCAGACGACGCTCAAGGCGTCCTACACCAACCATTACCGGCGAGGGTTGATCCGGCTGCTCGACGTGCTGGACTTCCGCAGCAGCTCAGCCCATCAGCCCGTGACCGATGCGCTGAGGCTGATCCGGCGATTCGCCGACGCGGGCAACATCACCTATTGGCCCTCTCCTTGGGTTGCTGTCCCCAGGGGCAAAGTAGCTATGCGTGAATTGCTGCCTCTTCTTCGCGGACCGGGACGCCCAGGTCGAGCTTGTGGGCCATGTCAAGGCGGAACGTGCCGTAGGGGTTGATGTTCGACCAGAACAGCGGCGTCAGCGCGCGCAGGTCTGCGTCGGTGAGCTGCTGCGCCCACTCTGGATCGGTAAGCACCTGCTGGACGAGCAGCGTGTTGATCAGGACGAGCGAGGATTGCAGCAGGTGCATGGCGAGCATCGAGACTTCTTGGCTTTCGCGGTCAGCGCCCGTGAGCTCGGAGTCTTTGCCGTAGAAGATCGTGCTGTTGGCGCTGTTCCAATGCTCGATCACTTGCAGGCCTTCGTGGATCTCGCGACGGAGCGCCTTGCTGGCGAGGTACTCGCAGATGAAGATCGTGCGCACGGCACGACCGAGCTCCTCAAGCGCCTGGTAGGTCGGGTGCTTCGGTCCGCCGCGGGTGAACCGGCGCAGTACCTGTTCGGATTCGGCGGTACCGAGCCTGAGTGCGGTGGCGTACTTGATCAGCTGGTCGTACTGCTGGGCGATCAGCTCCCAGCGGATCGGCCTGGTAAGAACGGATTCGAGTCCCGGATATGTCGCGGCGTCGGCCGGCCGGTACAGGGTCGCCGCACCGATGTTCTTGAGCCTCGGCTGCAGCCGGAAGCCGAGGAGGTGACAGAACGCGAAGCCGACCACGCTCGCGCCGTGTGTGTCGGTGTAGTTGGCTTCGATCTCGGTGTCGGTGCAGTGCCGCAGTAGGCCTTCGAGCATCGCCGCGACCTCGGAGGCCGAGCAGCTTCGTAGCTGGCTGTGAATGCACAGCTGTTTGCGCTCGACGTGCCAGTAGATCATGACCCCCGAGCCGCCGTAGCGCACGTGGTACTCGGTCATCAAGTTCGAGTCCCACGATCCGAACCGTTTGGAGTCGCTGGCGACGGTGGTGGCGTTGCCCCACCAGCGCGGATCACGGTAACGCAAGGTTTCGTTGACGACCCGGATGATTGCTGAGCGGAGGTTGTCGCGGCTGATGTGGGTGTGGCGGGTACGCCTCAGGGCGTTCTCGCTCTCGTCCTGCTCGCCGGCGGCGACGAGCTTCGCGATCCCCATGTTGGTGCCGAGCGCGAACAACGCCAGGAGCAGGCGCCGGCGCAACTGGTCGCGAGGGATGTTCTCGCGGGTCGCGATCGTCGTGAACTCGCTGGTGAACTCGGTTAGGTAGTCGACCTCCTTCAGCACATCGAGCAGGTCGATGACGCCCCAACGGTCGATGACCTCGCGCTTGAGCGCCTGCAGCGTTTCCGGTTCGGGCTGTCTCTCAAGCCGAGGCACGCGGATCCACACGTCCCCTTTGCGGGTCGTGACCTTGACGCCGCCCGTCTCATCGCCCCGTAGCGCTTCGGCCAGGCGACCGAGGGCGCCGTCCAGATCGTTACGCAGGTTCTGCACGAAAGCTGTTGGGTCAAGCGGCTTGGAGAGCGCCGCGTAGTGAGTCTCTCGGGCCTGCTCGAAGTTCTGGGGAAGATCCGTCTCGGGGTCGCCCCAGCGGCGAGCACCCTCGATCCAGATCTCGCGGCGACGGATCGCGTCACGCAGCCGAATGAGCACGCACAGCTCGTACGGGATGCGCTCGACCCGGCCGTGCTCGTCGACGACGGCTTCACGCCAGTCCGCCTTGACGACACCTTCGATCGGCACGCGGTCCGCGGCGTCGTAGAACTGAATCCGGTCACGCTGCGCGTAACGGCTGAGTAGCTCGAGCGCGTCGATCACCGGTCGGTACGCAGTGTTGTTGCACCGGAACCGCAGCGCCTCGAGCACGGGAACGAGCATCTTGCGATAGTGCCCGCCATAGGAGGAACGGAGCACCGTGCGCACCCGGCCGCGGAATGCCTGACCGTCGGTCTGCGCCTCGTGGATCAGCTCCTTCAGGGTCCGCTCGCCGACGACCGGCCAGATCGCGTGCCTGACCGTGTCATCAGGTCGCTCGAGCGCAGCCCGTGCGAGATCGAACAGAATCTTGCGCTTGTTGCGCACCTGCTTGAGATCGGACAGCAGCTCCTTCTCGACCCGATAGTCGGCACGGGCGTCCATCTTGTGCACGACCCCGATCAACAGATCCACGAGACTGTCGGTGATCTCGCTGGCCCGCGAGTGGCAGAAGCAGGCAAGCAAGGTGAGCCGGACCTCCCGTGGATGCGAACGCAACCAGGAAGGGTGCTCGCCGGTCGCTCGGGCGCGCCACAGCGACACACGCTTCTCATCGGTCTCAGCGAACAGATCGGCGGGCAGGTTGACCGCACGAACTTGCTGAAGCCGGGAGATCTCGGTGAGCAGCGACTCAAGGCCCGCCGGGCCCGGATCGGCACGGAGCGCCGCATACAGGCTTTGCCCGCCACCCACAGCCCCGTCGTCATCAAGGCGTTCAGCGATCAGCCTCTCGAGCCGCTCGGCGACCGGGCCGGGGATGCGCTCCACGGTGCGTTGGCAGAAGCGGTCGTCCGCCAAGCGCCGGGCGCTGCCGAGCAGTCGCACGATCCTGCCGGGTGGCTCCAGGCGTTCCTGCCGGCAGCGAGACAAGAGCGCGTCACATTGCCGATCCTCGCGCGGCTCAATCGAGCACACCTCCTCGGCCAGCCACTCCGCCAGCCGTTGCTCATCGGCGCGAGTCGGGGCCCTGAACCCGAACGCGTCCCGGATCTGCGCGCGGTGATACTTGATCGTCCGGCCCGACCACGAATACTCGACCAGGGCCTCGGCGCGAACCTTGACCTGGTCAGCGACGTAGTCAATCGCTGGCGCCGGCAGTTCGCCCACGTGCGCCGGGAACCGCGCCTCGAGATCGAAGAATCTCAGCAGGAGCGCGAACCCCAACCGGGTAGCTCCTGCCTTGTTGCCCAAGAGTTCGCGATCGCGGTCGATCAACGTCCACGACGCGATCAGTTCCTCCGGTGCCCACTCGCGCTGCATGAGGCAACCCTCTACAAGAAGAGCTTGGCAGAGCAACTGTCGACCCCGCTGTCTGCGGAGTAATTCGTCGATCCGCCGGCCGCCGTCTGATCGCGGCGTCTTTTACTGGCCGCGATGTCGCGCTGAGTCGGGCCCGCAAGAGGAACCCCCAACGGGACAGCTACCAAGTTCCCTCGAGTCCAGAAGCTTCAGGACTAAAGGCTGTCCCGTAAGACCCGCCCGAGAAACTGCCCGGTGAAGGAGCCACATATGGGACACTGCATCCATGGGCGAGCTGATCGGCTACGCAAGAGTGTCAACCGACGAGCAAGACCTCACCGCGCAGCGCGACGCTCTCGCTGGGCTCGGTGTCGCACCTGAGCGCATCTACGTTGACCACGGCCTGACAGGCACCAACAGGGCCCGCCCAGGGCTCCGTGAAGCGCTCGCCGCGTGCCGCGCCGGCGACACACTCGTCGTGACCAAGCTCGATCGGCTCGCTCGATCGCTTCCGGACGCCAGGGACATCGCCGACGAACTCACCAGCTCCGGCGTCAAGCTCAACCTCAGAGGTTCCGTCTACGACCCGACGGATCCGGTCGGTCGCCTTCTTTTCAATGTTCTCGCGATGGTGGCCGAGTTCGAGGCCGACCTCATCCGCATGCGAACACGCGAGGGCATGAAGGTCGCACGGGCCAAAGGCCGGCTGCGTGGCAAGCAGCCCAAGCTCAGCCCACGCCAGGAAGCTCACCTCGTCTCGCTGCACCGGGCAGGAACCCACACCAGCGCCGATCTCGCCGAGTTGTTCTCGGTCGCTCGCTCGACGGTCTACCGGGCGATCCAGCGTGCCGCAGTTCGCGAGGAAGGCTAACGGGCTTCTCCTACTTTGCCCCTGGTGACACGGACCCGAGCACTGGGCCTACATGGCGCGCAGCGCCGGAGACGACGGCACAGGGATGCTTGTCAAGAGCCGGCCGGTGGGCTTCCGGCCCTACGCTTCCGACCGATGCTCAGAAGTCTTCTCGGATCGACGAGGTGGTCAACGAAGACACTCTTGATCGCTTCCCAAAATACCGCTACGCCCACTGAACAAGTCTATCAGGATCTTCAATCGGTCGGTAGCTCGCGCGCCCAGATCACCCGTCGCTCGTCTGCGCGTGTACTCCCGACCCAAACCGGTGCGGCACTGCCGGATCACTTATCCGGCAGTGCCGCACGCGTGGCGTGCTGTGACTACTGCTTGGCTGCCGTCACACAGTCTATGGCGTAGCCACAGCTATGGTGTAGTCAATCAGTGGGCAGTCCAAGCTGTTGTACGTGATGGAATCAACAAGCCCCGCCGGATCGAGACACAGGTGCTGTGAGCCCCAATACAAGCGTTGAACCCAGATGTAGCCGTACTTATTATGCTTTGAACCATAGGTGGCTTCCGTCTCGGCGTACCACTTACCCTGATCCGTGTTATTGTAGTAATAGCAACTCAAGGTGAAATTTGCACCGGATCCGAAGGTGCCGAAGTTGGTCCCGCTTCCGTTGGGATTAGCCCAGATCGTGCCGCCCGCGATCGCAAAGTCCGAGCACCCGCCGGCGACGTTGGCAACAGCGGTAGGGGCCTGTTGGCTGGTGACCGTTCCCGGCAGCACGATTGACGAGGCAACCGCTGGGGAGGTACTAGTCGGAATAGTCCCGCCCGGCGTAGTAGCATCCGCCACGCCAGTCGGCCCGGCCACAGCCGCAGCTGCGAGCGCAACCGCACCAATCGACGCTACACGGGCAACCCAAGACATTGTCATGTCGCTCTCCTTCGTGTCGTACGTCAGGTCGCGGTCACCGTATTGATAGGGCCGGACGGAATTCTCAGGAATCGAGCACAGCAGCCTTCTCAACGCCGTGACTCGCCCCCGGTGCCACGGCGAGCGCGGTCATATACTCCGCCGAATGGCCAAGTTGGGAGTGCAACGGGATTCGCTTGCCCAGATGCTGAGCCGCCACGGCGAGCAAGAACTTGCGGCGCGTGTGATGTCTTGCACCGACCACGAGCTGAACCGGATCCAGACGCTTGGCGCGTATTACGCGTTCTCGGACCGGGCCATGGCTCTAGGGGGGAGTATGGGAGGGACGCGAGCGCTGTCTCTCGCAACCATCGATGTGCTCGAGCAAAGTGGACGTGACTTGAATATCAGTAGAACCACGTTTGATCTCCAAGGCGGCGACCCAGACCGCTTCACTGAGGTGGACAGGGTTCGGGACGCGGCACTGCGCGCACATCCGCCGGCGGAGATGTCCCCGCCGCCAGGCGCAGAACCCCCGGCGGCATAGCAGGCAGGTCGTTTCGCCGGAAGGCCTCCCTACGTGCAGCGCAAACCCGCTGGGATGCCCGGGCCCTACTTTGCCCTTGGTGACAGCAATCCAAGGAGAGAGCCCTATTACCCGCTCGGGGAGGTTATCCCGATGCACCGCGGGCTGCGCGGCGACTGGGAGGACGTTCTCTACCGCGAGGACACCCGCGGGCGTCGGCGGCTAGTACGGATGGTGTATGAGGTCGCGACGTTCCAGGCGCTGCGCGACTCGCTGCGCTGCAAGGAGATCTGGGTTGTAGGCGCCGACCGCTGGCGGAACCCTGACGAGGACCTCCCGGCCGACTTCGCGGAGCGTCGCGTCGAGCACTACCGGACGCTTCGCAAGCCGCTTGATCCCGGTGAGTTCATCGCCGAGCTGCGCGAAGAGATGCGAAGCGAGCTTCAGGCGCTCAACGATGCGCTGCCCAAGCTCGACTGGCTATCGATCGCGGAACGCCGCTCCGGTGCGATCAAGCTCACTCCGCTTGACGCTCAGGTGGAGCCGCGGAACCTACGTCGCGTCAGAGACTGTCCGGCCTTCTGTGTGTGAGGTCTGGGCTGGTTGTTGATTGTGGTCAGTCGGGGAGTCGGTCTCCGAAGTGGATTTTCAGGCCGCGGAGCGCGCCTGTCCAGTTGTAGGCCTTGCGCCATTTGCTCTCGGCGCGGGTGATCGCGAGCCAGATCAGCTTGGTCGCGGCGTCTTCGTCGGGGAAGTGACCGCGGGTTTTGATCGCCTTGCGGATCTGGCGGTTGAGGCCCTCGATCGAGTTTGTTGTGTAAACGGCCTTTCTGAGGTCGGCTGGCAGGGACAGGAACGGGATGATGTATTCCCAGCGAGCGCGCCAGGAGTCGGCGATCATCGGATAGCGCTGACCCCACTTCTGGTCGAACGCTTCGAGGGCGTCCTGCGCGGCCTCAGCGTTGGGTGCGGTGTAGACCGGGCGCAGGTCGGCGGCGACCTTCTTGCGGTCCTGGTAGGCGACGTAACGCATCGATGAGCGGATCTGGTGAACGACACATGTCTGCACCCACGCTTTCGGGAACACCGCCTCGATCGCCTCGGGGAACCCGGTGAGCCCGTCGACACAGGCGATCAGCACGTCCTGAACGCCGCGGTGGTGCAGGTCGTTGAGGACCGCCAACCAGAACTTCGCGCCCTCGGTCTCCTGCCACCAGAGGCCGAGCACGTCACGCTCCCCGTCGACGGTGACGCCCATCGCCAGGTAGCAAACGCGCTTCTGGACGGAGCGGTCCTGGCGGACCCTCACCACCAGCGCGTCCAAATAGACGATCGGGTAGACACTCTCGAGCGGCCGGTGGCGCCATTCCTTGACGTCCTCGATGACCGCGTCGGTGATCCGGCTGATCGTGTCCCGCCCGATGCTGGTGGTGCCGTAGAGGCGCTCCAAATGGCTCTGGATGTCCCGGACGCTCATGCCGCCGGCATACAGATCGATGATCTTCGCGTCCAACCCAGCCAAACGCGTCTGGCGCTTGGCAACGAGCTGCGGCTCGAAGCTTCCGTTGCGATCCCTCGGGGTGTTGACCGCCACCGGCCCCAGATCGGTGCTGACTGTCTTCGGGGTCGAGCCGTTGCGCATGTTCCCCGCACCGCCCGCAGGTGCCTGCCCAGGCTCATAGCCGAGATGGTCGGTCAGCTCACCCGCCAGCGCGGCGTCGATCAACCGGCCCGCCAGCTGCGTGAGCAGCCCGCCCGAGCCGGTGATCTCATCCGGTGTGAGACCCTTCACAGCCCGCCCGAGCGCCTCGGCGGGCAGCAGCCCAGCGAGACGATCAAGCGCATCCTGATCAGGCTCCGGGGCGCCATCCACACGGTCAATCGTGACCGACGAGCTCTTCGATGTTGTTCTAGTCATGCGGATCCTTTCCGGGCCGCCCCGCCACGGATGGCCTTCCTCGCCCCTCCAGGGCTCGTCAGTCCAACCGTGGCGGCAACAGCCGCTACACAGACCCAGACCTCACACAGAACGTCGGACAGAACCTCGCGTCAAGGCGGAAGTACTACGGCGCTGGGGCACGGTCCCGCTGATCGACATGCTCAAGGAGACAGTGCTGCGGACGCTCTGCCTCGACGCGGTCACCTCCCTCGCTGGAGCCGGCGGCAGCATCCGCTCGGATGTGCTGGCTGAGCGGTTGCTCCTCGCGATCTACGCCTACGGCACGAACACCGGCATCCGAGCGGTCTCCTCCGGTGCGCACGGTCACAACGAGGATGAGATCCGCTACGCCCGTCGGCGCTATCTGACCGTTGAGGCGGCCCGCTCGATCGCGGTTCAGATCGCGGACGCGACCTTCGCTGCTCGCAACCACGGCTTGTGGGGTGCAGGGTCGACCGCGGTCGCGTCCGACTCTACCCACGTCCGTGCTCTGGATCAAAACATCCTGACCGAATGGCATTCGCGCTATCACGGCCGTGGGGTGCTGATCTACTGGCATGTCGAGAAGAAGTCGATGGCTGTGCACTCGCAGCTGATCTCGTGCAGCGCCTCCGAGGTCGCGGCGATGATCGAGGGCGCGATGCGCCACGACACCACGATGAGCTTGCAGGCCAACTACACCGATTCCCACGGCCAGTCAGAGATCGGGTTCGCGATCACGCGGCTGCTCGGGTTCGATCTGCTTCCACGGATCAAGCAGATCAACAAGGCTCGCCTTTACAGGGTCAGCGCCGGCGAACCGGACGCCTATCCTCGCCTCAGCCCGGCGCTGACCCGGCCGATCCGCTGGGACATCGTCGCCGAGCAGTACGACCAAATGATCAAGTACGCCACCGCGATCCGCACCGGAACCGCGTCAACGGAAGCGATCCTTCGGCGCTTCACCCGCAACGCATCGCACGCGACCTACGCGGCGATGCTAGAGGTCGGCCGGGCGCAGAAAACGATCTTCATCGCCCGCTACCTCCGATCGCGAGACCTGCAACGCGAGATCGAAGAGGGCCTCAACGTGATCGAGTCCTGGAACAGCGCGAATGGGATCCTGGCCTACGGCAAACGCGGCGACATGCAGAGCAACCGCCGCGACGAGCAGGAACTCTTCGTGCTCTGCCTGCGAATCCTGCAAGCGGCGCTCGTGTACGTCAACACCCTGATGCTCCAAGACGTGCTCGCCGACCCGACCTGGGGTGAACTGCTGACCCCGGCAGACCGCCGCGGCCTGACGCCACTATTCTGGACGCACGTCCTGCCGTACGGCGAAGTCAACCTCGACATGAACGCCCGGCTGAACATCCGCCAGCCAGCACTCGACCCGGACGCATCAGCAGCGGCGCCCGCGCTCGGGTTCGCGTCGCCAGGTGCCAGGTAGCGTCTATTAACCAGCGTTAGCCGCAATTGAGGCTGGGGCTCCTTCGCTAGCGACCGAGATCGCGCAGACAGGCAGACCAACCTCCAAAACGCCCTGCCACCCTCTTCACCATCGTTCGCGGCGCGGGTCTAGGTAGTCCTCACCCGGGGGGCTCGATTGCCACGCCTACCTCGTCCATCCAAGCGGAGAGAAACGACCCCGCTGGTCGATATACAGAGGACTCAACGCTTGTGCCCAGGATGCTGGCCGCCCACATGGCCATCCGGTGGCTATGAATCGAGGAAACCGACGCCATACCGTCAACGCCGCTCCACACGGAGAAGCTGTAGAACCTCCGCTCGGCGAACCGCGCGATCCCTCCTGCTGCCAACACGTCGCCCGGCCGCGCACGCATGATCGCCCGCTTGGTGAAGAAGTTCAACCAGAGCAGGACCACGACGGCCAGCCGGCCGGGGCAATCGAAAACAGCGACGAACACGGCTGGTGCCGATGATCGGGTTAGATCGATGGGTTCAGCCATATCGGATCGAGGAGATGAGCGCCTCGACGACTCGTTGGTTTGTCCGGCTCCATCCGTGGAGGCTGACGGAGTAGGCGATCCCTCGTCGCACCCAAAATCCAACGATATGTCCACCGTCGATCTCGTCCTGCGCATTTTCGGGGCAGCGGCGCAGGCTGACCCTGACGGTCACGTTACTGGCGTCGGGCTGGCGGATCGGCAAAGTTGCGAATGTCTGACCGCCCGTGGCGGGATCCTGCGGGAAACGCCCGCAGCCGAATACTGCGTGTGCGTCGAACCGTTCAGCCCTGATTACAAGGTGTCCCTCGGGAACCGGGCCGGGCACCCCGACGTAGCCGGAAGGCACTGCGAAGCCGCCCATGTCGCTGAGCCCGTACCCGTCACGGCCCTGTCTGGAGGGGTATTCCGTCGGCCACAGACACGAGTTGGCCGGGGCGCATTCCAGCGTGTCGCCGAGCAAAGGTTGCGGCTGGATGTCTAAGCAGGGCACCGGAAAGCCCAGACGCCGGCTCAGCCGCGTGCACTGCGAGCGATAGGCCGCCGCGGTATGGACCAGCTTGAAGCCCGCGACGACTATTGGCGTCCCCGAGTTGGCGGTGGTCCCAGTGAGTGTCAGCGCGGCTCCGGCAGCTAGGAGCGCTCCGGCGAGAACCACGCCTGCGCCTACTAGGTGCGGCGACCTCCAAGCGTGCCGGTTCGCCGCCGTCACGCTGGCAGTCCACCCGAACCCTGAAAGAGCAGGAAAACGCTGGTGATCACGAGCACGCCGCCAAGCGCTGCGCCAACCGGGCGAGCCCAGCCCCATCTCCCGCCCACGACGAGGAGGGCTACTGTGCCAGGGGCCTCAACTGTCCCTGCGACGTACAACACCAGGAAGTGGGCAATACGGCCCGCCCCGAAACCCGCACCGTAGACCGCGCCCCATAGCCAATGCCCGGCCACGGCGATGACCACGAACCCGAGCCAGACGTAGACGCTCGACACGATGGTGAGGAAGCCTAGGCCGAGCACGGCTCCGTAGATGAGCGCCCCTCGGCGTCCGTCCTCGGCCACCTCCTTACGCATCTGTCGTTGGGTAGTAGGCAGCCAGCGACCGCCCATGGCATGCGACGCGCCACCGATCACACCGCTGGCTAGAAGAACAGCCGGCAGCGATGGCCAGGGGACTTGACCTAGAGATCCGCCGAGGATCCCGACGAAGGCATATGTGGCAGCAGCCACCACGGGCAGGGTTACGACGAACACGACCCGTCGCTGCCTTCCGATTGGCGAGTGACCACCCGCCAGCGCCAACACGGCGTTGGCCGCTCAGGTCGAGGTCGAATCCAGCAATCCAACGGTGAAGCCGAATACCAGTGCGAGCAAAACGATCACACTCAAACCTCCGAGACGAGAAGGAAAGGCAAAAGCGAAGGCACCGCTAATGGGCGACCGCCGCTCCCTGTGCAACGAGGACGTGGGACTGTGAGCAGATGCAGCGATTGGTGTAGCCGCTACAGCCGGTGTTGTTGTTGATCTTGCAGTCGCAGCAAGTCGTGAGCGCGTCGCTGTATACGCAAGTCCAGCAGCCCCCGACACCACTGCCGTAGTATCGATAGTCCGGGCCTAAACAAGTCGATCCGTTATCGGCACACGAAGTGCTGTCGACCGAACAGCACGGCTTGTCGCAACAACTGGTGTTGCAGCAGGGCGACGGCCCGCAGCAGCTCGGGCAGCAGGGCCCCGCAGAGTCTGCGGGCTTACCCAGAGCGGTCCTCGCTGTTGCGAGTGACCCGACCGTAGCTCCTGCCACCGTATAGAAAAGCGCTGTCGCGCCTCTGCGCAGGAATCTCCGCCGCTCGATTAACGAAGCAAAGAGCGCTGAGCCAGGAACCTCGGGGTTGGCCGCCTCGCCCGAGCGCCGGTTGTCATCGGGCGCGTCGTCGTCGCTATGTCGCTTAGGAATGACCATTGCTCCCTTCCGAATGCGATCTTGTGTCTTGACCAGTCTGAGCTGCTCCGCCGCCCGTGCCGGTGAGCTCGATTACTTCGGCGCGTGGCGTGTTGCGGAACCGTGGCGGGCTCTGCTGCGCGACGCGAAGTTGTCCGTCAGTCGGGCTGACCGCAGTCTCGACCACCCAAGCGAGGTGGTCGAGAGAGTTCACGATCCGTTTGTTCAGAACCGTGCCCGAGGTGTCGACGAGAAAGGCGTACGGGCTTACCTCGACGTCGAAGTCGTGGTACAGGGCGTCGTCCAAGCTCACGCAGTACGCCCATGAGTGAGTGGCGGGCAGGACTCGTGTCCGGGACGTGTCGTCACTTGTCCGATCTACAAAAATGATGTCTACCAGTTCACCCCAAAGAGCCGCAGCGTCATCCAACTCCGAAATCAGCTTCTCGCAGATCGGGCACCGCGGCCCGCCGAAGACGACCAACGTAGCTCGGTCGAGGCCGGGTGAGGACCAGTCGATTCTTGACTCACGATCGTCAATCAGAACCGGCTGACCTTCAGGCGCTCGGCTACCCGGCGCCAGTCCCGTGAGCGCAACCCGTCCGCCGGAGCCGAGGTAGAGCAGCCCGAACTGCCGGTACAGCACAAGAACCAAAAGCAGCACCGCGAAGAACAAAACCCAGAGGACGATGACCGCTGCCGTGAGCATTACGACAGCCTCGTCGATCGGGGCGCCGGGCCTGCAATGGCCGCAGGTGGGCGCAGGAGGATAAGCGTTGCGATCGTCGGGAATTCCAGGCAGAGCACCGCAAAAGGAAGCGCCAGCCCGACTCCCGCAAGGGTCTGCAGGCCTGACGGCAGTGGATTGACAGTGGCCGCCAGCGATAGCGTCACCACCGCTACGCCTACTAGCGCACCATTCGCCAGAGAAATGCGGAGCGCGGAACCGTAACGTCGTTGCTCCCCCAACAGCCGCAATTGGTAATCGAGATTCGATCGTCGCGATCGAGGACCAATACAAACATGGCGAAAAGGATGCACGCGAGAGCGCCGCCGGCTACCTGGGCGCTCCGGAGATTGGGTATGAGGAGCAACGCGCCAGCGGCCGACTCAAGAAGCGGGAGAACCCACGGCAAAGCCCGTGGAACGCGAACTCGGTTCGAGAAACGGCGGTACAACGAGTAGTCGGCTGCCGCTTGCCGGAATCGGTCCGGGTTTGCGAATTTGTAGACAGCCGACAGGATCAGCACCTCTGCGACGAGTGAGTCGCATAACGCCACAACAACGCGCACGGCTGCCTCCGAATGGTCGCCATTATGCCCACAAGCCCTACTTGTGCTATTCGTCACCAACTTAAGCCGCGGGCTCGTGCTTCTGTGTTGCGGTTGTGTTAGCATGCTCGGTCGCCGGAATATCCGCGCTCCGAACAGGCCTTCACTTGATGCAACCGCGAGTACCGCTGACGTCGCTGGCAGTTGGTGCCGGGTGTGGCTGCAAGCTCCCGGCGGCTGACCTCATCCCGATCGTGAGGGGTTTGCCGATTGCCGAGGATCCGCGGTTACTGGTTGGACCTAGCACGGCTGATGACGCGGCGGTCTTCAAGCTCAGTGATGACCTCGCGCTGGTGCAGACGATCGACTTCTTCACGCCGCTGGTGGACGATCCCTACGACTTCGGCCGCATTGCCGCGGCGAACGCCTTGTCTGATGTCTACGCCATGGGAGGCACGCCGCTTCTGGCGCTCAATATCGTCGCGTTTCCGTTGGCAAAACTCGGCGGCAAGGTGCTCAGCGAGATCTTGCGAGGGGGAATCGATGTGACTGTGGGGGCTGGAGCCATCGTTGCCGGCGGCCACTCAATCGACGACAGCGAGCCGAAGTACGGCCTGTCGGTGACCGGCACCGTCCACCCTGAACGAATCATCACCAACGATGGCGGGGTTCCCGGGGATCTGCTCGTGCTCACCAAACCGCTCGGCACGGGGGCGGTGGTGGCAGCTCGCAAGCGAGGAGCCGCGAGCGATTCGTTGCTCGCTAGAGCGGTGGGGGTCATGACTGAGCTGAACGCCGCGACTTCGCGGGCAGCCATCCAAGCTGGTGTCCACGCCATGACCGACGTCACGGGCTTCGGTCTGCTGGGTCACCTGCATAATCTCTGCAGAGAGAGCGGGGTGTCCGCCGAGATCGACGCCGAGCGCGTACCCGTACTGAACGGGGCAGAAAATCTCTTCGAGACCCGAGACGGCAGGTCAGGGGGGAGTGCCCGCAACGCTGCATGGGCCACGCAGTTTGCGACGTTTGCACCCCACGTTCAGGCGTGGCGTCGTGAGCTGCTGTGCGACGCGACAACGTCCGGCGGATTGCTAGCGGCGGTTCCTCACGAGGCCGCGGAGCAGATCCCAGGTTCGGTCATTGGGCGGCTAGTCGCGGGCACCGCGGGGACCATCCATGTGCGCTGATCGCCTTCATATTCCCGGCTATAGCGATGCGACAGCGGTGTTTCCGTAACGCCTGGAGCGGCCAGGGGCCGTGCCCCAAACGGCCTTCAAAGCCGTCTGCGGCGCGCTGAGCGCGTCGGGAAGGTTCGACTCCTTCGCCGTTCCGTACCCGGCTCATATCGCACCTTGCCCATAGCCGACCAGCAACCTGCGCCGACCGCCCACCCGCCTCTCACGTTGGGTACCGCTGGTCATGTCGACCACGGCAAGACGACGCTAGTCGCCGCCTTGACCGGCGTCGACACCGATCGGCTGCCCGAGGAGAAGGCTCGTGGGCTGACGATCCGGCTTGGCTACGCGCCGCTTATGCTTCCGTCCGGCCGACGACTCTCGCTGATCGACGTGCCCGGGCACTCGCGCTTTGTGCGAACGATGGTATCCGGCGCCACCGGTGTCGATCTGTTCCTGATGGTCATCGCCGCAGACGATGGAGTGATGCCGCAGACGATTGAACACGCCGCCATCCTGCACGCACTGGACGTCCAGTACGGAGTCATCGCGATCACCAAGGCTGACATCGCTGCTTCTGCGGCCGCTTCGGCCGAAGCAGCGGCGCTCCTACCGGGGGTTCCCATAGTCGCCTGCTCGGCGCGTACCCGCGTTGGTCTTGACGAGTTGCTCGCACTGCTGGAGCGCACCGTGGCGAACATCCCCAGCCGCGCGACAGAGCTCTCAGAAGCCGCTCGCATGCACCTCGATCGCGTGTTTACGATCACTGGTCGTGGGACCGTCGTAACGGGCACTCTGTGGTCGGGCTGCATCGCGCAGGGCGACACGCTTGAGTTGCTCCCGAGCCGTAAATCGGTGCGGATCCGCGGTATAGAGATCCACGGCGCTGCCGCGGGACACGCTTACGCCGGGCAGCGCGTCGCGGTCAACCTTGCGGGTATCCCGATTGACCAGGTCGGTCGCGGCGACGTGCTTGCGACTCCGGGAGAGTTTCGCGAGACCTCGGTGCTCGACTGCGCGCTTGAAATCCGGCACGACGTGCGTCAAGGCGGGTGTGTTCAGGTGCTGCACGGCACGCGCCACGTGGCCGCCAGAGTCACCAGGCTCGACGACGGGTTCTGGCAGCTGCGGCTCGAGCATCCGATCGTGGCCGCCGCGGGCGATCGCCTCGTGATCCGCCGACTTGCGCCCGCGGGCACGATCGGCGGAGGTAGAGTGGTCGACGCGCTCGCCCGACGTCACGGACCGAGGCCCGAGATCGCCGAGCGGCTAAGTTGTCTGCTGAAGGGCAGTGAACCTCCCGCGAGGGCTGCAACCGACGATGTCGCGGCGGCGGTGTCGGTGCCGGCCGCGAGGGACTCAGCAGTCGCCGATGATCTCGAGCGGCGGCTACGCGAGGCGACTACAAGGCTGCTGTCGGAGGCGCAATGCGGCTCCCCGATTGTGTTGCGGAGGCTCCGCAACGCAGGCATTGCGGTGCGGGTGAGTGGACGACTCTACGGGCATACGGACACGGTTTCTGAGATACGCCAACGGATCGTCGCGCTAATCAAGGCTCGTGGTCCAGTTACGCTGGCGGCTGCGCGCGACGAGCTCGGCATCTCCCGCAAGGCGACACAGGCGTTCCTTGAGCACCTCGATAGCCTGCGCGTGACCCGCCGACTGGCCGATGACACTCGCGTTCTCACGCCAGGGGCCACGCGCAACCCGGAGCCGACGCGATGAACGAACCGACCAGCTCTGATCCCCGGCAGGAGCGGTTGCGGAGGCTGCCTGCGGTCGACCAACTCGCAGGTGCGCTTGCCGGGGAGTTCTCACAGGCCGAGGCCGTCTCGGCGACAAGAGCGGTGCTGCACCATCGCCGCTCCGAACTACTCAGCGGCGCTGACGACGACCCCGATCTCGTGGCACGAATCCGCGCGCAGCTGCGCCCTTCACTGGCGCGTGTGCTGAACGCCACCGGGGTGCTGCTGCACACGAACCTCGGCCGCGCGCCCCTACCGGCCTCGGCGATTGAGGCGCTCAACGAGACAGCAGCTGGGTACAGCAACCTCGAGCTCGATCTTGGCGCGGGCGTGCGCGGTTCGCGCAACACGCACTTGCGATCGCTGCTCACCGAGCTGACGGGGGCAGAGGACGCTGTCGTTGTCAACAACGGCGCTGCAGCGGTGCTGCTTGCAGTGGCCGCGGTCGCCGCTGGCCGCGCGGTGGTGGTCTCACGTGGGCAACTTGTCGAGATCGGGGGCGGTTTTCGGATTCCTGAGGTCCTGGCCCAAGCAGGGATACCGCTGATTGAGGTTGGCACGACCAACCGCACGCGGTTGTCCGATTACGCTCAGGCGCTCACGCAGCTTGACGACGGCGTCATCCTGCGCGTGCATCAGTCGAACTTTCGCACGGTCGGTTTCGTCGGGGACGTTCCGATCGAATCGCTCTGTTCTCTTGGCACCGCGGTGATCGACGACGTCGGCTCCGGCGTCCTGGCCGCCGGTTCGCCCGACCTCCGCGATGAGCCGGCGGTCCGCCGCTCCGTCGCGGCGGGAGCCGCACTCGTCTGCTTCAGCGGCGACAAGCTACTCGGCGGCCCACAGGCCGGTGTCCTAGTGGGGCGCGCGGAGGCGATTGCCGCCTGCAGCGCGCATCCTCTGGCGCGCGCGCTGCGGATCGGCCGACTGCCGCTTGCGGCGCTAGCTGCCACACTCGCGCTCTACCGCGATCCGGAGCGCGCGATGCGCGAGATCCCGGTGCTGTCGATGCTCACGGTTGATCGCGACATCCTTGACAGGCGCGCGCAACAACTAGCCGAAGCCATCGGCGGAACGGTGGTCGAGACGGTGTCGCGGGTCGGTGGCGGTGCCCTCCCGCTGCTCGAACTAAAAGGGCCAGCAGTGCGCATTGACCAGCCTGGTCTGGAGCGTATTGCGCTCGCGGCAGCTTTGCGTTCAGCCGACCCGCCCCTCATCGCACGGGTGTCCGATGGAGCCGTCCTGCTGGACCCACGTACGCTCGCAGACACCGAGCTCGGGCTGGCAGCGAGGGTCGTCACGTCGGTGCTGTCGCCCGAGTAACGCGTCGAGGCAGCACAGTTAGCTCCTAAGTGACATTAGTCGCAGCTTCCGCGTCCGAGTTCTGCTACTAATGCGCTTGTGGCAGGCCCGCAGCCGCCGACCGCCAAGTAGCAATGGACCGGCTCGAGATCGACGACGATTAGCGCCAAATCCGCTTCCATTCCCGCCCGGGCCCGAAATGGCGGCTGGTGACACAATTCTTACCGGCACCCCGTCTCGGTAGAGCTCGCCGGTTCAGAGCATGTGCCACATCGCGCAGATGATCGAGTGCGTGACCGCGCCGATCGCCTTGTTGTGCGCGCCTTGGGCCTTCTCGCGTCGTTAGAGCGCTTGGCGGTAGGAGTCACCGGACCGAAGCAGCCCGGACTCCGCAGACAGCGAGATCGCGCCGGTGATCACCTTCATCCATACAACGCTCGATAATCGACGTTATGTCTACAGATGGGGCGAATCAGCCTTTTCGCCGGGCGCTTGTTGTCGATTGTCACTGAGATGTCACCGCGGAGGTCTCGAGATGTCAGCGCTTAGGCTGGCTCATCGTCAGCTCACGGCTGGTGGCGTGACAGGTCTCACATCCAGGCCGGGAACGTCAGCGAAGTCGCGGGTGTTGCTCGTGTACAGCGGCAGGTTGTAAGCGAGAGCTGACGCGGCGATGAGCGCGTCGTAGGATCGTGCCGCGTTCTTGCGCCCGCGCCGCGTGAGCCCCGCGCGAACGAGCCCGAAGTGGCGTGCGCACTCGCTGGTAAAAGGCAGCGCGTCGAAGTCGAGCTCGGCGCGCTGCAGGTGCCGCTGGCGCTTAGCGCGCTCGACCAGATCATCGGTGGCGAGCGGGCCGGCTGTGAGCTCGGCGAGCGTGATCGCGGAAATGAGCGGCTCGGCCGGGAGATCCTCAGGCTGGAGATCCTCAAGGTAGATCACGGTGTTCGTGTCAAGGAGCCCGACTTGCGGGCGTTCAGCCGTTCCCATCAGAGCGAGCCGTTGAGCATCTCGTCGATCTCGGCCTTCATCCGGTCCGGGTCAACCCGACCAATGCCCCGACGACGAGAGATCAGCTCTTGGGCCGTGAGGCGCGGTCGCGCCGGCGTGGAGAGGGGCCGTAGCTCCGCGACCGGCTTGCCCGCCGAGGTGATGGTGAGGGTCTCCCCTGCCTGTACTCGTGCGAGGACTTGGCTGCCGTTGTTGCGTAGCTCTCTTACCGCGACTGTAGAACCCATGGCCACGAGTGTATCACGAACGTAGCCGTTGTGGGCGCAGTCTCTGAGAACAGATGCCCTGGCGCGGCTACACCGAACGTCCGTTCGCTGGCGAACTGGCGCTGTCATTTGAATGACGTTTGACACTTGTGTCCCTGTCGAGTCTCGCGTAGATGTCGCCGAGATTCTCGGCAGATGCCACCGCTTTCAGCGCTGCAGCGCTCACCAGTCCCGGGTACGTACGCGCCGGCAAAGGCCGCGAAGACACCGCCCACGTCCTCTGAGGCGTGCCCAAGTTCAGTCGCCACGTCCGCCGGTCGCGTGCAGATTCCCGCGCAGAGCCCGGAAGTCCGCCCGGCGGTCGAGCGCATCGGCGGACCCGAATGCGGGACTCGCCCGCGCGATCCAGATCGTGGCATAGCGCTCGTGCCCCGTCGGCGCCGCGTTCCACGGGCGCGATCGTCGCGGTCTCTGCTTGCCATCAACCGTCCGGTGCAGGTCGGTGACCATCGCCTGGCATGACCCTGGGGGAGAAAGTCGTTCCCACGCCGCGTTTCTCCCCCAGGGTGGAGCAGTTCGGCACCAGGCGTGCCGGTCAGACCCACGCGCGCCTGGCAGGCCCACGCGCGCCGGGGCGATGCGCCGCCAGGCGCTGAGCATCGCGCGCGGGCAGCCACCAAGAGCTCTCCGGCGAGCGCTATGCCACGATTCTGTGTCTCTTGGCATCGTGCTCGACTGTGGGGTGATGACGGTGCATCGCAGCCCAGGGGCGCGAGCGATGCGCGTGTCCAGCGTGACCGGGTCCGTGTCGGTGAGTTCGGCGAGAGCGACATGGCTGCCGTCGTAGATCGCAAGGTTCTGTCGGAGTTCCCAGGCGCGCTTCGCGAGTAGCTCATAAGGCCACTGCTCGATCGTGAGGTCCAGCAGATCAACGTGCGCTTGGGCGGCTTGGTCAGCGCTGACCAGCGTGGCCAGCTCATGGCGGCGCATGATGTTGCCGGCTTCGAATCGGGTCAGGCTCGGGGCGAGTAGCTTCCGCGCCGCTCAGCTCGCTCGTCGCCCAGCGACCGTCCGGCCCGCTGTCCAGCAACAGAGCGACAACCGCAGAGGAATCGCAGACGACTTGCCGACTCACCGTCGGTCAGCGTCGCGAGCCGCGAGGATCGCCGAACCGTCGACTCGCACGCCGGTCGTCTCGACCCTGGATCCCAGCCGCCGCCGGCCCATAGACCCCGCCGCGCGACCTGAACGGTCACGCTGAGGCGGGCCACCCGCCACGGGCGAGCGAAGCCGCCAGCCCGACCGGCGTCAGCCGCGATGAACTCCGTGGTGTTTGCCGTGCTTGCCGTGCTTGTGACGCTTCTTGTGCGCACGGGCCTTGCGGAAGCTCACGCCGCGCCGGGACTTCGGTCCCGAGGCTGACCACACGAGCAGCGTCGCATGGAGCGTGCCGAGTCGCTGCAGCAGACGCCTGCCCGTGCCGTTCAGCGCGACGGTCACCGAGCCTCTGGAGCCGGAGATGGTCCTGGTCGCGGTGCCGACGGTCACGGTCCTCCTGAACGTCCTGATGACCGTCTTGTGGCCGCGGCGGACGCGGCGCCTGAAGCGCTCCACGACGGTCAGCTTGACCGACACGACGCAGCTCACGGAGCCGCTCGTACAGCCTGCAGCGAATGACAGCCGCTCCCCGTTGCTGCGTGGGCGCAGGATGTTGACGCGGGTCGTGCCGGCGCCGGCCACACCACCATGGGTGGACCCGGAGGTACCGGTGGAGCCTGATGACGCGCCGGAACCAGAGGTGGTGCTGGGCGCGGCCACGACGTTGATGTTCACAGTCGCCGCCGTCGAGACGCCGTCGGCCGCCTGCGCCCGGTACGTGAAGCTGTCGGCGCCGACGTACCCGGCGGCCGGCGTGTAGCTCACAGCTCCCGATGCGCCGACGCTGCCCAGGGAGCCGTGTCCCGGCTGGCTGAGCACGGTGTACGTGAGCGCGCCCGCGCCGGGATCGCTGCAGGCGAGCTGGACATTCGCCGCCTGGCCCTG
>JAJZDA010000038.1 GCA_021851525.1 Actinomycetes bacterium | reverse complement strand
GCCCACGGTGGCGGCGCCGCGCGGGGCGCGCTCCCCGGCAAGGCGCGCTCGGTTGGGTCCGGTGGCTGTGGTCCCGGTCGGCGTGGTCGCGGTGATCCTGCTGGCGCTGGTGATCAACCAGACGGGGAACTCCACGCCGGTGGCCAGTGGGGGCACGCTCGCGACCAACCCGTACATCGACCCGGGCACCGGCATGGGGGCGCGGCCGGCTCCGGGCTTCACGCTGACCGACGAGACCGGCCACACGGTCAGCCTCGCGCAGTACCGGGGCAGGGTGGTGGTGCTGTCGTTCGTCGACGCGGAATGCCAGACCATCTGCCCGCTGACCACCCAGGCGATGACGTATGCCAAGGCGGCGCTCGGTCCGGCCGGGCGCAATGTGCAACTGCTCGGGATCAACGCCAACTGGAAGTCCACCCAGGTTGAGGACGTGCTCAACTACACGCAGCTGCACGGGCTGGCCGGCCGCTGGCACTTCCTGACCGGCAGCCTGCACCAGCTGACACCGGTCTGGAACGCGTACCACGTGGATGAGAAGGCGCTGGATCAGGCGGGCAGCAACATGATCGAGCACATCGCGGCGACGTTCATCATCGACCAGCGGGGGAGGCTGCGCTACAGCTTCACCACCTACCCGTCCTACGGCGCGATCGATCAGTTCGGGGCACGGATCGCGCAGCTCACCTCCACGCTGCTGCCGGGCCACCCGCAGGTGGCCCGCAACGTCAGCTACGCGGCGATCCCGGGGATCACCCCGAGCCAGGCATGGCGGCTGCCGAAGCTCGGCGGCGGCAGCGTCGCGCTGGGTCCCGGCAGACCACACCTCTACCTGTTCTTCGCCACCTGGGACGCGCAGACGACGCCGATCGCGGCGGAGCTGAGGCTGCTGAGCGGCTATCAGGATTCGGCGGCGCGGCTGCGCCTGCCGTCGCTCACCGCCGTCGACGAGGGCAGCGTTGAGCCGTCACCGCGGGCGCTGCCGAGCTTCATCGGCAGCCTCGGGCAACGGCTCTCCTATCCGGTCGCGGTCGACCGCACGGGGCGCGTGGCCGACGGCTACGAGGTGCAGGGAGCGCCGTGGTTCGTGCTGACCAACGCCGCCGGCAAGATCGTCTGGTACCAGGAGGTCTACACCTCGGGCTGGCCGACGCTGAGCGCGCTGCGCAGCCAGGTCCGCGGCGCCCTGCGGGGCGGCGCGGGGAGCCTGGAGAGCACCAGCGAGGCGCGTCGCCTGCTGGCCGGCTCACCGGCTCCGCTGGCGGCGATTCACGCCCAGTCCTCCACGGTCCTGCCCGGGGGCGAGGCGGCGCTGGCCGCCAGGCTCGCGAAGCTGCGCGGCTACCCCGTGGTGGTCAACGTCTGGGCGTCATGGTGCGCCCCCTGCCAGAAGGAGTTCGGGCTGCTCTCGCAGGCTGCTGCCGACTACGGCAAGCGGGTTGCCTTCCTCGGGGCGGACGTGAACGATCACAGCGGCGATGCGAGTGCCTTCCTGCGCGTGCATCCGGTCAGCTACCCGAGCTATGCGATGCCGAGCGAGAGCGCGCTGAACCCGCTCGTCACGGGTGGCCTGGCCGGCACCCCGGAGACGCTCTTCTTCAACCGCCGCGGGCGCCTGGTGCAGGTGCAGACCGGGTCCTTCGCCTCACTCGGCGCGCTGGAGCAGGACGTCAGCGACGCCGCGCTCGGGTCCGGTTAGAGGTCGCTCGCGCGCCCTGCCGAACGCCGACCCTCAGCCTCAGGTTGAGGGTCGGGGTCGGCGTTCGAGCGGCGCTGCTACGGATCTGCGTGGGTGCTCAGGCGCCCGCCAGGCGGCTGCGCCCGCCGTCCGGAGACCTGACGATTTCCAGGGGAATAACCGTCCCGCTCGCGCCCTCCAGCTCGGCTCGGCCGAGCGCGATCCGGTAACCGGCGTTGCGAACCGTCTCGATCGGCGCGTCCGGCCCGAGGCGCTTGCGCAGGCGTCGGATGCAGACGTCCACGACGTTGGACTGAGGGTCGAAGTCGTAGCCCCAGACAGCCGCCAGCAGCCGCTCGCGGCTGACCACCTGGCCGGCGTAGGTGAGCAGGTGGCGCAGCACCTTGAACTCCTTGTCGGTCAGGCTGATCGTGCGCCCGTCGAGCAGCGCCTCGCGCGTCTGCTCGTCAAGCGCCAGCTCGCCGGCCCGCAGCTGAGCGCCGCCAGGACGACGGCGCAGGTGCACGCGCACGCGCGCGATCAGCTCCTCGATCGAGAACGGCTTCACGAGGTAGTCGACCACGCCGAGCTCAAAGCAGCGCAGCTTGGTCGCCAGGTCGCCTGAGTCCGCAAGCGCCAGCACCGGCACGCCCGGCAGTTGGCGTCTGAACTGCAGCAGCAGCGCAAGCTGCTGCGGGCCGACGCGCTCGATGTCGGCGATCACCAGTTCGGCACGGCTCTCGTGCCCCTGGCGCACGGCCCTCGCCTGCTCTGAGACCTCCTCCACCGCGAGTCCTTCAGCAGCCAGCGCGCGCACCAGAAACGAGCGCACGCGCGGCTCCTCCTCCAACAAAAGTATGTGCATTTGCACCTAGAACCATTCCTGCCAGCCATAGGCCAGCCGTAGCAAGATGACTCCCAGGTTGCGCCTAAATGACAAATAAGTCATATAGGCGCCCTCCCCCGTGCGACCAATGTATAAGACCCAGTTAAGAGACCATCAATCTATGAAAGTGTCTTTCAAAACGTGAAGCAACGCGCACTTGCCGTCACCATTGGCCTGACCGCCGTCGTGGTGGTGATCGGGCTCTACATCGGGCTGTATCTGACGGCGCAGCCCGGATCGGCCACCGCAAGCCCCAGCGCGGGCGGGGCGGTCCAGCTCTACCTGGCGACCGTTCCGGCCGCCGCCACAAACGACCCGCATCCCACGTGGGTCTCCTATTACGTGACCAACTCGCAGCGGCAGGATTGGCAGCACAAGACGACGTTCGTCGTGCCGGCCAACACCACCGTGCACGTCACGCTCTTCCAGTACGACAGCGCCACCGGCCTGCGCAACGAGTTCTTTTCGCAGGCGATCGGCACCACCGGCGGCGGGTTCACGCTCAACGGCAAGGCGGTCCGGGCAATCCCGCCGGCGAACGCCTCGCACGTGTTCGCGATCCCAGCGCTGGGCGTGTCGGTGCCGCTCGCCGGAGTCGCGGGCAACGCCAAGAACCCGTGCAGCAACGCGCCGTGCACCGGTGCCGACTACAACACGATCACGTTCTCATTCCGAACCGGGGCCAAGGGCCTCTTCCGCTGGCAGTGCTTCGTGCCCTGCGGCGCCGGCTACGTCCAGGGCTTCGGTGGCCCGATGCAGACGGTCGGGTACATGGACGGCTTCATCAAGGTCGTCTGAGGGCACTGAACGAATATGCAAGACAACACGCCTCACTTCCGCCGGTTGGCGCTGCTCTGGGTGGTCTCGAGCATCGTCCTGACCGCGATCGTGGTCTTCGTCCTGGCCCCCGGCATGCCGCCCGGCAACGGCACGGTTCAGGCAAGCGGCCAGGTCGTGGACAACACAGTGCTGCTGGGCCTCTCGACGCCGGTCGCGCTCGGAGTCCTGCTCTGCCTCGGCTACTGCCTGATCGTCTTCAGGGAGCGCCCGGGCGATGACCCGCACCTCGAGGGTCCCGCGATCCGCGGCAACTCGAGCATCCAGATGTGGTGGCTGGTCGTGACCACAACCCTGGTTCTGTTCCTGGCGGCGTTCGGCTCGATCGAACTGCTCAAGGACGGGGCCGGCGGCGGTCAGGGACCGAACCCGCTCTCGGTGGTCGGCAACCCCAAGTCGACGCTCCAGGTTCAGGTGATCGCCCAGCAATGGCAGTTCACCTACCGCTACCCGCAGTACGGCGGGTTCGAGACCAACAAGCTCGAGATCCCGGCCAACACCACCGTCGAGTTCCACGTGACCTCGCTGGACGTGATCCACTCGTTCTGGGCCTACCAGCTCGGCGTGAAGGCCGACGCCAACCCCGGCCAGGACAACATCGCCTACGTCCAGACCAAGGCGCCGATGAACTTCGCGGTCCACTGCGCTGAGCTCTGCGGCGTCTGGCACGGCTACATGTTCGATTCGGGCAAGGTGGTTCCCAAGACGGAGTTCGCAAGCTGGGTCACCCAGCAGCGCAAGTACTTCTCACCGGAGACGCACCTGCTGACTCCGTACCGGCACACCTACTTCCCAGCCCCGCAGAGGAGAGGCGGATGATGACTACGGCAACGGCAATGCCGCTTCCGGCACGGAAGCCGCTCGGGCAGCGCCTGCTCGGCTTCAACCTGCTCACCGCGCTGATCCTCGCGGTGGTCGGGTATTGGATCGGTCACCTGATCGGTGGCGCGGTCCACGCGCCCAGCATCAAGTACTACTCGACTGAGGCTGGGTACAACGACATCTCCGTGTTCCTCGGGTACCTCGGTGGCGTGATCGGGTTCCTCACGGGGCTCGGGTTCGCCAACTATCCGGTGCGCCGGATGCTCGGGCACCCGCCCGACCTTCCGGGTCATGCGGAGGTCAACGAGCCTGGGCTCTGGAAGTACCTGCGCCTGTCGACCGACCACAAGGTCGTGTCGCTGCAGTACCTGGCAGGCATCGGGATCTTCTTCTTCGTCGGCGGCCTCAACGCGATGCTGATCCGCACGGAGCTGCTCTCACCCACGACGCACGTGTTCGGACCCAACCAGTACCTCACGCTGGTCGGTCTGCACGGCTCGATGATGATGGGCATGATGACCTCAGGGATCCTGGGGCCGTTCGCCAACTGGGTTGTGCCGACGATGATCGGCACCCGCCGGATGGCGTTCCCGCGCCTGGAGGCACTGACCTTCTGGCTGCTGATGTCCGCCGGCGTCGTGCTCATCACGACGATCTTCTTCGGCGGCTTCCAGACCGGTTGGACGGGCTATGAGCCACTCTCTGACCAGGGCACAGCGGGATTTGATGCATACGTCGGCTTCTTCGCGCTGGTCGGCATGTCGATGACGCTGCTGGGCCTGAACCTGATGGTCACGATCATCACGATGCGTGCCCCCGGGATGACCTGGTCGCGCCTGCCGATCTTCGTCTGGGCGGTGTTCGCCACCTGCGTGCTGATGGTGATCGCCACGCCGATGCTGATCGCGGTGCTGCTGATGGGCGCGATGGACCGCACGGTCCAGACCGCCTTCTTTGAGCCGGGCAACGGCGGCAGCGCGCAGCTCTACCAGAACCTGTTCTGGTTCTTCGGTCACCCCGAGGTCTACATCCTCGCGATTCCGGGCTTCGGCATCGTGCTGGAGCTGCTGCCGGTGTTCACGCGCAAGCCGCTCTGGGGCTACCGGACCGGCATCGCGGGAATGCTCGGCGTCGCGCTGCTGAGCTTCTTCGTCTGGCAGCACCACCTCTTCGTGAGCGGCATCAACGCGGACCTGCGTCCGTTCTACATGCTCTCCACGGAGATGATCTCGCTGCCGACAGGGTTCACCTTCCTGTGCGTCATGGGCACCCTCTGGCGCGGGAGAATCCGGCTCACGGTGCCGATGCTGTTCTGCATGGGCTGGGCGTTCAACTTCCTCTTCGGAGGGATCTCGGGCGTCTTCCTCTCAGACGTGCCCAGCGACGTCACCACGCACGGCTCGTTCTTCTCGATGGCCCACTTCCACTACACGATCATGGGCGGACTGGTGTTCACCTTCTTCGCCGCGATCTACTACTGGGGTCCGAAGATGACCGGGCTGAAGTTCTCCGAGCGGCTCGGCAAGTGGCACTTCTGGCTGCTGTTCATCGCGTTCAACTCGACCTTCGGGCCGCTCTTTGCCCTCGGCTTCATGGGCATGCCGCGGCGTGTGGTCACCTACCCGCTCAATCTCCAGGGGCTGAACGTCTGGGTCTCGATCTCGGCGTACTTCATCGCGATCTCGATGCTCATCTTCCTCTGGAACGTCGTGCAGTCGCTGGTCTTCAAGCGTGAGCCCGCGGAGGCCAACCCGTGGCAGTCGAAGTCCGCGGAGTGGCAGCTGCCCACGCCGGTGCCGGCCTACGACTTCATCGAGTGGCCGGACATCGGTCCGGACCCCTACCCGTATGGTGAACCCGTCGAGGACTACAGCGGTGCTCCGGCACCGGTTGGAGGTGCAGCATGAGCGTCGAGGGCGCGATCGGCGAGGTCCGGCTCCCGCCGGAGCCCGTCACGCACAGGACCCGGCCCCCGGGCGTGGCAACGCGCCTGTGGTGCGGTTCGGTGACGTTCTTCTTCGCCTCGTTTCTGTTCGCCTACGTGTTCCTGCGTTCGCTGGACGTCCACAAGGACTGGGTGATCGGCCACGTCGAACCGTCCGGCGGCCTGGGCGTGACCGTGATGGCACTGATGGTGCTCAGCGGGATCATCTGGCGGATCGGACACTTCCGGCCGGTTGACACGATCGCCACCGGCGTGGTGGCGATCGTGCTGGGGATCGTCGC
The DNA here is from genome assembly GCA_021851525.1 of Actinomycetes bacterium. Lineage (GTDB taxonomy): Bacteria > Actinomycetota > Thermoleophilia > Solirubrobacterales > Solirubrobacteraceae > Palsa-465. Next base: position 16,366 of record JAJZDA010000038.1, on the reverse strand, counting down.
GGTCGCGCTGCAGATCCTGCAGTACACGACCATCGACTTCGGCGGCGCGAGCGGTGCATACGCGAGCGTCTTCATCGGTTGGACGAGCACCTACATCCTGGGTGCGATCCCCGGCCTCTACTGGATCGAGACGCAACTCGCCACGCTCGTGCGTGCGCGCAAGCGTGAGGTCTCAGAGGCCGATCAGGCCGTGCTGCGCGCGGGAGTGGAGGCCAGCTCGTTCTTCTGGGCCTACTACGCCGCGATCGGTGTGGTCACGTTCATTTTCCTGTACGTGATCTGAGAGCGGCAGGGCCAGATGCATGCGTTGACATCCCATTGGGCGCTTGACCCATCGTTGATCTACGTGGCGCTGGCCGCCGTGCTCTATTGGCTTGGCGGTGTGCGGGACGGTGCCGGAGGGGCGCCGTTCCGCAACGCCGGCGTGCGGGGGAGCGCGGAGCAGCGGGAGATGTTGCTGCGCGAGTCCTCCTTCGCGCTGGGGCTGCTGGTGATCGTGCTGGCGCTCTGCTCTCCGGTCGACTACTACTCGGATGAGCTCTTCTGGGTCCACATGACGCAGCACATCCTGCTGCTGACCGTGGCGCCGCCGTTGATCCTCCTGGGGCGGCCCTGGCCGCGGATGTGGCGCGCAATTCCGCTCTCGGCGCGCGCACCGCTCGGGCGCGGGCTCGCCCGTGGCGGGATCACACGCCCGCTGCGTTTGCTGACGCGGCCGCTGCCGGCGTGGATCCTGTTCAACGTCGATCTGCTGATCTGGCACGTGCCGAAGTTCTACGACCTGACGCTCTCACACCAGTGGATCCACAACGGCGAGCACACGCTCTTCTTCTTCACCGGCCTGCTGTTCTGGGCACACATCATCGATCCGGGGCCGTTGCGCTCCGGCCTCAGTTGGCCGGTGCGCGGTCTGTACGTGATCGGCGCGATGATCGTGGGCTGGGGACTTGCGGTGGCGCTGGTGCTCTACCCGTATCCGCTCTACCACCACTATGTCGAACTGGCGACGCGCCCTGGCGGCATCACCGCGCTGGAGGATCAGCAGATCGCCGCGGGCATGATGTGGGTGCCGGGCTCAATCGCGTATGCGGTGACGGCGCTGATCGTGTTCAGCCGCTGGGCTGCGCCTGAGCCGCTCGGCGGCAGCCGCCGACGCGCGAGCGTCACGGCATGAAGACGACTTTCGTAAACAGCTAACGAGGACAACAATGCAACTGGAGTTCGCATCATCGTTCATGGAGGCAGCCGTCTTCAGCACGGTCGTGCCACTGGCGATCTACATCTCGCTGATTGTCTGGTACTTCCTTTCGTCACGGCGCCTGCGTGGCTCCGGCGACGCTGTGGCTGCCGGAGGCATGACGCAGGCCAAGTCCGACAATCAGGAAAAGTCGGCGTAGCCCGCCACGCGGGCTGGGCGTCAGAGTGGTGGTGAGAGACCGATGAGTGCCGTTACCGGAGAGAAGGCGGGTACGGAGCTGGTCGCGCAGCGGCTCGCGAGCGGCGTGGCCTCGGTGAAGGTCCCGTCCGTGTGGCGGGACTACGTGACGCTCACCAAGCCGCGGATCATGTCGTTGCTGGTGCTCACCGGCGTCTGCTCACTGGTGGCGGGGGCCGCCGGGGCGCCATCGGTGCGCAGCCTCGTGGCGCTGACGCTCGGCGGCGCGATGGCCTGCGGCGGCGCCAGCGCCTTCAATCACGTGCTGGACCGCGACATCGACCGGTTGATGGGGGAGCGCACGGCCGGCAGGCCCGTCGCCTCCGGAAGGATCAGCCCGTTGCATGCGGTGATCTTCGCGACCTCGCTCTGCCTGGGGTCCTTCGCACTGATGTGGGCGCTGGACAACCTCCTTGCCGCAGCACTCGCCGCCGCCGGCGGTGGCTTCTACGTGGTGATCTACACGCTGGGGCTCAAGCGCCGGACCTCCTCGAACATCGTGATCGGCGGCGCTGCCGGGGCGTTCCCGGCACTGTCGGGCTGGGCCGCGGCGCACGGCAGCCTCGCCACGGGCGCGTGGTTCCTGTTCGCGACAGTGATCCTCTGGACGCCCCCGCACTTCTGGGCGCTGGCCGTGCTCCTGCGCCGCCAGTACGCCGACGCTGACATCCCGATGCTGCCGGTGGTCAAGGGTGAGCGCCACACGGCGCTGCAGGTGTTCGTCTACTCGTTGATCCTCGGTGTGCTGACGCTCGTCCCGGGCGTGACCGGCACCTTCGGGATCACCTACCTGGTGGGCGCCGCGCTGCTGGGCGGCGCGTTCTGCCTGTTCGCATGGCGGCTGTGGCGCGACCCCAGCCGTGAGCGGGCCGCCTACCTGTTCCACTTCTCACTGCTGTATCTGGCGCTGCTGTTTGCCGCGGTCGCGCTGGACGCCGTGATCCGCTGAGCCGCGGGGCGCCGGGGGACGCTCGCGGCCGACGTTGCCGCGTGCTGCGGAGCGCGCTGCGCGGCTTTCTGGAGTCGGCTTTTGAGGATTAGGAGATTTTGCCGTCCATGTAGCGGCGTTCTTACAGCGGTGGGGGAATCTGTGTGTGCGCAGACCAAGCGCTCCTCTCCTCTCAACCACCGTCTGGAGGCATGCAGATGCTCATCGCAATCAACATCATCGCCGCCGCGTTCGTCGTCGTCGCAATGGTCGGGCTGTTCAGCCACGCGATCCGTCGCGACCGTGAGCTGCACACGGTTCGCTGAGCCCGCGGCGCGGGGCCGTCGCGGCCCCGCCACCTCCTCTCAGGCGCTCCGTCACGCGCGGGGCGCCTGAGCGCGTTGGGCGCCGCCGCGCTGCCGGGAGCGCGGCGCGCGCAACGCGGGCCGAAGCGCTGCTCAGTGCAGCAGCGCGTGAAGCTCGCGGACGTCCATCACCTCTGCCTGCCTGGGGAAGACACGCTCGGTCAGGAAGCTGTGGACGTCCGCCTCGCGGTCAGCGCACGCCTCCGCGACGACGATCACCCGGTAATCACGGTCATACGCGTCACGCACGGTCGAGAGCACCACGCCACTGGTGCTGATCCCGGCAAGTACCAGGGTGTCGATGCCCCGCGCCTCCAACTGCTGGTGCAGGTCAGTGGTGCCGAATGGCCCCACCCGCTTCTTGACCACGACGATGTCCCCATCGAGCGGAGCCAGCTCCTGCGGGATCTGCGTGCGTGGGCTGTCGACGTCGAAGTCACCGCTGCCCCCGCGCAGCCGGCGCGCCATGCCACTGGTGGCACGCACTCCCACCCAGTCTCCCTCGCTGAAGGCAACGCGCACGTAGGCGACCGTGACGCCGTGCTCGCGCATCGTGCGGATCAGGTTGCGCGTCACCGCGACCAGCTCCTCGCCGTCAGGCAGCATCTCGATGATCGCCTGCTGGTAGTCCATCACCAGCAGCGCGGTGCGTGAGGGTGTGATCGGGTCGAGTGCGTCGGAGCTCATGGCGCGCCTTTCCATGTGGTTGCGGGTGGCGAGCAGATTATGCAGGTAGCCTGCGAATCCGCACGTGAGCGCCGCGTCGATCTGGCCGGGTCACACCGCTCGACGCAGGACCTCGGCGCAGCGCGCCGGTGGCCCCAGCAGCAGCGCACCGGATGTGGACGGGTGCAATAGAGTCGCGGCGATGTGCGAGCGAGCTGCACTTGTCACGGGGGCGTCCCGCGGGATCGGGTACGCGATCGCCGAGCTGCTCGGGGCCGAGGGGTACGGGCTGACGGTCAGCGCACGCAGGGCGCCGAGCCTGTCCAGCGCCGCGGAGCGGCTGCGAGGCAGTGGCTATGAGGTGCAGGAGGTCTGCGCGAATCTCGCAGATGAGCAGCAGATCAGGCAACTGGTGGCGGCGCACAGCGAGCGCTACGGGCGTCTGGACGTGCTCGTCAACAGCGGCGGCCTGGGGATCGGTGCCGCGGCCGACGCCCAGGAGGCGAAGTTCGTGGACCTGCAGCTCGCGGTCAACATCCGCGCGCTGATCCTCATGTACCGGGAGTCAATCGCGCTGCTGCGAGCCGCCGGCGCCACGGCGCAGGGGGCGCTGGTGGTGAACCTCGCTTCGCTGGCCGGCAAGAGCCCGCAGCCCTGGCTGTCGGTCTATTCCGCCACGAAGGCGGCGGTGATCGCCTACACCGAGGCGATGAACCGCGAACTGGGGCCACACGGGATCAAGTCCGTCGCGCTCTGCCCAGGGTTCGTGAACACCGACATGACCGAGTTCATCAGGGGCTCCGTCCCTCCCGAGGAGATGATCCAAACGGCTGACATCGCGGCTGCGGTGAGGTTCCTGCTGAGCCTCTCACGTTTCGCCGCGGTGCCCGAGATCGTCTTTCAGCGCCACGGCGAGGAGCTCTGACGCTCGCCGCCGCTCCTCACTGCCAGCCGTGCGTGACGCTCGGCCCGGCCGGAAAGTGCTGCGCCTCGTCCGCGCGGATCACGTGCATCACGGCGTTGATCAGAGCCAGATGCGTGAACGCCTGCGGGAAGTTGCCCAGGTGCCGGCCGGTGCGCGGATCAATCTCCTCGGCGTAGAGCCCGAGCGGGGAGGCGTAGCCGAGCAGCCGCTCGCACAGCTCGCGGGCGCGGGTCAGCTCGCCGATCTCCGCGAGCGCCGAGACCAACCAGAAGGAGCAGATCAGGAAGGTGCCCTCACGCCCCTGCAGGCCATCGTCGGTCTCCTCCGTGCGGTAACGCAGCACCAGCCCGTTCTCGGTCAGCTCCTCCGCGACCGCCATCACCGTGGCTCGCACCCTGGGGTCGGTCGGTGGCAGGAAGCGCAGCAGCGGGATCAGCAGCATCGCCGCGTCCAGTGAGTTGGTCTCGTAGTGCTGCACGAACACGCCGCGGTCATCGACCCCGTGCTCGCAGATGTCAGCGTGGATCTCGTCGGCAGCCTCCTGCCAGCGCTTGGCGAGATCCCAGTCCTCGCGGATCTCCGCGAGCCGGGCACCGCGGTCGCACGCGACCCAGCAGAACATCTTGGAGGAGGTGAAGTGACGTGGTTCGCCGCGCACCTCCCAGATCCCGCGGTCGGGGTTGCGCCAGTTCTTGATCGCGGCTTCCACCTGGCGGCTGAGGATCGGCCAGACGCGCTCGTCGAGCGCGTCGCGGGAGCGCGTGTGCAGGTACACGGAGTCGAGCAGCGCGCCCCACACGTCGTGCTGAGCCTGGCGGTAGGCATCGTTGCCGATGCGCACCGGTCGCGCTCCCTCATAGCCGCTGAGGTGATCGAGCGTCTTCTCCTCGAGGTCGCGTTCACCGCCCGGCCCGTACATGATCTGCAGGTCATCCTGCCCGCCGGCGACGTCCGCGATGAAGTAGAAGAAGTCGTTGGCCTCCCAGTCGAAGCCGAGCGTGTAGAGCGCCCAGAGCATGAAGGTGGAGTCGCGGATCCAGCTGTAGCGGTAATCCCAGTTGCGCTCCCCCTGGGGGGTCTCCGGCAACGAGGTGGTGGATGCCGCGATCAGCGCGCCGGTCGGCGCGTAGGTCAGGCCCTTGAGCGTCAGCGCGCTGCGCTGCAGGTGCGGGCGCCACGGGTGGTCGGGGAAGGTCCCGCGATCTACCCAGTGCTGCCAGTGATGCGCGGTCCACACCTGGCGTGAGTAGGCCTCCTCGAAGTCCTGTGGGGGTGGGTGCTCAGACCAGTAGAGCGCGCAGTAGATGTGCTCGCCCTCCTTCATGCGGTGACGGGCCGTTGCACGCGGCCCCTCGAAGCCGATGCGCAGGTCGGTGCGCAGCCCGAGACGCAGGTTCGATCCGGCGGCCGTCGCCATGCCCTCGTCATAGCCGGGGCCGACGTAATCCCAGCGCACATGCTTGGTCCCGTAGTCGAACACCGGCTCGCAATCCATCACGATCTCGACCTGGCCGTTGACGCAGCGGATCGTGCGCAGCAGCACGTGATCGGCGTCGTAGTCTGTGGGCGCGCGGCGGTGGGTGCCGGAGCGGTCGCCCTGGTGGTGCCAGCCGCCGATCAGCAGTGCGTCGCGCACGATGATCCAGCCCGATCCCGTGCCCCAACTGGTCTCGAGCACCATCGTCCCCGGCAGGTAGCGGCGTGCCGCCGGGACGCTGACGCCGGCCGGTGCGAGGCGAAACGATCCGGCGTCACGGTCAAGCAGCGCCCCGAAGATGCTCGGTGAATCGATCCGCGGCAGGCACAGCCACTCGATCGCGCCGCTGGGCGCCACCAGCGCGGTGGTCTCGCAGTCCGACAGGAAGCCGTACTCGGCGATCGGCGGAAACGGGCTGCCGCCCAGCAGCGCCGGGTGCGAGCTCTGCGCAACGCCCGGCACGGCCTGCAACGGCGGGGTCAGCGGCTCCGCGCCGCCGGCTGCGTCAAACGGCTCGTTCATGTGCAACTCATCGGCTGATGGCGGTGAAACTGTATGGCGGCATCCGCGCACATGCTCCCAGACGCGCAGGCGTTGGCAATGTCCAGAAGGCTCAATCGTCATCATTGAGTCTGTGAGCAGCGGCGGACATGGACTCGGGGCGATGGGCGGGGGCGGCGCCGGCAGCGCGATGCGCCAGTTCCGCCGGCCCGAGAAACGCCAGCCGGAGCTGCTCGATCCCACGCGCGAGCGTGACCGGCGCCGGATCCTGCGCCTCTTCCGTCCCTACCGCGCGCGGCTCGCGGCGCTGCTGGTGATCATCGTGGTCTCCGCCGGGATCAGCATGATCAGCCCGTTCCTGCTGAAGACGGCGCTGAATCAGGGGATCTTCCTCCACCACCGCACGACGCTGACGCTCACGGTGCTCGGGATGATCGCGGTGGCGCTGGTCTCGATGGCCTCCGGCGTGTGGCAGACCTACATGTCCAACGTGATCGGCCAGAAGGTCATGCACGACCTGCGCGCGGCCGTCTACCACCGCCTGCAGCAGATGTCGCTCGCCTTCTTCACGCGCACCCGCACAGGTGAGGTGCAGTCGCGGATCAGCAATGACATCGGCGGCCTTGACGACGCCATCACCAACACCGCCACCACGATCGCGCAGAACTCGACAACGGTTGTCGCCGCGGTCGTGGCGATGGCGATCCTCGATTGGCGGCTGACGCTGATCGCGCTGTTCTTCGTGCCGCCGTCGGTCTGGATGACGCGCAGGGTCGGGAAGCTGCGCCGGAGCCTGACCACCCAGCAGCAGGCGCGCCTGGCCGACCTCAGCGCGCTGGTGGCCGAATCACTCTCTGTCTCCGGCATCATGCTCGGCAAGACGATGGGCCGCGGTGATGACCTCGCGGACCGCTTCACCGGTGAGTCGCGTGAGATCGCGGAGCTCGAGGTGCGCTCGCGGATGGCGGGGCGCTGGATGATGGGAACCATCCAGTTTGTGTTCGCCTCAACGCCGGCCCTGATCTACTGGTTCGCGGGGCAGCGCTTCATCGGACATTCGGTGAGCGTCGGGACGGTGGTCGCCTTCACCACCCTGCAGGTGCGGCTGCTCTTCCCGATCCAGTCGCTGCTCGGCGTGAGCGCCGACTGGCAGGCGTCGCTGGCGCTGTTTGACCGGATCTTCGAGTACATGGACCTGCCGATCGACATCGTCGAGGCGGAGCACCCGACGGAGCTCGATCCCGAGCGGATCATCGGTGAGGTTCAGTTCCACGGGGTTGCGTTCCGGTACGGCGGTGCTGGCGTCCAGCGGGACGGCAGCACCGGGGAGGACGAGTGGACCGTGCGCGGGGTTGACCTGGTCGTGCCGGCCGGCACGCGGACCGCGGTCGTGGGGGAGACCGGGGCGGGCAAGACCACCCTCGGATATCTGGTCGCGCGCCTCTACGACCCGCAGGAGGGACGCATCACGATCGACGGCGTGGATATCCGCGACGTCTCCCTGGCGTCGCTGGCGGCGACCGTCGGGGTGGTCTCTCAGGAGACGTACCTGTTCCACGCGAGCGTGCGGGAGAACCTGCGCTTCGCCAAGCCCGACGCGACCGATGAGGAGGTCGAGGAGGCGGCGCGCACAGCACGAATCCATGACCTGATCGCGTCACTGCCGGAGGGCTATGACACGGTGGTGGGGGAACGCGGCTATCGCTTCTCCGGCGGTGAGAAGCAGCGCATGGCGATCGCCCGGACGGTGCTGCGCAACCCACCGGTGCTGGTCTTGGACGAGGCCACCTCGTCGTTGGACACGCAGACCGAGGCGGCGGTGCAGGCGGAGCTTGAGCGGCTCTCCGAGGGGCGCACGACGATCACGATCGCGCACCGTCTCTCAACCGTGCGTGACGCCGACCAGATCGTGGTGCTCGACCACGGCGTGATCGCTGAGCGGGGGACGCACGAGGAATTGCTGGAACGTGGGGGCTTGTACGCGTCGCTGGTGTCCCGGGACGTGGCCGAGGAGCCCGCGGGGGGGTGAACCGGCGGCTCTTTGCGCCTCCGTACGTCATATGGACGTACGCAGCCGCAAAGAACGGGTGGCGCTGCTGGCGCGGCGCCAGGCCGGGCGCGTCACCCGCGCGCAGCTGCGTCACCTGGGCGTGAGCGACGACGCGATCCACGGGTGGTCGCGCAGCGGCTACCTGATCCGCGTGTTGCCACGGGTCTATGCCGTGGGCCATGACATCCCGACGCTGGAGGCGCGCCTCTGGGAGGCGGTGCTCTACGCGGGGCCCGGGGCGGTCATCTCGCACCGCAGTGCGGCTCACTGGCGGGAGCTGATCCGCCACCCGCCCCAGATCCCAGAGGTCTCCACGCCCCACGACCGCGCCTCGATCACGGGCCGCGTGAGGGTCTTCGGGCGCCGCGCGCTGAGCCCCTCGAGCCACAACGCCCTACCCTGCACGAGCGTCCCCCATACGGTCCTCGACCTCGCGGCCGTCGCACCCCAGCTGCTCACCCGCGCGCTCGCCCAGCTCGACTACCGCAGGGAGCTGGATGTCGGGTCGCTGGAGCGGATCGCCGGGTGCGGCAGGCGCGGGAGCGTGGCGCTCCGGCGGGCGCTCGGCGCCCATCAGCCGCTGCTCGCATTCACCAACTCAGAGCTGGAGGACCGCTTCGTGATCTGGTGCGAGCGCTGGGGGCTCCCGTTGCCGCGGGTCAACGTCGCGCTTCACGGGCTGGTGGTCGATGCCTATTGGCCGCAGCACAGCCTCGTCGTGGAGCTCGATGGCTACGCCAACCATGCCAGCCCGGCGCAGCTCAGGCGCGACCGCGAGCGTGATCTGCTGCTGCGCTCGCACGGACTGACGGTGCTGCGCTACGGCTGGGAGCTGCTGCACCGGCAGTCCGCCGCGGTTCACGCGGACATCATCGGGCACATGCGGGCACGCGGGTAGGGGGACAGCGAGCCCTGGTCACCGGCCCCATCCCGGCCACGACCCCTGGCGAGCCTCGCGCTCTATCCAGCGTCCGCAACCGGAGCCGCAACCGGAGCGGGAGCGGGAGCGGGACGCCCCTCGACCCGCAGGTGCGGCAGGAGCCGTCCGAGCCAGACCGGCATGTGCCAGTTCAAGCGTCCCAGCACCAGCATCAGCCCGGGCACCACCACCGACCGGACGATCAACGCGTCCAGCAGCACCGCGCTGGCCAACCCAACCCCGAAGAGCTCGATGATCCGCTGACCTCCCAGCACGAAGGCGGCGAACACCAGCACCATGATCGCCGCCGCGGCATTGATCGTCTTGCCCGTGGCGGCCAGCCCGTGCTTGACGGCCTCCGTGTTGTCACCGCGGGCGTGCCACTCCTCGTAGATGCGGCTGACCAGGAAGACCTCGTAGTCCATCGAGAGCCCAAAGAGGATCGGGAACATCAGCACCGGCACGAAGACCTCGATCGGCCCAGGGACAGCACCGAACAGCGAAGCGAACCAGCCGAACTGGAAGATCGCGGTGACCACGCCAAGCGCGGCCGCCGTGGAGACGAGGTTCATCAGCGCCGCGGCGACCGGCACCACGATGCTGCGGAAGACCATCATCAGCAGCAGCGCCGAGAGCAGCACGACGATTCCCACAAACAGCGGCAGCTTGGCCGAGAGGACGCAGGCGAAGTCAGCGAAGATCGCGGTCTGGCCCCCGACCAGCACGATCGGCGCGCGGCCCCTGAGTGCGGCCTCCGCCAAGCGGGCGCGTAGCCGCCCGAGCAGCGCCGCGGTGGCACCGGATTGCGGTGAGCTCGCCGGGTACAGCTGTGCCAGCGCGACGCCGCGGCGACCCTGGGACCCGGGCATGAACACCGGCGCGGTCACCGACGCTACGTCTGGCATCCGCGCGGCCGCCGCGACCTCGGCGGAAAAGCGGCTGCGCGCGGCCCCGCCACTCACCGCTGCCACCAGCTGCAACGGCCCGTTGTATCCGGGGCCGAATCCACGTGAGAGCAGCGCGTAGGCCTGATGCGTGGTTGTCGACGCCGGGTCTGAGCCGGCGTCCGCGGCGCCCAGGCGCATCGACAGAAACGGCGTGGAGATCAGCAGCATCAGGCCCATCGCGAGCGCCGCCGCCACCCCCGGCCGGCCGGCCAGCAGATCCGCCCAGCGGCGCCACCCGGCGGATTCGTCGCTGTCGCGCAGCGCCCCGCCGGAGATCGCACGGCGTTCACTGCGTCGCAGCACCGCTGAGCCGAACAGGGCGATCAGCGCTGGAAGCAGGGTCAGGGCGGCGAGCACCGTGAAGCCGACGGTGATCGCGGCGGCGATCGCGACCCCGTAGAGGAACTCGACCCCGAGCAACACCATCCCGAGCATCGCGATGCAGACGATCGCCCCGGCGAACAGGACGGCCCGGCCGGCGGTGTCCAGCGCCCCCGTCACCGCCTCCTCGCGCGCCAACCCGCGCAGCATCCCCTGGCGGTAACGCGTGACGATGAAGAGCGCGTAGTCGACGCCGACGCCCAGCCCGATCAGCATCGCGAGCTGGGTGGAGAACGAGGCCATCGAGATCAGGTTCGAGAGCAGCCCGACCACCGCCAGGCCGGTGCCGAGCGAGAGCCCGGCGGTCAGCAGCGGCAGCAGCATCGCGGGCAGCGTGCCGAACACCAGCAGCAGCACCACTCCCGCGGCGATGAAGCCGATCGGGAGGCTGGCATCGGTCCCCGACGGGTTGCCGTTCTCCGCGACCTGTCCGTCCCCGGCAAAGCGCACGCCATGCCCGGAGGCGGCGATGATCGTGCGGTCATAACGCATGGCCTGAGCGCCGGGGATGGCTGCGGCGCTGCGATCGAAGGTGACGGTCGCGAACGCGACACGGCCTGAGCCGGCGATCTGTGCGCCCGCGCTCGCGGCGTAGGGGGAGACGATCTGGCTCACGTGCGGGAGCCTCGCGACCCGCGCCAGCAGCAGATCCATCCGTGTCCTCACCGCGGTTGCGCGCACGCTGCCGGATGTGACCGCCACCACGATCCGGTCAACGTCACCGGAGGCTCGCGGCGCGTTTCTGGACAGCAGCGCGGCAGCCTGGAAGGACTGCGTCTGGGGCAGGTTGAAGTTGTCAGCGTAGTTGCTGCCGAGGCCGCCGAGCAGGAGGTTTGAGGCGATCAAGGCTCCCAACCACAGGGCAACGACGAGCAATCGGTGCCTGAGGCACCACCTGGCGGTTGCTCGCATCACCACATAGTGTCGTCACCCTGATAAAGACGCTTGAAGGATTGCTCACGGCTTGAGCTGTCCTTGAGCGCAGCTGAGCGCAGCCGTTTTCCTTGACCAGACAACCACTTCCCTAAGCTGTCTCTCATGACCTCTCCAATCTCCGCAACGCTTTTCAGCGACCCAGCATGTCCCTGGGGCTACTCAGAGAGTCCCGCCCTGCGCGTGATCGAATGGCGTTACGCCGACCAGATCGACTGGCGCCTGGTGCTGGTCGGACTCAGCGAGAACACCGACCGCTACGCCGCCCACGGGTACACGCCGATGCGCATGGCGCAGAGCGGCGTCTCCTTCCGCGGGCGCTATGGGATGCCGTTCGCGCCCGCCCCCAAGTCGCGCCTGGCCGCCTCCAGCCGCGCGTGCCGCGCGGTGATCGCGGCGCGCCAGCAGTGGCCGGGCAGTGAGTGGGCAGTCTTCCGCACGCTGCAGCTGGCGAACTTCAACACGCCGCTGCTGCTCGATGACGATGCGCAGCTGCGTGAGGTGCTGCGTGTGGTGCCGGGCATTGACGCGGAGCGCGTCGTCGGTCTGATCGACGAGCCGGAGGTGGTCGCCGCCTATGAGCAGGACAAGGCGCAGACCCGCACCGCGTCGGGCTCACCGACAGAGTTCCAGGGCAAGGCCGGCAACAGTGACGGCCACGTTCGCTACACCGCACCGTCGGTGATCTTCCGTCATGCCGACGGGCGCACGCTCGAGGCCGGCGGCTTCCAGCCGGTGGAGGCCTATGACGTGCTGATTGCGAACCTCGATCCCACGCTCGAGCGTCGCCTCCCGCCGGAGGATCCGGCGGCGCTGCTCGAGTTCTTCGAGTTCGGTCTGACGACGCAGGAGGCGGCGGCGCTGCTGACCCACGGCAACGATCGCCCCGACCGCGACGCAGCCGAACTGGCGCTGCTCGAGCTGGTGGCCGACGGCCGCGCCGAGCGCCACGCGCTTGGCGGCGACGCGCTCTGGACGGCTCCGGGCGGTCAGCGCCCGCCGGCGCTCACGCTCGACACCGCGGCACTGGCGTCCTGAGGTGGTCCCGGGGTTGCTGGCCTGGCTGGGCCGGCAACCCCGCCACAGCCGGCGCGCCCCGCGGGTGCCGGTCGCTGCCGGGCACCGCGGCCCGCGGTGCCCGCGGCTCAGAGCGAAGCGCCCGACGCGAGCTCGCGGGCCAGCGCCTCGGTCAGATCGAGCGCCTGAGCGACGGTCCCGTAGTCGAGGTTCTCTGGCGTGTCGGACATCTGGTGGTAGTTGGACAGCGCCTTGTGGCGGTTGAAGGAGACGAGTGTCGCCGTCGGGTAGCCGGCGTGGCTGGGGACCACAGCGTCGGTTGAGTTGCGCCCGCGCATCCCGCGACGCAGCGGGATCCGCCGTTCCGCCGCCAGCTGGGCGACCAGATCCCGGAAGCGCACGTCGGGGTAGTCCTCCATGATCACCGGCCCCTCGCCCTCAACCATCGCGAGGATCGGCGAGCCGACGGTCTCCAGGCAGAGAAACCAGGTCTGCTCGCGGTCCAGTTCCGGGAAGTGCCGCTGTGCGAACCCGTAGATGCCTCCCTGGACCACCTCCTCGGCGCCGCAGGAGACGAGCATCACACGCAGCCCCGCAAGCGGCTCGCGAGCCAGCCGCTCAGCCAGCGCCACCTCAACAGCAACGGCGCTGAGGTTGTCGTTGGCGCCGGGCACGATCGGGCTGCGAGCGATCTGCGCCATCGCGGCGGCGGTCAGCGCGCAGCCGGCGGTGCCGACCCGGATCAGCCCGCGCCGTCGACGCAGCGCGCCGAGCGCCACCGCGACGGGGCCGGCGAGCACGCTCCACCACAGCGGCACCGAGGTGTCGAACCGCTCAAGCACGCCCGGGAAGTGCTCCCCCAGCCAGCATTGCAGGCGGTCATCGAAGATCAGGCCACTGTGCGCCGCGTCGTGGTGAGCCAGCACCACGAGCGTGCCCCTCGCCTGCCGGTCGCCGGTCACGGCCACAACGTTCTGCGTGGGCAGCGGCCGCCGCGTCTTGCGGTAGATCCGCCAGGCGTTGGCGATGTCATCGGCGATCAGCAGCGCGGCGACGGCGGCCGTCAGACCACCCAGCGTGCGCCCCCGGCGACCTGCCGCGAGCAGCCCGCCGATCCCGGCGACCGCGGCCAGCTGGCCGATCGGCTGCATGTAGCCCGCGTAGTACTGCGCTCGCTCGATCTGCGCCTCGCAGCCGGCGTCGCGCAGGCGCTGCGCGATCCAGTCGGCCGCCGCAGCCTCACCCGGCGAGCCCGGCCCACGCTCGATCGCAGCCAGACGCTCAACCACCTCACGGAGCGCCGGCTCGCTGGGGCTTGAGACGTGCATCGCCCAAGACGGTACCGGTCGCGGCGCCCGTCGGACAGTGGCGGGTCACCGGCGGTCATCCACCGCCAGCCGCCGTCGCGGTTGATCGCGCGCTGAGCGGGGCGGACCAGGTGCATGGGCAGGAGGCCGACGATCCGGTGGGTTGGCGCCGGGGGAGTGATCCTGCGGGTTGGGAGGAGGGGAGCGAAGCGGCGGTTCGGCAGGAAACGGGCGACCGGGCGCGTACACATCTCAGATGCCTTCTCCGCTGATGAACGTCGCGCTCGCACAGGCCGCGCAGCGCATGCCGGGCCTGCGGCGTCTGCCGCTGGCGCGCGTGGTGATCCTCGCGGAGCTGGCGATCCTCGCCAAGGCGCACCTCGACCGTCTGACCCCGGGTGAGCGGCGGCGGCTGCTGGTCCTGCTGCGTGACGCCAGGGGCTGGCCGAAGAACCTCACCGGCCGCGACCGCCGTGAGTTCGAGAAGCTCACCGCCAAGCTCGAGCCGGAGCGCTTCGCCTCCGTGGCGGCTGAGAAGTTCTCGCCCCTGTCGGGGCTCGGTCGCCGCTCCTGATCAGCGACCCGCGCGGTTGGGCCGCGCTGCTGAACAGCGCCCCGCGGGGTTCGGCCGCAGCCGCGGATCGGCGCCCATCAGGGGCTCAGTCGTCGATGCGGATGTGGCCAGGCTGCGCCGCGACCCGCTCGATCCAGCCGCGGATGGCCGGGTAGGGGGTGATGTCGAAGCCGCCCTCATGCGCGACGTGGGTGTAGCCGTAGAGGCTGATATCCGCCACGGAGTAGCGCTCGGCCACCAGGAAGGTCCGGTCGGTGAGTCCGCGTTCCAGCGCCTGCAGCGCCCGCGTGCCGGCGCTGCGGCGGCTGGCTTCGCCCTCCTCGCTGGGGGAGATGCCAAAGAGCTTGAAGAAGCGCATGACCGCGAGGTTCGGCTCGATCTCGTACTGCTCGAAGAACTGCCAGGCCAGGACCTGCGCTCGCTCGTAGCTGTCGGCCGGCATGTATGGCGTGCCCTCCGCGAGGTGGTCGATGATGGCGTTTGACTCAGGCAGCGGGCGTCCGTCGTCAAGCACGATCGTCGGCACCCGCAGCGCGGGATTCAGGTCACCGATCAGCTGCGGCCGGTTGGAGCGGTCAACCACGTCGAGGTCGATCAGCTCGAGCGGGATTCCGAGCTGCGCGCAGAGCAGCCGGACCTTGTAGCAGTTACCAGAGACCGGGGAGTTGTACAGACGCATCGGCTGATCCTACGGGTCCGGGCACCTGCGGCGAGGCGCTTGCCCAGGTGAGCTGTCCCTGCTGCTCACCGGGCCAGGCCGGGGGTGGCGGCGGCGGTGGTGGTGGCGGCGGCGTGGGTTTCGGCTGCACGGGCTTGGGAATGTTGGTCCCGGGGAAGTGGATGAAGCTCTGCGGCCATGACTCCCAGGCGCTGCCGCCGGGGTAGATGCGCTCCCAGTTGTAACCGTCGGCGGTGTCGCCCATGCCGCTCTGCGAAACGTCGATGTAGCTGTTGTCCGGGCCGACAGCCTCGACGATCGCGACGTGCCCGTAGCCGGTCATCCCGGTCGAGCCGGGACCCCAGACGGCGACCGCGCCGACGCTCGGCGTGCTGTCGACCGGAACGCCGTGAGCGGCGGCGTTGCCGGCCCACTGATAGGCGTTACCGAGCAGATACCCGGGATCGGACACGCCGAAGACCTGCGACTCCACGTAGGCGGCGTAATTGGTGCAGTTGTCGCCGGCGTACATGCGCCACCACATCGCCCACTCGTGCAGCGGATATCCGTGGGTGGTGAAGCCGGCGGTGGAGCAGCCGGCGTAGCCGGCGCAGAGCAGGGGTCCTCCGTCGGCCCGGGCTGCTGTGGAACGCAGTCCGGCGGCGAAGATCGTGGCGGTCAGAACGGTTAGAAAGATGGCCGCCCTACGGGGCATGTCGACGGCCAACCGCTCCAGGTAACCCTGAAGCCCGATTTGCATGAGGCGGCATAAAAGCAAGTTCGACGGCGGAATGTCGTCAGAGCAGCGATTTTGGGCGCCGGCTTGCAGTTTGGTGGCGGCCTTGCAGGGCGCTCAGAGACGCGGGCCAGGGCCGGCCGCTGCCTGTCGTACGCGGCGTGCGGGAACCCGCAGAGGCCCGTCCGCTCAGCGATCCGCCACCGCCACGGGCCGGTCGCCGGGGTCAGCCGGCGTCGCCCATGCGGCGCAGATACCAGGCGGTGAAGGCCGCGACGTTGTACTCCCGATCGACTGAGTACGGGCCCGGCGTGTACGCGGGGCTGCGCACCCCCGCGTGGTTGCGTTCGCACAGCTCCCAGTCCTGCTCGCTGGTCAGCTGCCAGAACGGCAGCAGCCGCTCGAGCCGGTAGTCCCGTCCCTCCACGGCGTCCGCATCGACCAGCCACTGGACGCTGATCAGCGTGGCCTGCGGGCCGTCGGGCAGCAGGCGTGTGATGACCGCGTGGTCGGCGCTGGCATGCGCCCACATGTTCGGCACCGAGCG
>JAJZDA010000037.1 GCA_021851525.1 Actinomycetes bacterium | reverse complement strand
CGCGCGGGCCTCGGCGACCCGCCAGAGCGCCGCGCCGCCGGCCTGTGCCGCCGGCTCCCCGCCCTCGGACTGCGCCACCGCGTCACGGTCGACCACCAGCAGCTCAACCAGCGGCTCCGGGGCGGCGTGATCCTCGCGGCCGGGCAGCAGCGGGCGAAAGCCCGGGCCGATCGCCTCGGAGAAGGCCGCGTTGATGGCGGTCAGCAGCTCCGCGCGCGAACGGAAGTTGGTCTGCAGCGACGCCCGCGCGCCGATCCCCTGGAGCTTGCGCCCACGCTCCTCGAAGAGCTCCACGTCGGCGTGCCGGAAGCCGTAGATCGACTGCTGCGCGTCGCCGACCATGAACAGGTCAACCCCGGCGACCAGGTCGATCAGCTCGAGCTGCACGCGGTTGGTGTCCTGCATCTCATCGACCATCACGCGCGAGAAGCGCTCGCGGTAGCGGCGTCCCACGTCCTTGCGCCGCAGCACCTCACGGGCGAGCAGCTCGAGGTCCTCGAAGTCCAGCGCCGAGCGCTCCCGCTTGAGCTGCGTGTAGCGCTCCCCGTAGGCGACCAGGAGCACGTTCAGCAGCTCCCTGGCGATCTGCGCATGCTCGTCGACGGAGAGCGCTCGCAGCTGCTCGAGCGTGTCGCGGTAGAGCTCACAGGTGTCGCTGCGCAGAGCCTTGGCGTTGCCGCCCGGCAGCTCCAGCCGCTCGAGCTCCCCCGGCCACGGGACACCGCCGGCCAGCAGCGGCGCGACGCTCTCCAGGGTGCGCAGCGCGGCCGCCACCTGCTTGCCGGGCGCGGCCGTGGCACCCAGCTCACGGCGCGCCTGCGTGGCCAGCTCAAGCAGCTCCAGGCGCACCCGCTCGGCCGAGCGGCCGCCGAGCTGACGCTGGCGGTCGCCGCCGGCCTCCGGCAGCTGCGGAGCGAGCTCACCGCGCGCACGCAGCTCGGCGTAGGTCTGGGTGATCGAGCGCTGCAGCGCGCCGGGGCCGTGCGCGGCGATCAGCTCGGCGCCGTCGTCGCTGCGGGCAAAGTCAGCCAGTGCCAGCTCGAAGGCCTGCTGCGCAAGCGCGTTGGAGGCCTGCTCATCCAGCACCTGGAAGTCCGGAGCGATGCCGACGACCAGCGCATGGGTGCGCAGCACCCGCGCGCAGAAGCCGTGGATCGTGGAGATCCAGGCACCCTCGGTGGCCAGCGCGGCGGTGTCATCGCCGACCGCCCGCAGGCGCGTGCGGATGCGCTCACGCAACTCCGCGGCGGCCTTCTCCGTGAAGGTGATGGTGAGGATCGCCGAGACGTCGACTCCGTCCTCCTGCACCGCGCGCGCGAAGCGCTCGACCAGCACCGTGGTCTTGCCGCTGCCGGCACCGGCGTCAAGCAGCATGTCGCCCTTGCGGCGCTCGATCGCGTGCAGCTGCTCGGGGGTGAAACGCACGGCGCCTGGCTCAGCTCGCCCAGCAGAGCCCGGGGTGGCTGCAGCCACCCTGAACAGAGCAGGTTTCCGGACAGGGGTGCAGCTTCCCGGAGCGCAGCTGCGCGGCGATCCGCAGCGCCTCGCGCTCAACCTCCTCGAGCAGCTCATCGAGCTCCTCGGCGTCCAGCTCATCCTTGAACACTGAGGCGTCGCCGACCCCCGCCTGCTGCGTGTAAACCCCGCGCTGACGCAGGTCCTCGCCGGTCAGCGGCTGGTAGAAGCCGGCCACCGGCGTCAGTCCCAGCAGGCGCTGCACGGCGATCATGTAGAGGCCCACCTGCAGCTGATCGTCGGCCAGCCAGCGCGCTGAGGGCCAGCTCTCCTGCTTGCTGCCGCTCTTGTAGTCCCGGATCACGGCACGCCGCCCGGCGCCCGGCTCCACGTCCACGCGGTCAACCACGCCCGAGAGCACGATCCGCTCCTCACCCTCGCCGAGCTCGACCCCGGGCAGCGCATCCTCTGAGCTGCCGAAGCGCAGCTCCATGCGCATCGGGATCCAGCCCGACTCCTGCGCCGCCTCGTGACGCAGGTAGCGGCGCAGATCGGCCTCCACGCCACGCAGAATCGCGCTGCGGACGGCCGGCGCGTGCCCGAAGGCGAGCGTCTGCGGTGTGGTTGACAGCGCCGTGCGCAGCGCCTGCTCGGCGGCGGGCAGCGTGGATTGCACGAGCGGGCCGTCGAGCTCCGCCACCACCCGCTCCAGGACGGCGTGCATGAACGTGCCACGCGCGATCGGCTCGGGATCGGGCTCCAGGTCGCGGGCGTTGAGCTGACGCTCGATCAGCCACCTCACCGGGCAGGCGGCGAAGCTCTCCAGCGCGGCCGGGGAAACGACGCGCGTGTGACGGACGTACCGCAGCGCGGTCTCCCCCAGCTGCGCGGCGGCGCCCAGCCGCGCGGCGGCACGGTCACCGCGCGTTGCCGCGTCGGCCAGCGCGCGCTCACGCACCGTCGGCGCCTGACCGTCAGGCCAGACCACGTCGGCCAGCAGCCGGCGACGGCGGCGCTCACGCCACTCCGGGGCAAAGAGCTCAGCCACATCCGCCACGAACGCCGACGGCACCACGACATTGCCCTCCTCATCAGAGCTGCGGTAGCTGAAGCAGACGCGCTCAGTGGCGCGCGACACGCACGCGTAGAGCAGGTAGCGCTCCCGCGCCAGCGGATCGCGGTCCAGGGGCAGCGCCAGCCCGGAGGCGAGCGCCAGCTCACGCCGCCGCTCCTCACCGAGGAACGGGTCGTCAAAACTCGCCGACGGGGCGGGGAACTCACCCTCGCACAGTCCGATCACGAACACTCGCCGAAAGCGCCGGGCGCGGATCGCCAGCGGCTCGGCGATCAGCACGTCGTTGGGGCCCGGCGGAGGCCCGGCGGCGACCTCGATGGCGCACAGCAGCTCAATCAGCTCGTCCGCGCGCGTGCGCTCCTGACGGGCGGTGTCAAGCTGCGCGAGCTGCTCCAGCGCGGCCAGCACCGCCGCGGCGGCACGCGCATCCAGCTGCTCTGGCTCGCTCAGCAGCCTGGCGCTGCCCATGTGCGGCACGACGAACAGGGCGCGGGTCAGCTCGGCCAGCACCGGGATCGGATCGCGCGCCGCACGCAGCTCGGAGATCGCCTGCATCGCCGGGTGCGCGGCCTCCAGGGCGGCGGGGCTGATGATCTCACGGACCCGCCTGACCCCGGAGCGCCTGAGATCCGCCTCGAGCTGGTCGAGCTCCGCCGTGTCCTGCACCACACCCGGCATCCGCAGGCAGCTGAGCAGATCAGCCACCGTCGCCTGCTCAGGCGCCAGCAGCGCGCTGCGCGCCAGCGCGATCACGGCACGACCCAGCGCGGTGTGCAGCAGCGGCACCCGGCGCTCACTCGCGGCGGCCACACCGTAGCGGCGCAGGACCCGCTCCAGCAGCGCCCCGGAGCGCGCCAGCGAACGACAGACGATCACGATCTCAGCGGCGGCCACCCCCGACCGCAGCGCCTCCAGCACCTCCGCCGCGACCAGCTCAGCCTCGGCGCGCTCACCGCCGGCCTCCAGCAGCTGCGCCGCGTCTGCGGGGTCGACGCTCGGCGGGTCCGGCTCAAACAGGTTGCGCTCCAGATGGTGAAGCGCGTTGCGGGAGGCGGGCGCGTAGTAATCGTCCAGCGGCGGCAGCTCGGTGACCAGCTGCGCCTGCTGGCGCAGCTCCTCCACGACGCTCGCGCGCGCCGCCAGCGCGGGACGCCCGGGCTCATAGGTGAGGGAGACCGTGACCTGCGCGCCGGCCTGGCGGGCGAGCGTCTCGATCGCGTCCAGCTCGATCGCCGTGAAGTCATCGAAGCCGTAGAGGAAGACGGCGGTCCCGGGCCAGCGGTCGGGGTGCGCGCGCAGCGCGTCCAGCGCCCCCCAACAGAACATCTCTGAGTCCAGCAGGCCGCTGGCCTCGACGCTCTGCACGTAAGACCGGTAGAGGGTCGCGAGGTCGACCGCGTAGGCGAACCGCTCACCGACGCCCTCAGCCCAGGAGCGCAACGCCGTGGTGAAGCGCCGCGGCGCGACGCGCGCCTGGGCGAGCTCCGCGAACAGGTGGCCGGCGGCCCGCGCAAAGCCCGGTGAGCCGGCCGACTGGGCGAGTGCCTGCAGCCGCGTCTGCGCGATCACGCGACGCAGCACCCGCTCGCGCTGCAGCGGCGTCAACCGCCCGCGCTCAAAGCCCGTGCGCTGCGCAATCTCGTCGATCAGCGCCGGGAACGTGAGCGCCCGACCCAGCGTCAACCCGCCCGCGGCGCTCTGCGCCAGCTCACGGTCGTAATGGCTGGCGTCCGCGGCCGTGGGCACCACGAGCAGCGCCCCGCGCTGCGCCGCCAGCGCGTACGCGCCAAGAACCGCCCGCGCCTTGGCGGAGTTGGCCGGCCCCAGTACGAGCGTCAGCGGCATGGCCGCCTATTACAGCCTTCCAAGCTCCCGGAAGAGCGCCTTGGCGGTCTCGATCCCGAGCGGTATGTACTCGGCCGGGAGGTTCTCATTGGGCGCATGGATGTTCGCATCGGGGAGCGAGAACCCGGAGATGATCGTCGGGATCTCACGTTGCGCGAAGGCTGCCACGATCGGCAGCGTGCCGCCTGTGCGGATCAGCGCCGGGCGCACCCCCAGCACCTGCTGGAAGGCGTCCTGACCGAGGCGGATGGCGTCGGCGTCCGGGGGCACGACCCCGGCCGGGGAGGATGAGAGCAGCTGCACCGAGAGCTCAGCCCCCTCGGGCGCCGCCTCGCGCAGCAGCCGCTCAAACGCCTCGGCGATCACCTGCACCTGCTGGCCCGGCGCCAGGCGCACCGAGACGTTGGCCGCGGCGCGGACCGGCAGCACGGTCTTCTGCACGTGCGGCGATCCGCTCTCAATCCCGTTGACGTCAAGTGCCGGCTCAGCGCAGGTCCGCAGGTAGAACTCCTGGGCGGCGAGCGGGTCGGCGGGCCGCGCCCCCTGCTCGGAGAGCTCCAGCTCCCCGGCCGGCAGCTGCTTCCAATCCTCGAGCTCCTGCGCGCTCGGCGGGATGATCCCGGCACGCAGATCCTGCGCGAGGCGACCGTCGGCGGCGATCAGCTGCGCGAGCGTGTGGATCAGCGCGTGCGCCGCGTTGAGCGCGGCGCCGCCGAACATCCCGGAGTGCAGGTCGCGCGCGCCGGTGCTCAGCTCCACATGGAAGTACACCAGGCCGCGGGTGGCGATGTTGAACGCCGGGAGCCCCCTGCGGATCATGCCGCTGTCGAAGATCACGGCGGCGTCCGCGCCACGCGCGTCGGCCTCGATGAACTCGACAATCGAATGCCCACCGGTCTCCTCCTCACCGTCGCAGGCGAAGCGCACGTTGACCGGCAGCTCGCCGGCCGCCGCCAGCTCACGGGCCGCGCACAGCAGCAGGTACAGCTGGCCCTTGTCATCGGCCACACCGCGCGCGTAGAGGTGCCCGTCGCGGATCTCGGGCTCGAACGGCCGCGAGTGCCAGAGCTCGAGCGGGTCGGCCGGCTGAACGTCGAAGTGGCCATAGCAGATGACCGTTGGCGCACGCTCCGGGTCGCGGCTGGCGCGCAGCTCGCCGACCGCCAGCGGCTGGCCGTTCCAGTCCTCCAGCCGCGCGTCGCCGCCCGCGGCGCGGATCAGCTCGCAGACCCAGTTGCCGGCCCGGACAACGTCCGCGGCGTGCTCCTGCTGGGCACTGATCGAAGGGATGCGGAGGAACTCCGCGAGCTCATCAAACCATTCGCTAGCCATGCGGCCAGCCTACCGGCGTCAGCGACGGCGCGTCGTTTCGGCGCGGGGCTCGCGGCCAGCGGGCCGCGAGCTCTGGTCGAGCGTCAGGGCCAGCACGGGGCAGGCTGCCACGGCACGGCGCGCGTGCTCGACGAGGTCCGCGCTCAGCGGCTCACCGTCGATCACCGGGTACCCCCAGTCATCGAGCCAGACACGCTCGGGCAGCAGCTCGGCGCACATCCCGTGCGCGGTGCACCGGATCGGATCCACACGCAGCTTGCTCACACCCGCACCAGCCGTTCGCGGCTGCGCGCGCGCCGGGCGCCCTGCTGATGGCAGCTCTCGCAGCGGCCGTGCAGCGCGTGGTCCTTGAACACGGGCCGGAAGGTCCGCAGCGCGGTGATCACAAAGCGGGCGGCGCCGTCGGGCAGCGAGCAGGCGCCGCGCCGGTTGACGAGGCTGCACCAGCGCTCCAGGTGCGTGTAGGCACCACTGTGGTCGCCGCGGTCACAGAGCTGCTCGAGCGCGCCGGCGATCGCGTCCAGGCCGTTGACGCACGGCCCGCACTGGCCGGCGCTCTGGTCTGAGAGCCAGCGGGCCGCCCGGGCCGTCTCGGAAACCGGGCAGCTGGACTGCCCCAGCACCAACACGATCCCCGGTCCGAGGCTCGCGCCGTGGCTGCGCAGCTCAGCCTCGCCCAGCTGCCAGTGACGCGCCTGCACCCCCGCCCAGATGCCCGCATAGCCCCCGAACAGCAGCCCCACGACCGGCTCGGTGATTCCCCCTGCGGCACTCAGCAGGGCCTTCACCTCAGTTCCGCCGGCCACCTCTATGACGCCCGCGTGGGCAACCGCGCCGGTCACCGTGACCAGCCGCGTGCCCGGGCTCTCACGGGTTCCCAGTGCCCGGAACCAGTCGGCGCCGTTGCGCGCGATCAACCCCGCGTGAGCGTAGGTCTCGGCGTTGCTGAGCAGCGTCGGGCGGCCCGCGAGTCCCTTCTCGAACGGGTAGGGCGGGGTCATCGCCGGCAGCGGCGGGCGGCCGGAGAGCGCCGCGATCAGCGCCGTCTCCTGGCCGGTCAGGTAGCTCGCCGGCACAGCCTGGACCCGCAGTGAGACACCCTCGCGGCGGCCGCCCTCGCGCTCGTTGATTGCGCGATGCACGGCCCCCGCCGCCCCGGTCGACTCCACCGCCACGACGATCTCACGCGCGCCCAGCGCGCGGGCGCTGGCGACGGCGCCGTCGAGCACCAGGTGCGGGAGGTGCCCCAGGAGCAGCTTGTCCTTCCAGCTGAGCGGCTCACCCTCGCTGCCGTTGACCACAACCACCGGGCGTCCGCGCCGCGCGGCCACGGCGTCCAGCTTGCGCGCGAACGGGAACGAGCCGCCGCCGCAGCCGTGCAGCCCCGAACGGCTGAGCTCCTGGCGCAGACCGCGATCACCGGCCGGCAGCGCGCCGTGCACGTGCACGTGCTCCGCCAGCGACATCTGCCGGTCCGGCGAGAACCCCGCCAGCAGGCGCGGCAGCGCGTGCGCGGGCAGGCTCACCGCCACGCCCCCGCGGATCCCCCGACCCCGCCGAGCGAGAGCCGCACGCCGACCGCCCCGATCACCGCCAGAACGCAGGCCGCGTCGATCGCGAACATCCACAGCTGCCGGAAGTCGGTCCCGGTGCCGGCACCGTGCAGCACCGCCACCGGCCAGCAGGCGTAGGCCAGCCAATGCACGCTGCGCCAGGCGTTGTAGCCGAGCCGCACGCGCAGCAGGCTGGTGATCACGAGCGCCAGCAGCAGGTCACAGGCGATCGTCCCGAGCCCCACCCAGAAGGTCCGGTAGGGCGAGTGGAACGGCACGAGCACGTCGAAGAGCGTGACCGGCACGTAGCCATCCATGATCGTCGTGGTGACATGGATGGCGAGAAAGACGACGCTCAGCAGCGCCACGCGACGGTGCACACCGTCGATCACGAAGCGCGGCCAGCGCTCCGAGGCGAACCGCGAGACGTTGGTCACACCGAGCACCACCGCGCAGGTCAGCAGGCACAGGGCGACAATTCCGGTTGCTCGCGTCAGATACCAGTAGATCACCGGGTGGCTGCTCGCCGCCAGCGCTAGCAACGGACCTCCTGTGGCCACCCCGCCACTGTCGTCAGCTCACCGTCGTGCGCGACCAGACGTGCCGGGAGCGAGCGCTCGGCAAGCCACTGCGGGGCATCTGCGCCCAGCAGGATCGCGGCCGTGCTGGCCGTGTTGGCGTCCACGCAACTGCCGCCGCTGACGCTGACGGTGCGCCACGCGCTCACCGCCGGAAGGCCGCTGCGGGGATCGAGGATGTGGTGCATCGCGCGCCCGGCTGACGCCCAGCGCAGCGTCGTGGTGCTCGAGGTCGCCAGTGCGGCGCCGGAGATCGCGACCGTCTGGCCGGGTGACTCCAGCCCGCCACGGTGGTCGTCTGTGACATGGACCTGCCAGCCCCCGGCCGGTGCCGGCCCCGCTGTGGCGATATCTCCGCCAAGCGAGACCAGCACCCCTACGCCGGTTGCTTTTGTGATGGCCGCAGCCGCCCGGTCCGCAATCAAAGCCTTTGCTGTCGCGCCCAGGTCGATCAGCATCCCCTGTGGGAGCAGCACCGCGGCGCGCGTATGGGTGCTCACGCTGATCAGCCGGATCTCCCGCCAATCCGGGCGCACACGGGCCGGGAGCCCGGGGCCGGGCGCCAGCTCGCCGCCGGTGATGGGTGTGAGCAACGAGCGGTCGCGGTCATAGCCGGCCGCCAGCAGATCGCCGCCGATGCTCGGGTCGAGCAGGCCGTCCGTGAGCCTGGCGGCGCGCAGCGCAACCGCCAGCGCCTCATACATGCGCGCGCTGATGGCGGTCAGCTCCCCGGCCCGCGCGTTCACGCGAGCGAGCTCCGAATCCGCCCGGAAGCGACTGGCGACCAGGTCCATCGCCTCGATCTCCTCGTGCAGGATCCGGGTCGCCCGGCGCAGCGCGGGCGGCTCCGTCACGTGCAGCACCACGGTGGTGCCGAGCGCCTCCCAGACGGTGCCGCCCGCGAAGCTGTCCGCGATCAGCGGTGACATGCGCTCAGGAGCCTCCGGAGATCACGACCGGCGCCGCCGGCGCGCTCGTCGCGGGGGCGCTGGCCGGCGGCGGCGCGCTGCTCAGCGAACCGGAGCTGTTGGCGCCCGCAGCGGTGGAGCCCGCCGAGCCCGAGCCGCCTGCGGCAGTGCTGCCCGCGCTCGAGCCGCTCCCGGCGGCGCTCACGGCGCCCGCGGCCGAGCCGGCCGCGGTGACGTTGGCCGCGGCGGCGCTGGTCGCCTGCGTGTGCTTGAAGGGGATGTGGGAGACGACCTCCACCAGCGCGGCGGTCGCGACCACCGCTGCGATGGTCAGCGTCTGGTTGACGTTCGAGAGCCTCAGCAGGGCGGCGTCGCGAGCGTTCTGGGCGCGGTTGGACATGCTCTGGATCAGTGCCCGTGGGAGAAGATCCCGCCTGACCCGTAGGCCACGCTCCAGGGATGGAAGTCCGGCAGGAACAGCACCACGAGCACCGCGCCCGCGGCCAGCGAGAGCAGCACGGCCAGTGTGCGTCCGCTGCTGCCGGGCAGCGGCCTGCGCGCCCCGCGCTCCTGGCTGACCGCCTTCAGCGCGCTGGGCAGCTCCGCGAGATGGCCCAGCACGTGCAGTGCCACCGCGCCGAACCAGATGATGAAGGTTCCCTTGTGCGCCACGCGGACCAGGTTGTTGACCTTCGGCCCGTCGATCAGCAAGAGCAGCCCGGAGAAGAACACGCCGAACGTGCTCAGCACGACAACCGGGCCGAGCAGGCGCATCAGCGGGTGCGGCGGTCCCTTGCGCCGGTACTCACGCGACGCGGTGTAGTAGCGGGTGAAGCGGTAACCGGTGCTGGCTATCTTCAGCGCCACCGGACCGACCAGCAGCACGCCGAGGAAGAGGTGCAGCCAGATCAGCGGCCCGATCTGCAGGATGGTCAGTCCCAGCGCGGCGAAGAGCAGCAGGAGGATCACCGCCACGACGGCGGTCAGCTGTTCGTTGCCAGCGGTGCCGCCGCCGAGCAGGCGCTGGCGCACGGAGCGCCGCTGGCGCCTACCGGTGAGAGCGAGGGGTTCTGTCACGGCCATGAGAATGAGTTTTGTAACGGGGATTAAAGACCTGCTAGTCCGCCCGTGAGAGTTCTCTCATGAACCTGTCATGCCCGTGTCAGACCGGAGTCGGTGCGCTCACGGCCCACCGACCCACGGGGGTCGCGGCCCGCTGGCCGCGACCCCCGCTGCAGCCGCAGCGCAAACACCGGGCAGGCCGCCGCCGCACGCCGCGCGTGCGCCTCGAGCTCCGGGGTGAGCGGCTCAGCGTCGAGCACCGGGTAGCCCCAGTCGTCCAGCCAGATGCGCTCCGGCAGCAGCTCCGCGCACATGCCGTGCGCCACGCAGCTGATCGGATCGATGCGCAGCTCACTCATGCCGCCACCCCCGCCCGCTGGCGCGCGGCGCGCACGCCCGAGCGTCCCGCGCATGCCTCGCAGCCGCCGTACCGGGCGTGTTGCTCAAACGCCGCCCGGTGGCTGCGCAGCGCGCTGGTGACCAGGCGGGCGGCGCCGTCCGGCAGCGCGCAGGCCCCGCGCCGCGTGATCAGCGAACACCAGCGCTCGAGGTGCGCGAACGCGCCCGAGCGGTCGCCGTCGCCGCGCAGCTCCTCGAGCGAGCAGGCGATCGCGTCAAGGCCGTTGACGCATGGCCCGCACTGGCCGGCGCTCTCCTCATGGAGCCAGCGCACGGCGTGCGCGGTGCTGTCCACGGGGCAGCCGGAGCTGCCCAGGACGTGCACGATCCCCGGCCCGAGCGTCGCGCCCCGGGCGCGCAGCTCAGACTCGCCGAGCTGCCAGGATTGTGCCTCCGGCCCGGCCCACACGCCGGCGTATCCGCCGAGCAGGATGCCCTGCAGCGGCTCGCTGGCGCCGCCGGCGGCCAGCAGCGCGGCCGCGATTGAGCTGCCGCCCGCAACCTCTATGACACCCGGCCGGGACACCGCCCCGCTGAGCGTGATCAGCCGCGTGCCGGGGCTCTGCGCCGTTCCAAGCGCCCGAAACCAGCTGGCGCCGTGCCGGGCGATGAGCGCCGCCTGAGCGTAGGTCTCAGCGTTGCTGACCAGGGTCGGGCGGCCGCGGAGCCCGCGTTCGAAGGGATAGGGCGGGGTCAGCATGGGCAGCGCCTCGCGCCCCGACAGCGCGGCGATCAGCGCCGTCTCCTGGCCTGCCAGGTAGCCCCCCGAGACCATCTGCACGCTCACCTCAACGCGCTCGCGCCGCCCCCTGGGACGTTGCGCCAAGGCGCTGTCCACGGCTGCCACGGCGGCGCCTGACTCGGCGGCGATCACAACCTCACGCGCGCCGAGCACCGCGGCGGCCGCCAGCGCACCGTCGATCACCAGGTGCGGCGTGTGAGTCAGCAGCAGCTTGTCCTTGGCGCTGAGCGGCTCCCCCTCGGTGGCGTTGACCACAACGATCGGGCGCCCCCGGCGCCCGGAGACGGCCTCGAGCTTGCGTGCGAACGGGAAGCCGCCGCCGCCGTGCCCGCGCAGGCCGGCGCGCGCGAGCTGATCGATCAAACCCGGCAGAGACTCGGGCAGCGCCCCGTGCAGGCGCAGGTGCTGCGCGTGGTCCACGGGCCGCGCGCCGGACACACCGGCCAAGAGCCGCGGCATCGCGCTCTCACTGTGGCTCATCTCAGGGCTCCCGTTGTGGATTGCAGGTTCGCACCGGACAGCCGCACGCCCACCGCGCCGAGCACCGCCAGCACGCAGGCCGCGTCGATCGCGAACATCCAGGGCTGCCTGAAGTCCGTCCCGGTCCCGGCACCGTGCAGCACCGCCACCGGCCAGCAGGCGTAGGCCAGCCAGTGCACTGCCCGCCAGCCGCGATACCCGAGTCGTGCCCGCACGAGGCTCGTCACGATCAGTGCCAGCAGCATGTCGAAGGCGACCGTGCCGAGCCCCACCCAGAGCGTGCGGTAGCCGCTCTGGAAGGGCACCAGCGCGTCCAGCCAGCGGATCGGCACGTAGCCGTCGAGGATCGTGGTGATGATGTGCGTCAGCAGGAACGCGACGCTCAGCAGTGCCACGCGCCGGTGCACGCCATCGATCACAAAGCGCGGCCAGCGCTCGGACGCGAAGCGCGAGACGTTGGCCACGCCGAGCACGACGGTGAGCGTCAGCAGGCAGAGCGCGACCACCCCGGTGGCACGGGTCATGTACCAGTAGATCGCCGGGTGGCCGGCCGCGGCGAGCGTCAGCATCGCTGCTCCGCGGGCCAGCCGGCGACCGTCGTCACGTGACCCGCATGCGAGACCAGCCGCGCGGGCAGCGCGCGCTGCTCGAGCCACGCGGGCGCCGCCTCACCCAGCAGGATCGCGGCGGTGCTGGCGGTGTTGGCGTCCACGCAGCTGCCCGCGGTGACGCTGACCGTGCGCCACGGTCCGGCCGCCGGCCGACCGGTTCGGGGGTCGATGATGTGGTGCATCGGCCGCCCGGCGTGCAGCCAGCGCAGCACCGTGGTGCTGGAGGTGGCGAGCGCGCCGCCGGAGACTGTGACAGTCTGGCCGACGGCGTCGGGGCCGCTGCGATGGTCGTCGGTGACGTGGACCTGCCAGCCACCGGCCGGGGGCTCGCCGGCGGTGGCGATGTCGCCACCGAGCGAGACCAGCGTGCCGGCGCCGGTGGCCTGCGCGATCCGTGCCGCGGCACGGTCGGCGGCCAGCGCCTTGGCCGTGGCTCCGAGATCGAGGCGCATGCCGCGCGGCAGCAGCACCGCCGCCTCGGTCTGCGCGGTCGCAGCTATCAGTCGCACCTCCCACCAGCTGGGGCGGCGCTGCGCAACCTCGGGCGCGGTCTCCGTGTGCTGCGCTCGTGAGCCGGCGCGCAACGGGGTCAGCGCGCTGCGGTCGCGGTCATAGCCGGCCTCGATCAGCGCCACGCCGATCGTCGGGTCAACCAGCCCGGCGGACAGTCGCGCCGCGCGCAACGCCACGCTCAGCGCCTCATGCAGGGCGGCGCTCACCGCGGTCAGCGTGCCGGCCCGCGCGTTGACGCGCTCAAGCTCCGAGTCCTCCCGGAAGCGGCTGGCGGTCAGGTCGATCGCCTCGAGCTCAGCGGCGAGGATCTCACGGGCCCGGGCGAGCGCCTGTGGCCGGCTGACGTGCAGCACCGCGGTGGTGCCAAGCGCCTCCCAGACCGCGGCGCCGGCCGCATCTGGGAGAGTCTCCCGCGCCGGCCCGCCGGCCGCGCGCGTGTGCGTGTGCGTGGCGGCCATCACGACCCCCCCGAGACGACGGTCGCGCCGGAGCCGCTCGAGCTCGTGGGCGCCGACGCGGTGCTCAGCGATGAGCTGGTTGAGGCGCTGTTGCCCGAGCTGCCCGCGCCGGAGCCTGCGGAACTGGGCGAGCCGGCGCCGGTCGCGGTGGTGGCGCTGGTGGCGGTGGTGGCGGTGCCCGCGCTCGCGGCCGTGGCCAGCGCCGGGGAGCTCGTGCTCCTGCTGGTGGCACTCGAGTGCGTGAACGGGATCTGGGCCACCACCTCGATCAGCGCACCGGTCGCCAGCAGGGTGCCCACGGCGAGCGAGCGGTTCATCAGACGCAGGCGCGTGAGCGCCACGTCCCGGGTCTTCACGGCACGGACCTGTCTGGCCCTGCTCTTGTCAGTTCGCTTGGGCATCTGAACCTCGCGGGTGGGGGCGGAGAGGGGACCGGCTGCCCGGCTGTGCGCAGCCGGCGGACAGCGTGAGCGGGCGGCCGCCGCGCCGGGCATGAGCGCCGCACTGGCACGCCGGCGGCCCGCTCGCACTGGCCGGTTGGTCGGGAGAGAGAACCATGGAGCCGAGTCTCGTGGCCTCAGGTAAGAGGGCCTTAGGACCCACGTCAGAATTCCGTCGCAAAGCGATCAGAACGGTGTAAGACGGCGCGGCCCTGAGCGCGCGCAGCATATGATCGAGCCAATGATCCTGGTGGTCGAAGATGAACCGGGGATCGTCGACTTCGTCGAGCGGGGGCTGCGGATCCAGGGGTTCGAGGTGACCTCCGCCACGGACGGCGCGTCCGGGCTGGCACGCGCGCTGCAGGAGGACGTGGAGCTGGTTGTGCTCGACATGATGCTGCCGAAGCTGGCCGGCGCCGAGGTGCTCTCGCGCCTGCACGCCCAGCGACCTGACCTGCCGGTGATCGTGTTGACCGCCCGCGGCGAGCTCGAGGATCGGATCGCGGGACTCGACGCCGGCGCCGTCGACTACATGGTGAAGCCGTTCTCAGTGGCGGAGCTTGCCGCGCGCGTCCGTGCACAGCTGCGCACCCGCAGCCAGGAGAGCGCACAGCTGCGGGCCGGCAACCTCGCGATCGAGCTCGTCAACCGTCGGGTGCTGATCCGCGATGAGCCGGTGCGCCTGTCCACCACGGAGTTCGACCTGCTGCTGTTCCTCGTCCAGAACCGCCCGCAGGTGCTCACCCGCAGCCAGATCCTGCGCGGGGTGTGGGGTTATGAGCATGACCCGGAGACCAACATCGTCGAGGTCTACATCGGCTACCTGAGGCGCAAGCTCGGAGCGCCAAACGGGCGCTCACCGATCGTCACCGTGCGCTCGGTCGGCTACCGCTTCGATGAGGAGCGCATTTGAGGCGCAGGCTCGGCCAGATCGGGCTCGGGGGGCGGTTGGCGCTGGCCGTCGGCACGATGATGGTGCTGACCGTGGCGCTCGCGTTCGCCGTGGTCTACCACCAGGCCGGCCTGGTCGTCCGCAGCCAGATTGACCGCACAATCCAGGGAGCCGCGATCCAGATGACGCGCGCCCTGGCTGATGACCGCGACCCCAGTGGCGAGGGGACGCTGCTGGTCGCGCGCACCTACCTGGCGGGCCAGCCGTACGGCAACTCACCGGCGCTGCTCTTCTACATCGCTCCCGGCGTGGGCTTCGCCAGCAACCAGCCCGAGCTGTTCGGCGCCGGCAGCGGGGACGACGGCGAGGCGGCCGGCAAGCAGGCGCAGGAGAACGCCGCCGGCAGCGCGCTGCGCACGCCGCATGTCGGCTTCACCACCCAGCAGGCCCCGGACATCGGCCGCCTGAGGGTCTACGAGCAGCGCGTGCACCTGCGCTCCTACACGGGTTACGTCGGCGCCGCCGAGCCGCTGTCGGCCGTGGACACCGCCCGCCACGGCGTCGCCGGCTCCTTCGCGCTGGCGGGCGGCCTGGCGCTCGCTATCGCGGTCCTGGCGGCCTACCTGATCGGTGCGCGCATGTCCCAGCCGGTGCGCCGCGCGGCCGGCGTGGCCGCGCAGATCGACGCCGGCGATCTGACCCCGCGGATGGAGATGGAGGAGGGCGCGATCCGTGAGCTGCAGGTGCTCGGCGACGCCTTCAACCACATGCTCGACCGCCTGGAACGGGGCTTTGCGGCCCAACGTGAGTTCGTCGCGGACGCCTCCCATGAGCTGCGCACGCCGCTGACCGTCGTGCGCGGCCAGCTCGAGCTCCTGGCTCAGGACGAGTCGATCAGTCACGCGGACGTGCAGCGCACCGAGCGCATCATCCAGGCGGAGGTGGCGCGACTCAGCCGCATGGTCGATGAGATGCTGCTGCTGGCCCAGACCGGACAGGCTGACTTCCTGCACCTGGAGACGATCTACCTGCCGGATTTCATCAACGATCTCTGGGACGGCCTGAGCCTCACCGCCGAGCGTGACTTCGTCGTCGGTGAGGTGGCCGCGATTGAGGTCCGTGTGGACCCGGACCGCCTGGCGCAAGCGCTGCGCAACCTCGCTCGCAACGCGATTGCGCACACCAGCGGCCCCGACGGGCTGGTGCGGATCGACGTCACGCAGCCAGGCGTGAACGTCGTTCGCCTGGCCGTCAGTGACGACGGCCCCGGGATCCCGGCGGCGGCCCGCGAGCGCGTCTTTGAGCGCTTCTACCGTCTGGACCCGGCGCGCACCCGCGCCGAGGGCGGGGCCGGCCTGGGGCTCTCGATCGTGCTGGCGATCGTTGAGGCCCACGGCGGGCGCGTGCGCGCCACCGACGCCCAGCCGCACGGCGCACGCGTCGAGATAGACCTCCCGCTGCGCTGATCCCAACCGCTGCGCGGTCCGGGCCGTGCGGCCTGCGTCCCGCAGCTCCCCCGGCTCCTGCGGGGCGGGGAGATGCGGGCTACGCGGCCTGCGTCCGCAGCTCGCCAGGCTCCTGCGGGGCGGGGAGATGCGGGCTACGCGGCCTGCGTGCGCAGCTCGCCCGGCTCCTGCGGGGCGGCGGCCGCCGTCTCAGCGCCCTCGCCCTCCGCCTCCGGCGGCTTGGCGCCCTCCCGAGCCCAGGGCTCGTCGAACTCCACCCGCCAGCGGCCGTCCTCGCCCTGCACGAGCGCGAGGCGCGAGCGGAAGCTCTTGCCGGCGCGGCTCTTGAACCCGGTCACCGGGCGCTCGGTGCGACCGGTGCGGATCAGCTCGCGGGCGAGCCCCACCGTGAGCTGCTTGCCGGCCTTGGCCTTCCAGATCACGAAACCGCAGCCGGGGTCCGTGCGCGACCAGCAGGAGAAGCCCTTGCGGTTCTCGAGGATGTCCTGCCCGCAGACCGGGCATGGCCCGAGGTTGGCCTTGGGGATGCGGACATCCTTGAGCGTGGTGTCGAGCTGCTCGACGGTCTGCCTGGCGAAGCCGACGATGTCGGCCATGAACGCCGCGCGCGTGTCCTGACCGGTTTCGATCTTGGCCAGCCGCTGCTCCCACTCGCCGGTCAGGCTCGGTGAGGTGAGGGCGTGGTCACCCAGCAGGCGGATCACGTTGAGGCCCTTCTCGGTCACCACCAGCGCGCGCGCGTCACGCTCGACGTACCCAACCTGGATCAGGCGCTCGATGATCGCGGCACGCGTCGCGGGCGTGCCGATCCCGGAGTCCTTCATCGCCTCGCGCACCTCGTCGTCGTCGACGAGCTTGCCGGCGGTCTCCATCGCCTCCAGCAGCGAACCGTCGCTGTAGCGGCGTGGCGGCTTGGTCTCCTTGGCGTCGAAGCGGATCCGGTGGACCAGCGCCGACTCCCCCTGCTCCAGGCGCGGAAGCTGCTGCTCCGCGCCCTCATCGTCCTCCTCGGCCTCGGCGTCCGCAGTCTCACCGTAGACCCCACGCCAGCCCGGCACCAACAGCAGCTTGCCGCGCGTGCGGAAGACGTGCTCCGCGACGGTCGTCTCCACGCGGGTGTTCTCGAACACGGCCTCCGGGTGGAAGACCGCCAGGAAACGCCGCACGACCATGTCGTAGACGCGACGCTCATCGTCATCCATCTTCTCGACCGGATGACGCTCAGCGAGGGTCGGGATGATCGCGTGGTGGTCTGTGACCTTCTCATTGTTGACCACGCGACCGAGCGGCAGCATGTCGAGCCCGCGGACGTACGCGGCAGCTGCCGCGTACTCGGCCTGCCCGCCGACCAGCTCGGCGATCGGCTTGATCTCGGGGATCATGTCGCTGGTGATGAAGCGTGAGTTGGTGCGCGGGTAGGTGAGCGCCTTGTGCTCCTCATACAGCGACTGAGCCGCCGACAGCGTGCGCCTGGCGGTGAAGCCGAAGCGCCGTGAGGCGTCGCGCTGCAGGGAGGTGAGGTCATACAGCAGCGGCGCGCGCTCGCGCCGCTCGGACTTGCTCACCTTGGTGATGGCGCCGGCCTGGCCCTCACAGGCGGCAACCACCGCGGCGGCCTCCTGCTCGCTGGCGATCCGCGGGTTGGCGCCGGCGTGGAAGCGGCCGTCGTAGGCTCGCCGCGGTTCCTCAGGAAGTGCCAGGAAACGCGCGTCCACAACCCAGTAGGGCTCGGGCTTGAACCCCCGGATCTCAACTTCGCGGCGGGCGAGGATCGCAAGCGTCGGGGTCTGCACGCGCCCGAGTGAGACGGCACCGTCGAACGATGAGCGCAGGCGGATCGTCGCGGCGCGGGTGGCGTTCATGCCGACTATCCAGTCTGCCTCTGAGCGTGAGCGCGCAGCCTCCTCCAGTGTGTGGAACTCCGCCGCCGGGCGCAGCGCGGAGAACGCGTCGCGGATCGCCGAGGTGGTCATCGAGTTGAGCCACAGCCGCTCGACGGGGAGCTTGCTGCCGGCCTTCTCGTACAGGTAGGCGAAGATCAGCTCACCCTCACGGCCGGCGTCGCACGCGTTGATCACGAGCCCGACGTCATCACGGTCCAGCGCGCGCTTGACGACCGTCATCTGCTTCTTTGAGCGCTCGTCGCGCACCACGAGCTTGAACTTGGGCGGCACGATCGGCAGATCCTGCATGCGCCACTTGGCGAACTTGGCGTCGTACTCATCCGGATCGGCTAGCTGCACGAGGTGGCCCACAGCCCAGGTGACGACGTGTTCCGGACCCTCGAGAAAGCCCTCGCCCTTGGTGAACGCGCCGGGCAGGACCTTGATCAGGTCGCGCCCCACCGACGGCTTCTCTGCGATCACCAGCGTCTTGCTCATTGCCGCCAGCACCATAGCGGCATGTCAAGCGCACCTGTGTGAT
Organism: Actinomycetes bacterium; assembly: GCA_021851525.1. Taxonomy (GTDB): domain Bacteria; phylum Actinomycetota; class Thermoleophilia; order Solirubrobacterales; family Solirubrobacteraceae; genus Palsa-465. The sequence continues at coordinate 4,757 of JAJZDA010000037.1, read as the reverse complement.
GGGCGCCCCGCGCTCAGCTCGCGCAACCGCCGGTCCCGACGAAGCCCTGGGCCTGCTGCGCCCTGTCCAGCTCCGTTCGGGCCACGCTGTCCGGGATCGCGAAGCCCCCAGGTTCACCGGGCGGCGCGTTGGTGACCTGTGCAAAGACCGTTGCGAGCACCGCTCCCGCGGCGTCCACCAGCGGCCCGCCGGAGTTGCCGGGCCGCACGAGGCCGCGCAGCGAGCTGATCTCGCGCACGGTCGGGCGCCCGTAGGCGTCCTGGGTGGCGGTGAACTGCGTCTGTCCCAGGCGCCCCGGCTGAGCGTCGAACGGCCCGTCCAGCGGGTATCCGAGGATCGCGCCCGATTGGCCGGCAGCCGGGTTGGCAGCGAGCGCCAGGGCAGGCAGGCCCAGCCCCGTCACGCGCAGCAGCGCGACGTCGTTGTGAGGGTCAAAGACCACGGCCCTGGCCGGAAGCTCAACCGCGCGGCCCCTGACCTGCACCAGCGTGGCGCTCTCCCCCGCGACCACGTGAGCGTTGGTCATCACCAGGTCCGGAGCGATCACCCAGCCGCTGCCCTCGATCCCCAGACCGCAGGCTGTGCCGATCACGCGCACGACCGACGCGCGCGCCGCCAGCACACCGCTGGCGGAGACGATGCCCGGGTCCGGCGCCGGGACCGCGGCCACGCGCCCGGTGACAATCGGAAGCGGGTCGACACGCCCCAGGGCGTTGAGGATCGGACCTGACGGCGGCAGCGCGCTGTCCAGCGCGCGCAGGATCGAGGAGCCGCGCAGGTCCGCGCGGATGCCCTGCGGGAGGTTGAAGGCGCTGGCCGCCTGCAGCAGCGCCGCGCCCGCCACCCAGGCCAGCCCGAAGCCGACAGCGGCGCCGAGCAGCGCGCCCGCCAGGCCGTCGAAGATCCGCAGCGGCGGGAACCAGACCAACCGCCGCATGCGGCGCGCCACACCCTCGAGCAGCCCGCCGAACATGGCCCCCAACAGCAGCGCCCCCGCGAGCGCGAAGAGCGGCGCGTATGGCGAGCGCGCCCCCTGCGAGAGCAGCAGCGGCGCGAGCCGTCCACCGATCAGCGCGCCGATCACGAAGCCGGCGAGCGACGCCACCCCGACGAGGAAACCGCGGGCGTATCCCTGCAGCGCCATCAGGATGACGATCGCAAGGATCACCCAATCGGCTGGATTCATGCCGCGCTGAGATTAGAGATGGGGGCCGCCATCTTCTACCTTTCTGGTATCTCGCCCGAGCGCCACAACGCAAGCGGCAGCAAGAGCCGCAGCCGCGACGCGCGACGCCGTGACGCCAGCCGCACCGGCTCACGCTCGGCCGCGCGTCGACGCGAGCGCCGTGAGCGCGGGCGCCGCCGCGTGGCCTGGCTGGCTCTGCCGCTGCTCCTGATCCTGATCGGCGGCGCCGGTTTCGCCGTTTACCGGTTGACTCGCAGCCCCGATCTGCGGGCCACCGCCAGGCGCTTTGTGACGGCATGGACGCACGACCGCTACGGGCAGATGTACGCGCTCCTTGACGCCCGCTCGCGGCGCGCGCTCAGCGAGCAACAGTTCGCCGCCGAGCTTCAGGCTGCGGCGCGCACCGCGACGCTGGCATCCACCCAACCCCTGCGCCTGCTGGCGATCCACCACGGGCTCGCGCGTGAGTCGATTGCGGTCCACACGCGCGTCTTTGGAAGTTTCGATGAGCTCCTGCGGATCCCGCTGCAGGTGAGCGGCACCACCGCCGGCGTGCGGTTCTCCAGCTCGCTGCTGTTCCCCGGCCTGAGCGGCGGGCAGAGCCTTTCGCGGCAGGCGCTGCTCGGTCAGCGCGGCAGCCTGCTGACCGCCAACGGGCAGCTGCTCGCCTCCGGCAGCACGCTGGCGAGCGCACTTCCCCAGGTCGCGGCTGAGCTGGTCGGCACGCTCGGGCCGATCCCCAAGGCCCAGATGGCCAGCTATGAGGCGCAGGGCTACCCGCCGGACGCGCGGGTCGGACAGGACGGCCTCGAGCAGATCTTCCAGGCCCGCCTGGCCGGACGCCCTGGCGGTGAGCTGCTGGCCGGCAGGCGTGTGCTGGCACGCGTCGCGCCGGTGAACGGGAGCACGGTGCGGACCACCGTCGATCCGACGCTCGAGCAGGATGCGATCAGCGCCCTGGGCGGCCGGTACGCCGGCGTGACGGTGCTCGATCCGAGCACCGGCGCGATCCGCGCCGCGGCAGGGATCGCGTTCACTGGGCTGCAGCCGCCCGGATCGACCTTCAAGATCATCACCTCGGCCGCGGCGCTGCAGGCCGGGTTGACCACGCTGAACACGACCTATCCCGTGCACCGCAGCGTGATCATCGATGGCTTCAGGCTGCACAACGCCGCTGGCGAGTCGTGCGGTGGAACGCTGCTCAACGCCTTCGCGGTCTCTTGCGACACCACGTTCGCGCCGCTGGGCGTGCAGATCGGAGCCGCGCGCCTGGTGGCGATGGCCCAGCGCTTCGGTTTCGACGCGCCCAGCGGCATCCCCAACGTGATGATCGGCACGATCCCCAGCGCGGCAGCCATCGGCGGGCCTGTGGCGATCGGCGCGTCCGCGATCGGACAGGGCGTGGTGCAGGCGACAACCCTCGGGATGGCTGACGCGGCGGCGACGATCGCCAACGGCGGCGAGCGTCCGCTGCCGAGCTTCGACCAGCAGGCGCCACCGCGCTTCGTGCACGTCACGTCCCCCACCATCGCCGGCGAGATCCAGCAGATGATGGAGGCCGTGGTCCGCTACGGAACCGGTACCCAGGCTCAGATCCCGGGGGTGACCGTCGCAGGCAAGACCGGCACCGCTGAGCTCGTGAACACGTTCGGGAAGCGCAACGACACCAAGGGCGTGGACGCCTGGTTCGTGGCATACGCGCCGGTGCCCAACCCCAAGGTCGTGGTCTGCGCCCTCTTCCCCAACGCCGGTTACGGCGGGGCGACAGCCGCGCCGGTTGTCAGGCAGCTGCTGGTTGACGCGCTGCAGGGCGCCTGATCAGGGCGCCGGCCAAGGCCGGCCGGCGCCGGCACCCCCCACCGGCCGGCTCAGAGGTCCAGCGAAATCCGTGAGGGCCCGGTCGAGCCGGGAGCGCAGCCCAACCGGCTCAGAGATCCAGCGAAACCCGCGAGGGCTTGGTCGAGCCGGGCGCGAAGCCCAACCGGCTCAGAGATCCAGCGAAACCCGCGAGGGCTTGGTCGAGCCGGGCGCGAAGATCAGCAGCGTCAACGGACGGTTGGAGTAGATGCTCTGATCAACCTTGAAGAGGATCACCTCGCCGCCCGTCGGCCCGTCACCGGCGGTGGTGTCCAGCGCCGGCTGGATCTCGTTCTGCGAGAGCACCTGTGAGGTCCACGCGTAAGGGTTGATCGACGGGTTCAGCGGCGTCGGCTGGTAGATCCGGCCGGAGGAATCCTCGAGCTCGAAGCGGCTCACGCTGCGCTGCAGCTTCCCGGACTGGTTCTTGGCCCACAGGAAGACTCCGTACCAGAGCTGGTTGGGAGCCAGGTTCTGAGCCCCCTTCACGCCGGCCAGGTACTGCACGTCCTCGCTGTCGAACGGGTTCAGGGCACGGGAGATCTGCACCTGGTAGGTGACCGGGCCGACGTTGAAGTACGGCTCCGCCCCGGCGGAGAGCTGGTCCTGGGTGACGCCGGTGAGCGTGGTGCGTCCGCAGCCGGCCACCGCCAGCGCCAGCACACCAAGGGCGAGCACCGCGCGGGGACGCTTGGGTAGCTTGAGATCGGCGAGCTTCAAGACGCGCGACAGTCTAACCGTCAAAGAGGTCATCGGGCGGCGACGGACGGTCTGGTGCCGCGGCCACGGCCCTCTTCGAGGATGCCGCGCAGGCGCTTCATCGCCTTCTTCGCCTTGCGGCGTGTCCAGCTGCGCCCGCCGAGGATCTCGGCGAGCCTGTCCGACGGTACGCGGGCATCGGTCTCGAACGTGTACTGGACCTCCGACATCCCCGCATGTCGCTCGAAGATCTCATAGGTCCCGAGCATCTTGATGCGGTTGAACTTGCCCCCACGCCCACGCTCCACGATCTTGAAAGGAGCCTGGACCTCCGCGAGCGTCACGTCCGCCCAGGAGAAGCGGTTGAACGGAGCCTTGACGCGGAAGCGCGCGCCCGCGCCGGCTCCGAACGAGTTCTCGCGGGTGAGCCGCCAGTCGACCAGGTAATGGTCGGTGAACTCGGCGTGGTTGGCGATATCGGCCAGATATTCGAAGACCTGCTCGCGCGGCAGGGCGATGTTGGTTGTCACGGTGATCGGATCCAAAGCAACCCGCAATTTATCTGGCCGCTCGGCAAGATGACGCCCCGGCCACCTGCGTGCGCGCCGCGACGGCCGCCGGCACCCTCAGCGGCCCGCGGCGGAGCGCCTGTGCGGACGCGCGTCGATCACGCGGATGGAGTTGCCGAATGCTGGGCCATGGACGACGTGGCTCTGCACCTCGTCCTCACGGCGACGATCACGGCACAGCTCGCAGCGGAGATCACCGGAGGCGTACTCGTAAGCCCGCTCACCGATCAGCATCGCGCGCTCACAGGCACCGCAGCGCTCGACCGCTCCACCGCGCTGGCCGAGTCCGCGGCGCAGCAGCGCGATCTCCAACTCTGGCGTGTCACCGACTGTCGCTTGGGTCATTTGCATGCAGCGGACTTCGCCCGCCGCGTGCCGGTTCCTGCCGCCGGGCGCTCGCCGGCGCACGGCGGGTGGGCGCGCCGTCCCGGCCGGTGCGCCCAGCC
>JAJZDA010000235.1 GCA_021851525.1 Actinomycetes bacterium | reverse complement strand
GGTCGGCAACGGCGCCGCCAGCGGCCCGGTGCTGATCGCCTACGACGGCTCAGACCGGGCGGAGCTCGCGATCGAGCGCGCCGCCGGGCAGCTGGCGCCGGGCCGTCACGCGATCGTGGTCTGCGCCTGGGGGCCGGCCGCGGTCGGCTTCCACCTGGCCGATGGGCAGCACATCGACGCTGACGACGCCAGGGCGGTCAAGGCCGCGGCCCAGGAGACCGCGCAGCGCGGAGCCGAGTTGGCCGACGCCGCCGGTTTCCGCTCGGAGAGCGTGGTGGTCGAGGAGATGCCGACCTGGCAGGGGATCGTGAACGTCGCCAAGGGGCGCGGAGCCTCACTGATCGTGCTCGGCACCCACCGGCGCGGCGCTGTCACCGGCCATCTCTTCGGGAGCGTCGCCACCGAGGTGATGCGCCACTCTGACGTCCCGGTGCTGATCGTCCACGAGCCGGCCTGACCAGCTGCGCATCGGGATGGGGATGGCGAGACCCGGAGCTGGACCGGTCAGCGGTCAGGTCCGGTGAGCGGCGCTGGCCTGACGTTCTGACCGACGGCCGCTGCAGACGCGCGGGCGCTTTTCAACTACGCGATCCAATGGGTGTAGACCACGATCGAGCAGCCGGGCGGATGCCCGGCAGACCGGGCCGCCGCCTGTTCGGGCGTGCCGCTCTTGACCGGGCGCGACCGGGCGCGCAAGCTTGGGGCGCCCCGCGTGTCCTTCACGCTCGGCTTGAGTCGCAGGTGCCCGCAGCGTTGCAAGAACGTGGGCTTCCCAGCGCCCGGATCCACCGGCTGTATGCGGAGATCAGGCCTGACGTCGTCGACGGAGCGATCGATCTCAACGCTCAGCTGCGCCACAACCTTCGACCCTGGCGTCCGGCGTACGGAGTTCGTTGCCGGTCGTCCACGAGCGACGCCGCCCGGTGTCGCCGAATTCACGACGCGGGACGGCTGCCGCGCCATGAGGGTCAGCCGTCCGTGCGCTTCGTCGATGCGTCCCGGGACCCGGAGCAGGTGTCCGGTCAGCCAATCCTGGGTGAGGGCGCGTGGCGACCGGGACCGCCTACGCCGGGGAGGTGACGATCTCAGCTGCGCCGTACAGGGCGACGGCCCGCAGCCGGCTGTCGCCCGCGACAACCCATCGGTGCGGGACGCCGGCCGGGACCCGGAGGACCTCACCCGCTCGCACAATTCGCGCCTGCTGCGCTGCGAGGAAGAAGGTCGCCGCGCCCTGCTGCACGACGACGACCTCCTCGACCGGGTGCGTGTGCGACTCACGCTGATCTGCTGGCCCGGCGTCGATCATCACGACGCTGACCGCGGCGCCGTGCTCGGCGCCGGCGAACACTCGGCCACCTTCGGCCTCCGGCAGCTCGTCACAGGCGCGCACGCGCAGGTAGTTCCCGGTCGCCTGCAGCTCGTCCTCTACCGCCTGGGCGTCGAACCACGCCTCGGCTGCGGACGGGATTCCGTGGGCGCGGAGCGCGTCGAGCACGGCGTGGTCGTCGCCGTGGCGCGCCGCGAGGTCGAGCACGAGCTCTGGTGCGATCCCGAGCCGGGCCATGCACGTGTGGTCCACGGGGCAGCCGAACTGGTAGCTGCCAGCGCTACCGGCCAGCATGGCGCGCGCCTTGTCGAGCATCCGCGGAAGCCAGGCGTAGCCCTCCAGCTCAGCGCCGCGCTCGCGCGGCGCCTCCACGGTGAGGTCTTTGGTCGCCACCGGGCCGCTCACGGCAGGACCGGCGGACTGATCTCCGGCTGGTCGAGCAGCCGCAGCCAGCTGCCGTCGGTCTGACGCCGCACCACCTGTGCGCGTACGCCCGCGCCATCACGCGCGAGCGTCGCGGTGAGGGCGATGTCGCCGCTGACGAGCGTGGGCAGCGGTGGCTCCGGCTCGAAGCGCGGCGTCTTGGTGAGCACCTGCTCCCACAGCGCGCGGATCGCGTCGCGGCCGATCGTGACCTCGCCGGGCGGATACGCCATGACGGCCTCCGGCTCATACAGGGCGGCGATGCCGGCGGCATCCCTGGCGTTGGCGCGCTCGACGAATAGGCGGGTCAGATCCTCGGGTGTTTGGGCGTTCTCGTTGATCGTCATGGCCTCAGTCTTCCGCGATCAATATCAGAAGTCCAACAGATGATTGTGTTCAGAACTAGAATCATTGGTTATGGAGCTGCGGCAACTGGAGTATTTCGTGGCGGTCGCTGAGGAGGCGAGCTTCACCCGCGCGGCCGAGCGCATGCACATCAGCCAATCCGGGATCAGCGCGCAGCTGCGCCGGCTCGAGCAGCAGCTCGGTGCCAAGCTGATTGACCGATCGGCGCGCACGGCGACGCTCACCCCCGCGGGTCTTGCAGCGCTCGCGCACGCCCGCGCGGCGATCGCCGCGGCCGGGGCGGTGCGCCAGGCCGTCGACGAGGTCACCGGCCTGCTGCGCGGCCGCTTGGTGGTGGGCATGGTCACGGCGTGCACCGTCAGGCCGTTGTTCGACGCGCTGTCGAGCTTCCACGCGAGCCACCCCGGCGTCGAGCTGTCGCTGCTCGAAGACGCCTCCCACCGCCTCATCGAGCGTGTTCGCGGCGGGGAGGCCGACCTCGCGCTGACGGGCGTGGCCGCGATGCCCGCAGACCTGGAGGGCTTCTCCGTCATCAGCGAGCGACTCGTGGCAGCGGTCCCGGCCGATCACCCGCTGACGCGCCGCAAGCGCGTCACGCTGGCCGACATAGCCGACCACCCGGTGATCTGCATGCCCGAAGGTGCCGGCATCCGCACCGTCTTTGACCGCGGCTGCGCGACACGCAGCGTGCGGCCGGACATCGCGCTGGAGGCGAGCGCCCCCAGCGCCGTCGCTGACCTCGCTGCGCGCGGGCTCGGCGTCGCGATCCTGACGCCGTCGATGGTCAACGACCCCCTGCGTCCCCTCGTGATCGCTGACCTCGACGCGTCCGCGCTGCTGGCCCTCGTCTGGCGAGCCGCCGATGCACCCGCCCTGCGTGAGCTCGTGCGCCGTTGCCGCGCCGCGTTCGCCTAGACAGGATGGAGCCGCCGGGTAGTCCGGCGGCTCCATCCTGTCTAGCGGCTTGAGATACCTGTCAGCTCAAGAATGCAGGAGCGAGTGGCGCGGCAGAAAGCAGGTCGACGCTCAGGTCGCCAGTTTCGCTCCGGTCCACTGCTCCTCGGTCGTCACGTCTCTGATGACTTGCAGCCAGTCCGGGACACGGCAGGGTGCGCCGTCTCCGTCGTCGATCTCGGCAAGGAGCGTGCCATCTGCGAGTTCATCGATGGCCAACCTGATGCCGTCCCGCTCGATGATGTTCCGCGTCTTGCGCAACCTGCGGGACGGGAGTGCCAGCAGGAGTTCCCATTCGTGGTCATCGAGATAAACCGAGGTACAAGCAACCTCGCTTGGTTCGGAAGTCAGTCGGACCTTGTGCCCGAGCTTGCGGGTCACGATGCCATCTGAGCTGATGACCTCCCGGAGCCGAAGGCGTGTGCCGTCAAGGTAGTAGTCGCTGATCTGCCTGACCTCGACCACGCCCTCGGGCACCTCTGCGACCAGGTACCGACGCTCTCGTTCAACAAGCGCGTACTTGAGCGGGTCGGACACGCGACGAACGCTACCGGGCCGCCGCAATGACCACTTGCCGCGCAAAGCTGGCCTCTCGGCCAGCGGCCGAAGATACCTCTGCGGTGATGATTGCGGGACCGGCGGCGTGATCCCCTGCGTGGCATAGCGATCGTCGGAGAGTTCTTGGTGGCTGCCCGCGCGCGATGCTCAGCGCCTGGCGGCGCATCGCCCCGGCGCGCGTGGGTCTGCCCGGCGCGCGTGGGTCTGACCGGCACGCCTGGTGCCGAACTGC
>JAJZDA010000036.1 GCA_021851525.1 Actinomycetes bacterium | reverse complement strand
GCGGCGGCACCAGCCTGCCAGGCCGGCTGCTGCTCGCGCTGCAGGGGGACGCGATCGCCCGCCTGGCATCGCGGCTGGAGCAGGGCAGCGCGGTGATCTCCGCAACCAACGGCAAGACCACGACGGCTGCGATGACCGCGCGGATCCTCGAGCACGCCGGGCTGACCCTGGTCCACAACCGCGCCGGCGCCAACATGGACGGCGGGGTCGCCTCGACGCTGCTGCAGGCGGCGCGCCGCGGCGGGATCGCCGGGCAGCTCGGCCTCTTCGAGGTCGACGAGTTCTGGGTGGCGCCGGTGGTGGCGCAGCTGCGCCCGCGGGCGCTGCTGCTGGCCAACCTCTTCCGTGATCAGCTCGACCGCTACGGTGAGCTCGAGACGATCGCCGATCGCTGGGCGCAGCTGGCGGCTGATCCTGAGCAGGATTGCCGGCTGGTGCTCAACGCCGATGACCCGCTGATCGCCGACCTGGGCCGTGAGCGCGAGCTGGTCACCTACTTTGGCGTCGAGGACGACTCGCTGGCGATCGCGCAGATGCAGCACGCCTCCGATTCCAAGCACTGCCGTCGCTGCGGCAGCCCCTACGTGTACGACGCGATCTATCTGGGGCACCTGGGGGATTACCACTGCCCCAACTGCGGCCAGGAGCGGCCGCTGCCGACCGTCTACGCCACGCAGATCTCATTGCACGGCACCGACCGCGCGACCTTCATGCTCAACACCCCGGCGGGCAACCGGGCGGTGCTGCTGCCGCTGCCGGGCCTCTACAACGTCTACAACGCGGTCGCCGCCGCGGCCCTGTGCCTGGAGCTGGGCGCGAGCCTCGGTGACGTGGTGAGCGGACTGCAGAGCACCACCGCCGCCTTTGGTCGTGCTGAGACCGTGGCGCTGGACGGCGGCACGTTGAAGCTCCTGCTGATCAAGAATCCGGCGGGCGCCAATGAGATCCTGCGCACGCTCGCGCTGGAACCTGGCGAGCTGCACCTGCTGGCGGTGCTCAACGACCAGATTGCCGATGGACGCGACGTCTCCTGGATCTGGGATGCGGACTTTGAGCTGCTGCGCGGGCACGTTCGCCAGGTGACCTGCTCAGGGTCGCGCGCCGCCGAGCTGGCAGTGCGCCTGAAGTACGCGGAGCTGCCGGTGGACCGCCTCGCGGTGGTGCCGGAGCTGGACCGCGCGCTTGATCAGGCGCTCGGCGCGGCGGGCGGCGAGCGGCTCTTCGCACTGCCCACCTACACGGCGATGCTGGCGTTGCGTGATGAGCTGGCCACGCGCGGTCACGTCGGGCAGTACTGGGAGTCCGGCGCATGAGCAGCGCCGTGGTCTGGCATGACCTCGAGTGCGGGCGCTACACCGCCGATCTCCCGTTGTGGCTCGAGCTCGCGGCGCGCCACGCCGCCGGCGATGACGCGGAGATCCTCGACGTCGGCGCCGGCACCGGGCGCGTCAGCCTGGCACTCGCGCGGGCGGGACACAGGGTCACGGCGCTCGATCTCGACTCGGAGCTGCTGGCTGAGTGCGGGCGCCGCGCCGCCGGCCTGCCGCTGCACACGGTGACCGCCGACGCGCGCCACTTCGAGCTCGGCGACCAGCGCTTTGCACTGGCGCTCGCGCCGATGCAGACGGTGCAGCTGCTGGGCGGGCGCGCCGGACGCGATGAGTTCCTCGCAACCACCGCCAGGCACCTGCGGCCGGGGGGCGTGCTGGCGGTCGCGCTGGCCGCCAGCGCCGACTTTGAGGAGTTCGAATGGCACGACGGCGATCCGGGACCGCTTCCGGACATCGTCGAGCGCGACGGCACCGTCTACTGCAGCCAGCCGACAGCGGTGCGCCGCCGCCAACAGAGCTTCCTGCTGGAGCGCCGCCGCGAGATCATCGACCCCCACGGTGGCAGCGAGCGCAGCGAGGACAGCATCGCGCTGGACATGCTCAGCGCCGATGAGCTGCAGCTGGCGGGCCGGGAGGCCGGTCTCACGCCACTTGGCGTTAGGCTGATCGCGGCAACCGGCGAGCACATTGGTAGTGAGGTGGTTCTGCTTGGCCGTTGAACGCCCCACGCTGCGCGTCTGCGCCCTCTACCCCACGCTGATGAACATCTACGCCGACAGAGGCAATCTGCTGATGCTCGAGCGCCGCTGCCGCTGGCGCGGGATCGCGTTTGAGCTGAGCGGTGCGGGGATCGGCGAAGGGCTCGATGAGCGCGCGGATCTCTACTACATCGGCGGCGGCCAGGACCGGGATCAGGCGCTCTGCGCCCAGGACCTCCACACCCACAAGCGTGAGCAGCTGCGCACCGCCGCGCAGCGCGGCGCGGTAGTGCTCGGAGTGTGCGGCGGCTATCAGCTGCTGGGACACGACTACCAGCTGGGCGACGAGCACCTGCCCGGGGTCGGCCTGCTGGACCTGCGCACGGTGCGTGGCGACGGGCCACGGCTGATCGGCAACGTCGCGATCGAGGTGGAGCTGCCGCGCGCGGGCACACGGATTCTCGCCGGCTTTGAGAACCATGGTGGGCGCACGCGCCTTGGACCGGAAGCCCAGCCCCTGGGACGCGTGCTCAAGGGCCACGGCAACGACGGCGAGAGCGGCCACGAGGGAGCCCGCAGCGGCAGCGTGCTCGGCACCTACCTGCACGGTCCGCTGCTGCCCAAGAACGCCTGGTTTGCGGACTGGCTGATCGAGAGCGCGCTGGGGCTCGAGCTGCCGCTCGCGCCGCTGGACGACACGCTCGAGGAGCTGGCGCACGCCGACGCACGCAGGGCGGCCGGACTGTGAGACGGCTGATCACCACGGTCTTTGCGTTGGCCGCGGTCTCGGTGCTCGGCGGCGCTGTAGGGCTGCTTGTCGGCGGCGGTGGGCGGCCGCACGGCAGCCTCGTGACGCGGAGCACCACGACGCTCAGGGTTCCCGGCGGACCGCCGGTCACGACCACCGCCACCGGCACGGTCGCGACGCAGCCGCTGGTGACGCTCAGCACCCCGACCGTGACGACCCCGCAGGACCGCCTGCCCGGTTACGGGCGTCCGACGGTGCAGCTGGCCGACATGAACACCCCGGAGCAGTTCGTGCTCGGCGAGCTCTACATGTCGGCCCTGCGCCAGCAGGGCTTCAGCGTCTCGCTCAGCCGCAACGTCGGTGAGACGGCCATCTCCCAGCTGGCGCTCAAGCAGCGCACGCTCGACATCTACCCCCAGTATCTGAACGTCTGGAACCGTGTGGTCGCGCACTCGAACCGCCGCTTCGCCAGCTCCCGGGCGGCCTTCGCGTTCGCCTCCGCCTACGCCCGCCGGCACGGATTTGAGCTGCTGCCGGCAACCCCGGGCGCGGACACTCCGGGCTTTGCGGTGACCAGCCAGTTCGCCAGTGAGAACGGCGTGCACACGCTCGCCGACCTGGCCCACCAGCCGCTGCTGAACTTCGGCATCCCGATTGGCTTCGGTGGCCTGTGGCGCGCGGAACAGGCATACGGCTTCAAGCCCGCGACTGTGCGGCGGGTCGACACCGGCTCCCAGTACGGGGCGCTGCTGGCCGGTTCCATCCAGGTCGCCTACGTGAACAGCACCGATCCGGCCCTGGCCACCACCGGGTTCACGCTGCTCAGGGACCCGCTGCACGTCTACGGCTTCGGGAACATCGTGCCGGTCACCACACCGGCTGTGATCCGCGCGGAGGGCCCCGTCTTCGTGCGCACGATCGAGCGCGTCGACGCGCTGCTGACCACGCGCGCGCTGCGCGGCCTCAACGATGAGGTGATCCTCAAGGGCCACGACCCGGCGATTGTCGCGATCAACTTCCTGCAGGGCAACGGCTTGATGCCGGCGCCCATCTACGTGCCGGCGCACTCCGGCTCCTGAGGGCCCGGTGCTCCGGTCATGGACGGGCGCACCGCGGCGGCGCTGGAGCGGCGCAGCGCGGCCGGATCAGCGTCCTGTGGAGCCCAGCCCGCCGTCCGCGCGCGAGCTCCGTGAGAGCCCCTGCACCTCCACCACCGCCGGGGTCGGGACCGCGCTCAGCACCAGCTGCGCGATGCGGTCGCCTGCGGCGATCACGTAGGACGCCGCGGTGTCCGTGTTGATCAGGATCACCTGCAGCTCGCCGCGGTAGCCGGCGTCGATCAGGCCGGGCGCGTTGACCAGCGTGACCCCGTGGCGCGCCGCCAGGCCGGAGCGCGGCATCACCAGTCCGGCATGGCCCTCGGGGATCTCCACGGCCAGCCCGGTGCGCAGCACAGCCCGCGCGCCCGGCGCCAGCTCACACGCCTCCAGCGCGTGCAGGTCCACCCCGGCATCGCCGGGATGGGCGCGCTGCGGGATCAGCGCGCGCGGGTCGAGCCGGCGCACGCGCAGCTCAGTGACGCTCACCTGGAGCCGACCTCGTGCGCCTGCCCAGCAGCCCGCGCGCCCGGATCCCCGGGCTGCGCGCCCGCATCTCCCGGCTGTGCGCCCGCATCTCCCGGCTGCGCGCCTGCATCCGCCGGCTGCGCGGTCACCTGAAACTGGGCGTAGCGCTCCGCCACCGCGGCCGGCAGGCGCACGGTGACACGGACTCCATCTGCGGTGTCCTCACGCGTCAGATCACCGGCCAGCGCGTGCAGCTCATGCAGGCGCGCCCCGTCGCTGAACGGGATCAGCAGCGTCACCTCGCGCAGCGTCCGCGCGAACTCCTGCTCGATCCGGGCGCGCAGCGCAGCGAGTCCCTCACCGCTGAGCGCGGAGACCATCACCGCCTCTGGGTGGCGGTTGCGCAGCTCCTCGCGGCCCTGCTCATCGACCATGTCGAGCTTGCCGAGCACCAGCAACCTGGGCGCGGTCTCCGCGCCGATCTCAGCCAGCACCTCGTCCACCGCCGCCATCATCGCCAGGCGCTCCTCCTCCGGTGCGCAGCCATCGACCACGTGCAGGATCAGGTCCGCCAGACGCGTCTCCTCGAGCGTTGCGCCGAACGCGTCGACCAGCTGGTGCGGGAGCTTGCGGATGAAGCCGACGGTGTCCGTCAGCAGGTAGTCGCGGCCGCCGCTGCGCAGCACGCGGGTGGTGGGATCCAGCGTGTGGAAGAGCTGGTCTCTCACGCCCACCTCGGCTCCCGTCAGCGCGTTGAGCAACGTCGACTTGCCGGCGTTGGTGTAGCCGGCCAGCGCCACCTGCGGGAGATGGGCGCGCTCCCGCTCGGCGCGCATCACCGTGCGTGTGGAGCTGACGTGAACGAGCTTGCGCTTGAGCGCGGCGATCCGGTCACGGGCCAGGCGGCGGTCGGTCTCGATCTGCGTCTCGCCCGGTCCACGGGTGCCGACCCCGCCACCGAGACGCTCCAGGTGCGTCCAGAGCCCGCGCATCCGCGCGAGGTTGTACTGAAGCTGCGCCAGCTCCACCTGCAGCTTGCCCTCGGCACTGTGCGCGTGCGCGGCGAAGATGTCGAGGATGATCGCGGTGCGGTCGATGACCGGGACCCCGAGCGCCTGCTCGAGGTTGCGCTCCTGGCGGGGCGAGAGCTCGTCATCACAGGCGACGACATTCGCGTCAGCATCGGCCAGCGCCTGCTTGCACTCCTCGAGCTTGCCGGGACCGAGGTACGTGTTGGGATGCGGCTGCTCACGCCGCTGGATGACGCTGCCGACGCTCGCCACCCCGGCTGTGCGCAGCAGCTCACGCAGCTCATCCAGCTGCTCCTCACCGGCCTCCGGCAGCGCCGCTATCAGCAGCGCACGCTGACGCGCCCGCGGCTGACGCGCTCCGCGCGCCTGCGGTGATCCGGGGTCAGTTGCGGCTCGTGCCTGCGCCAACGCCTTGGATGGTAGTCGGCGTGACCACGGTCATCGCGCATCGGCCGGCCGACGGCTCGGCGTGAGCGCACCCCGTGCGGCGACGCTCACAGCTCACGCAGCCGGGCCACTGCCTCCAGCAGCCGGTCATCCGGCGTGGTCAGCGAGATCCTGAAGAAGCCCTCGCCGCTGCGACCGTAGGCACCCCCCGGAGAGATCACCACGGCGGCGCGCTCCAGCACGTGCTCGCAGTACTGCGCCGAGGAGGCGAACCCGTCGGGGATCGGCGCCCAGATGTAGATCGTGCCCTGCGGGCGCTTGACCTTCACGCCCGCCTGCGCCAGCGCCTCGCAGACCAGGTCACGGCGTCGCGCGTAGATCTCGTTCATGGCGCGCACCTCGGCGTCAACCGCCGGGTCCAGGGCGGCGATCCCCGCCAGCTGAACCGCCTCAAAAAGCCCCGAGTCGATGTTCGACTTGAGCTTCCAGTAGTGGGAGATCGCCTCCGCGTTACCGACTATCGCGGCGCATCGCCAGCCGGTCATGTTGTAGCCCTTGGACCACGAGAACACCTCCACCCCGACATCCTTGGCACCGGGGGTTGCCAGGAAGCTCGGTGCGACATAGCCGTCGTAGGTGGTTTCGCTGTAGGCGTTGTCATGCACGGCGAGGATCTCGTGCTCCCCGGCGAGCTTCACCACATCCTCGAAGAAGCCGTCGGGGACGGTTGCTCCGGTCGGGTTGTTGGGATAGTTGAAGAACATCAGGCGCGCGCGCTGCAGCGTCTGCGCGGAGAGCCGTGAGAGGTCCGGGGCGAACCCCAGCGCCGGCTCCAGCGGCATCAGCACGGGCTCCGCCCCCGCCAGCAGCGGCCCGCCGGTGTAGACCGGGTAGCCGGGGTCAGCGGCGAGCGCCACGTCACCCGGGTCAAGAAACGCCAGGTTCAGGTTGAAGATGCACTCCTTGGCGCCGATCGCCGGCATCACCTCGGTCTGCGGGTCGAGGCTCACCCCGAAGCGACGTTCGTAGAAGCGCGCCACCGCCTCCCGGAAGTCCTGGCGACCACGGTTGCTGGGGTACTGGTGGGTCGCGGGATCCTGGACCGCGCGCTGCGCGGCGGCGACTATCGCGGGGTAGGTTGGCGTGTCCGGGTCGCCGATGCCGAGGCTGATCACATCGATCCCGGCGGCGCGCTTCTCTGAGATCTTGCGCTCGAGCTCCGCAAACAGATACGGGGGGATCAGGTCCAGGCGTCTACTCGATCGCACGCAGTTCCTCCAGAAGCTCACCGGAGAGTGACCCGCGAAACACCGGGACCGCCCAGCCGGTCAGGTTGATGTGCAGGTCATCATCGACCTCTACCTCCAGCTCTCCGCCGTCGAGCATCACCGTCACCGGTGAGTCACCGCCGGCCAGCACGTGCGCAACCGCCGCACCGGTCGCGCCGGTGCCGCTGGCCGCCGTCTCACCGACGCCGCGCTCGAAGATCCGCGCGCGGATGCGGTCGCTCTCCACGACGTTGTACCAGGAGACGTTGGTGCGGTTGGGGAAGAGCTCGTGGTGCTCAATCGAGGGGCCGATCGCCCCCAGGTCAAGCAGCTGCAGCTCCCGGTCCGCTGCCACCGCGATCACGCACTGGGGGTTGCCGATGCTGACGTGCTGGAAGCGCCACTCGCGGCCCGCGGCCTGCAGCACCCCGCGACCGTCCTCGCCGCCGCCCGGATAGTCCTCGCTGCGCACACGCGCCCTGCCCATGTCCACCGTCGCGGTCGTGGGAGAGGTGATGGTGGCACGAATCTCACCGGCCAGCGTCCTGATCGAGAACTGATCCTGCGCGGTGAAGCGGTGACGGCGCAGGTAGAGCATCGCCTGGCGCGCGCCATTGCCCGAGAGCTCCGCCTCCGAGCCATCCGGGTTGAAGATCCGCAGGTTGGCGACAAAGCCCGGCTCATCGGTCTGCGAGAGCAGCAGGATGCCGTCGGATCCGACCCCAAAGTGCGGCGCGCAGATGCGCCGCACGCGCTCCGGCGTGAGCGCGAACGGCAGTTGCGTCGCCTCGATGATCAGGTAGTCATTGCCCAGGGCCTGCCAGCGCTCGAAGTTCACGCGCCGCAGAGTACACGTCCGCCGCGGCGCGAAGCTCCCGCGGCTCAGGCGCGTGCCGTGGCGAGCCAGCGCTCCAGGATGCGCTGCGCGGCACCCTCCACGTCGCCGTCGCTGAGGTCGACGAGCTCCACGTCGGGCAGCTTGCGCATCCACGTCAGCTGGCGCCGGGCGTAGTTGCGCGTGCGCCGCTTCATGCCCTCCACGTCACCGGCCAGCAGCTCCTCGAAGCCGAGCGCCTTGCGGGCGGTGTGGCTGGCCCCGGCGGCGTTGGCGCTGCGCACCTCCCGCTCGGCGCCGGCACCGAGCATCTGCTCCACGCGCGCGTCGATGCGCGCGTAGAGCCGCTCGCGTTCCATCACCACCCCCACCAGCAGCGTCGGGTGCCGCGTCGCGCCGGTCCACAGCTCCGACAGCTCGGGTCCCGGCTCCAGCTCGCCCAGATCGTCGAGCTCCAGCGCGCGCACGATCCGTTGGCTGTCCGTGGGCGCGATCCGCTGCGCGGCCCACGGCGCGCGCCGGCTGAGCACGGCGTGCAGCGCCTGCGGGCCACGCTCGCCCAGCTCCGTCAGCCAGCGCTCGCGCACCCCCTGCGGCGGGGGTGGGCGCAGCGACAGCTGGGTCAGCGCGGCGCGCAGGTAGAGCCCGGTGCCGCCGACCACCAGCGGCAGCCTCCCCGCCGCCAGGAGCGCGTCGATCTCCCCGTGCGCGAGCTCCGCGTACTGGCCGACGCTGAACTGCTCATAGACCGGCAGGAACCCCAGCAGGCGATGCTCCAGCAGCGCCTGCTCCTGCGCGGTGGCCGCGCCGGTCAGCACCTCCAGGCCGCTGTAGACCTGCAGCGCGTCGGCCGAGACCGCCACCGGCAGCTCACCCTGCTCCCGCAGGCGGGCGGCCAGCGCGAGCGCCAGCGAGGTCTTCCCCACCCCGGTCGGTCCGAAGATCGCGATCAGCTCAGCGCGTGGCACGGATCGCAGTATCGTGCGCTTCTGTGAGCGTTGTCGACGGACGTGTGCTTGTGACCGGCGCCAGCGGCGGCATCGGGCAGGCGATCGCGCGCGGATTCGCCGCCGCGGGCGCGAGCCTGGTGCTGAGCGGCAGGCGCGTGGAGGTGCTCCAGGAGCTGGCCACGGAGCTGCGGGCGGAGGTCGTGACCGCGGACCTCAGCGCACCTGAGGCCGTGGCGGAACTGCTGAGCGCGGCCGGCGAGATCGACGTGCTGGTGGCCAACGCCGCGCTGCCCGCCAGCGGGCACCTGCTCGAGCTCTCCCAGCAGCAGATCGACACGCTGCTGGATGTGAACCTGCGCTCGCCGATCGCGCTGGTGCGCGCCTTCGCGCCGGCGATGGTCGCGCGTGGACGCGGCCACATCGTGCTGATCTCGTCACTCGCCGGCAAGGCCGCCTCGCCCTCGGCGTCGCTCTACAACGCCACCAAGTTCGGCCTGCGAGGCTTCGCGCTCGCCGCGCGTGAGGACCTCCGCGACAGCGGCGTGGGCGTCTCGGTGATCCTTCCCGGATTCATCCGTGACGCTGGAATGTTCGCCGAGAGCGGCGCAAAGCTGCCCCCTGGGATCGGAACCCGCAGCCCTGAGGATGTCGCCGCAGCTGTGCTGGAGGCGGTCAGCCGAAACCGCGCCGAGGTGGTGGTCGCGCCGCTCGGGCTGCGACTCGGCGCCGACCTGGCGTCGCTCGCGCCGGCGCTGGCCGCCGGGCTGCAGCGCATCGCGGGGGGCGCGCGGGTAGCGCGCAGGGTCAGCGAGGGGCAGTTGCGCAAGCGCCCGCACTGAGACGATGGCCGCGCCGCGCTTCCCGCAGTTCGATCCGCTGGCCCCGCGTGCGCGCCACCAGGGCTGGTTGGAGGCGGTTGCGCGCACGGCGCTCGGGCGCCGCTTCGGGATCGATGTGGCATCCCGCCTGGATCCGTGGCTGCTGCGGATCTCCGGCGGGCGCCTGAGGACCTTCGTCGGCAGTCCCACCGCGGCGCTGACCACGACCGGCGCGCGCTCCGGTCAGCCGCGCACCGCCGCGGTGCTCTACTTCACAGACGGGGACGCCGTGATCCTGATCGCCTCCAACTTCGGCCAGGATCACCACCCGGGCTGGTATCACAACCTCTGCGCCAACCCGCGAGCGGTGCTCGAGCGCAACGGTGTGAGGGTCAGCTTCGACGCCAGTGAGGTCCGCTCCGAGACCGAGCGCGAACGGCTCTTTCAGCTCGCCCAGCACCTCTACCGGGGCTACGCTGACTACCGCCGCCGCACCGCCGCGCTCGGGCGCAGGATCCCGATCATGCGTCTGGAACCGTGCGCGCCCGCTTCGCGGGACGCTGACCGGTGACCGCCGTCAGCGCGACGATGATCTCATCGGCCAGCCGTGCCCCGTCCTTGTGACGCTCGGGCGTGGCCAGCACCCGCACCACGACCGTCTCACCGTCAAGCTCCTCCAGCAGCACGCGCGGCTCACTGCGCGTGGGCACGGAGACGTTCGCGTCGAGGATCTCCTGCACGTGGGTGGGCCGGATACCGGCTCCCAGGCGCACACGCACATTGATCGACTCCGGCTCCCGCAGCGGCACCACCACGGCGGAGAGCACGACGTTGTTGGGCACCTGGATGCGGTCCTCGCCGCGCGCCAGGGTCGTGTAGAGCAGCCCCAACGAGCTGACGATCCCCTCGATCGTGCCGCCCACCGCGCCGGCCTGCAGGCGCACGCGCTCGCCGACGCGAAACGGCCTGGCGCTGAGCAGCACCATCCCGGCGAACAGGTTGCCGAGCGTCTGCTGCGCCGCGAGGCCCAGCACCACGGCGGTGAACGCGCCACCGACCGCCAGCGCCTGCGGTGAGATCCCGCCGACATACAGCGCCCCCAGCACGGTCACGGTCATCGCGCCCAGGCGGATCAGGAAGCCGACGGTCCCTGCGGTCGACGGATCCATGCGCTTGAACAGCACGGAGCTGGCACGCGAGAGGTCACGCGAGATCAGCCAGCCGAGCGCCAGCACGATCACCACCGCAACGATGCTGACCAGCACCGCCACCCCCTGGTTCTGGGCGGAGACGTGGCCCGCCGGCATCAGGCTGTTGTGGGCCACCACCTCACCCACCACCGCGCCGATCAGCAGCGGCACGCTCAGCGCCAGCCGCTGCAGCGCGCGGCGGACCTTGTGCGCATCGATCTCCACCTCCAGGCCGACCGCGGCCCACGCGTGGCTGCGGGTCTCGAACATCCGCTCGAGCGCGCGCTCCCTGCGCCTGCCCGGCAGACCCGGCATCAGCGCGGCGCGCGTGACACCAGCGACATCTCGCCGGTGAGGGTCTGGCTGGTGGCGGCGGTGATCTGGACCTCAACCAGCTCCCCAACCTCACCGAAGCCCTCGAAGTTCACCACCTTGTTGTGGCGCGAGCGCCCGCGCAGCCGGCTGGGGTCGGTGCGCGACGGGCCCTCCACCAGCACCTCTAGCGTGCGCCCGACGAAGCGCTGCGCGCGCTCTGCGGCGCGCCGCTGGATGACCTGCACCAGCGCCTCCAGCCGCGCCACCTTCACCTCATGCGGGATCTGCTCCTTGAGCTGCGCGGCCTCTGTTCCGCGCCGCGGCGAGTAGATGAACGTGAAGGCGCCGTCGTAGCCGACCAGCTCCGCGAGCTCCAGCGTCTGCTGGAAGTCATCCTCGGTCTCACCCGGGAAGCCGACGATGATGTCGGTGGTGATGGCGCAGTCCGGGACGTGCTCGCGGATCAGCGCGACGCGGTCGAGGTAGCGCTCACGCGTGTAGGTGCGGCGCATGCGCTTGAGGATCGCGCTCGAGCCGGACTGCAGCGGCAGGTGGATGTGCTCGCACAGCGCCGGCAGCACGGCATGCGCGCGGATCACGTCCTCACGCATGTCCTTGGGGTGCGGGCTGGTGTAGCGGATCCGCTCGATCCCGGGGACCGCGTCGACCTGCTCGAGCAGTTGCGCGAAGCTGATCCGCCGGTCCGCCGGCAGGTCGCGCCCGTATGAGTTGACGTTCTGCCCGAGCAGCGTGAGCTCCCTGACCCCGTCCGCCGCCAGGCGCCTGACCTCCGCCAGCAGCACCTCAGGGTCACGGCTAACCTCGCGCCCGCGGGTCGACGGCACGATGCAGTAGGAGCACACGCAGTTGCAGCCGACGCTGATCTGCAGCCATCCCTGAAAGTCGCGCGTGCGCTTGACCGGCAGATCCCCGGTGAAGCCCTCGAACTCGAAATACCCCTGGGCTGTGAGGGAGTCGCTGGTCAGGAACTCCGCAAGCTTGTGGACCTGGCCCGGGCCAAAGGCGACGTCGACAAACGGGAAGCGCTGGAAGACCTCCTCCTTGACTGACTGCGCCCAGCAGCCGCCGACACCGATCAGCGTCCCGGGAGCACGGCGCTTGAGCGCGTTGGCCTCGTGCAGGTGGGCGATGAAGCGCTCATCCGCGCGCTCGCGGATGGAGCAGGTGTTGAAGAGGATCAGGTCGGCGTCGCCGCGCTCCGTCGCCTCGCTGTAGCCGAGCGCCTCGAGCATCCCCTTCATGCGCTCGGAGTCATGCTCATTCATCTGGCACCCGAAGGTGGTGAGGTGGTAGGCCTTGCGCATCAGCGGAAGCGTAGCGGCGCGCCACATCGTCCCTCTCCTCGGGTTGCCGGCAGCAGGGACCAACCAGCGGACTTCCCGCAGAGCATTCGGTGGCAGCGGCGCAGTGCGATCGTCGCTTCGAGAACATCCAGTGGTCCCGCCGGCGAGGCGTGGGGCAGCTGCACGCGACCCGAGTGGGCGACAATCACGCGCCGCATCGTGCACCGCACGGCTACCCCACCTTTGAGACCCCTGTTTGGAGCCCGTCGGACAGCCGAGTCGGCCGCCCCGGTGGGCGGCCGACCACCTTCACCGACCTGCCGGACTACCCGGCGGCTCCATCCTGCCTAGGACGTCGCGACGCCGAGCTTCGCTGCTAGTGGGTCGCTGGCGAGAATTTGCCTGCCAGATGCGGCTGCCGAGCCAAGCTTGGATTGAGCCTGCTGTGCTGTCATGCCGGCGACGGGCGTGATCGGGCCAAGGACCGAACAGCTGCCGAAGCTCTCCGTGTCGATCAATGCGCCAAGTAGCTTCGTGTCTCCAGCTGAGACAGCTCCTGCGACCGCTGCAAGGCCGCTCGGCTCACTGCTCATGCCAGTGATGGAACTCCATGAAGGAGCCGCCTCGAGTTCAGAAGCAGCCGAAGCCGCGGCACTCGAGTTGCCGTCGGCGGTCGCAGCCAACCAGTAGTCAGCCCAAGAACAGGCGGCAGCCTCGGCTACCTGCCAGCGCAGCGCGCTGACAGTCATGAATCCCGTCCCAGCGGGCGGGTTATTCCCTGACGGGCCGATCTGTTCTGCGACCTCCTGCTCCTGCCACGAGGAGTACCCAGGCGCAAATGGAATGTCTGCGGTATCCCTCACCCCGACCGAGACTGCGTCCGCAGCCCCAACCGTGAGAGCTTCACCGGTTCCAAGCGCCCTGGCGTTCACGCTTGACGACGTGAGCGAGATTCCGCTATTCGCGGTCAGCATCTGTGTAGCAGCGAAGGCACCTCCCGCTGCAATCGCTGCAGACATCACCCCGAGAACCACAGCAAGCGTCGAGTGGATACGCAGGCGAGCCATCGCTTTACCAAGTCCTTCTGTCGCTTTGATAGGTCGCATTAACCCCACTCCACCGCACGCCAGCCGGTTGAGCCTGCCTGTACCTGAGCGTGCTCCAGCGTCCCTTCGGCGATTTGAGTCTCAAGAACTGCCCCGCCGCTCCCGGTCGGGTGATAGCCGTTGGTGATCAGAACTCCAATTCTCCGGGGGGGGGTGATCGATGCGCGCTACGGAACATGGGCCGGTATCCGTCTCAATGCTGCGAACTCTTGGTTCATCTTGCGTTCCTCCGCCTGCGCGTTGGTCGGCAAAAACGGCGAACCCTGGCATCTGGACGCTTCGACCGACCGCCAGCGATCCCCACCGTGGATTCTAACCGCACATTTCAGTGCGATCAAGCAGTTAGCTGTAGTTGCGCTATTGGGCAGCTACTTCTTTTTGCAGCTTTCATTGAGTATATCGGCCGTCCCCGGGCACGGCTCAGTGTCGCGTCGGGCCCCACGCACCCCGCCGGGCATTCGCGGTTATGCCGCTTGGCTCATCACAACCGAAGGAGAACATCATGGTCTCTCAAGCCACCTCTCCAGCAAAGCCGTCGGGTGCCCAGCTCGCGTACATGCGCGATCTGAGTGAGCGCACCGGGAGCGGCTTCGTCTACCCCGTCACCGCCGCGATCGCCCGTAAGGCGATCCACCGCCGCAAGCTGGTCGCCTGACGAAAGAGCATTCGGTGGCAGCGGCGCAGTGCGATCGTCGCTTCGAGAGGCGGCCGCTCGCACTGGCGACGGGTCCTTCCACAGGGCGCACGGATCCACGCGCCACTTCTCCCCGGCGCTCAGCCCGGTGAGGCTGCGCGGCGGTGGGCCCTGGGCGCCGTGGCCGACAGCTTGGAGCGCCCCTCCGCGGGGCGCTCAGCGGGCGTAGTCCACGGCGCGTGACTCACGGATCACCGTGACCTTGATCTGTCCGGGGTACTCGAGCTGTTTCTCGATCTCACGCGCGATCTCATAGGAGAGCAGCGTCGCGGCGGCATCGTCAATCGCCTCCGGGGCGACTATCACGCGGATCTCACGGCCCGCCTGCATCGCGTAGACGCGGTCCACGCCGCGGTGGCGGGTGGCGATCTCCTCCAGGTCGCGCAGCCGCTTGACGTACTGCTCCAGCGACTCACCACGCGCACCCGGGCGCGCTCCCGAGAGCGCGTCGGCAGCCTGCACGATCACGGCCTCCACGGTCTGCGGCTCCACCTCATTGTGGTGCGCCTCCATCGCGTGGGCGACGGCCTCGGTCTCACCGTACTTGCGCGCAAGCTGCCCGCCGACCAGCGCGTGCGGGCCCTCCACCTCGTGGCTGACCGCCTTGCCGATGTCATGCAGCAGCGCCGCACGACGCGCGATCTTGGCACCGGCCCCCAGCTCAGAGGCCATCATCGCCGCCAGGCGGGCCACCTCCACGGAGTGCGCCAGCACGTTCTGGCCGTAGCTGGTGCGGAACTTCAGCCTGCCCAGGTACTTGATCAGCTCCGGGTGAAGTCCCTGCACGCCGGCCTCGAAGGCACCCTCCTCGCCGACCTCGATGATGTGCGCCTCGAGATCCGAACGGACCTGGAAGTAGACCTCCTCGATGCGCGCCGGATGGATCCGGCCGTCCTGCAGCAGGCGCTCGAGTGTCAGGCGCGCGATCTCCCGGCGGACGCCGTCAAACCCTGAGAGCACGACAGCACCGGGGGTGTCGTCGATGATGAAGTCCACCCCGGTGAGCGTCTCCAGCACACGGATGTTGCGCCCCTCACGGCCGATGATCCGCCCCTTCATGTCGTCGGAGCTCAGCTGCACGACGGAAACCGTGGTCTCGGTGGCGTGCCCGGCCGCCAGCCGCTGCATCACCACCGACAGGATGTTGCGCACGCGCCGATCCGCCTCGCGCTTGGCCTCGTCCTCGATCTGGCGCACACGGCGCGCCGCGTCCTGCCGGGCGGCGTCCTCCATCTGCTCCATCAGCTGTTGCTTGGCGCGTGCGGCGGAGATCCCGGAGACGCGCTCCAGCTCGAGCACCAGCTCCTCACGCCGCGAATCGAGCTCCGCACCGCGCAGCTCGATCTCCGCGGAGCGGAGCTTCAGCTCCTCCTCACGCTGACGCAGATCTGCGCTGTGCTGCGCACCTCCACCGTTGGCGGTGGCCGGCAGCACGCCGCGCGGGTCCGGTTGTGCCTTTGCATGCTGGATCTCGGCGGCCGGGCGTCGCGCGCTGCCCCCCAGGCGCGCGTATACGGCCGCAGCAGCGACGATTCCAGCGGCTATCAGCGCTGCGGCAGCGATGATGTCCATGGTCGATCCTCTCAAGCGGCCCGCTTGACGCGGACCCTCCAAACGCTTCCGATGTCAGGAGCGACCGAACGGCGCGTGAACGACTTCTGCGATGAACCTGTTTTGCGCTTAACACTGGTTTTCCTGGGCTTTCATCGACCGTCTCGCCGCTCGATCACTTCACCCCATCGTAATGCGGGCGCCTGGGTGACGCAACGCAGGTTGCCGGCGCCCGGCGCCTGTGATGATTGGTCCGGTGCAGTCCACGGTTCATCATCCGCTCTTCGCACGGTTCTTCAGCTGGGTGGTCAGCCCGCTGCTCGAGCATGAGCTCGCTGGGCTGCGCGCGCAGCTGCTCGAGGGGCTGCACGGCCGCGTGCTGGAGATCGGCGCCGGCGGCGGTCCCAACTTTGCGCATTACCCCGCGAGCGTCGATGAGGTGGTCGCCTACGAGCCCGAGCCCTACCTGCGTGAGCGCGCGCTGCGCAGCGCCGCCGCGGCACCACTGCGCGTCAGCGTGCGGGCCGGCCGCGCGGAGCGCCTGGCGGAGACGGACGCCAGCTTCGACGCGGCGGTGGCCGGGCTGGTGCTCTGCTCCGTGGAGGATCAGCGCGCCGCCGTGGAGGAGTTGCGTCGCGTGCTGGTGCCGGGCGGGGAGCTGCGCTTCCTGGAGCACGTGCGCCACCGGCAGCCACGCCGACGCCTGGCCCAGGCGGCGCTTGACCGCAGCGGCATCTGGCCGCTGGCGGGAGGCGGCTGCCACTGCGCCCGGGACACCGCCGCCACTATCGAGGCGGGCGGGTTTCAGCTGCAGACGGTGCGCGAGCTGACGCTCGGGCCCGCCTGGAGTCCCGCCAACCCGTTCCTGCTCGGCACGGCGCGGGCGCCCGCGGCCAGCGGACGCTGAGTACCTGCGCGCAGCGGGCGTGCCTGGTGACCGCGATCAGCCCTCGCCACGCGCCCAGGACCGCACGGCGTCGGCGCTGACCTCGCTCTCATAGCCCTTGCGCATCAGCACGCCGAAGGCGCGTTCACGGTCGCGCGGCTGTGAGGGCCCCGACGGGAAGCGCGCTCGCAGCAGCGCCACCGCCAGCTCCAGCTCGCCCGGTTGCCCATCGGCGCCCGCGTCGCTCAACGCCTGGGCCACCAACTCCGCAGCGACGCCACGCTCGCGCAGCGTGCGCGCGATCCGCTCCGTGCCCCAGCTGTCGAGCGTGCGGCGATCCTGCGCGAACACGCGCGCGTAACGCGCATCGTCCAGGTAGCCGTAGCCGACCAGCTCGGCGATCACCGCCTGCGCTGCCTGCTGTGAGATGTCAGGCTCACGCGCGAGCCGTGCGCGCACCTCCGCCACGGTCCGCTCACGGCGGTTCAGGAAGCGGTAGGCGAGCGCCAGCGCGCGTGCCTCACCGCCTCCCGCACTCTCCACCGCTTCGTCGGCCCGCCTGCCGGCACCGTCCAAACCGTGCGCCGCCCGGATCAGGCCGCCGCCTCGAGGCTCTCCTCGAGCTCATCCACCGCGGCGGCGTCGGCCGGGGTGATCGGCTTCACGAGATCCTGACCCATGCCGAGCGCGGCATAGACCTTGCTCTCAATCTCCTTGGCGACGTCCTGATGCTCGTCGAGGTACGCCTTCGCGTTGCCGCGCCCCTGCCCGAGCCGCTCCTCCCCGTAGGAGAAGAACGAGCCCGACTTGGTGACGATGTTGTGCTCTATCCCGTAGTCCAGCAGGCACCCGGAGGTCGAGATCCCTCTGCCGAACTCGATGTCGAACTCAGCCTGCTTGAACGGCGCCGCGACCTTGTTCTTGACGACCTTCACGCGCACGCGGTTGCCGACCGCCTCGGTGCCGTCCTTGAGCGTCTCGATCCGGCGGATGTCGAGCCGCTGGGAGGAGTAGAACTTCAGCGCGCGACCGCCCGGCTGCGTCTCCGGTGAGCCGAACATCACGCCGACCTTCTCACGGATCTGGTTGGTGAACACGCAGAGCGTCTGCGTGCGGTTCAGGTTGCCGGTCAGCTTGCGCATCGCCTGCGACATCATCCGCGCCTGCACACCGACCGTCTGGTCGCCCATCTGTCCCTCGAGCTCGGCGCGCGGCGTCAGCGCGGCCACCGAGTCCACGGCGATCACATCCACAGCACCCGAGCGGATCAGCATGTCCACGATCTCCAGCGCCTGCTCACCGTAATCCGGCTGGGAGACCAGCAGCTCATCGATGTTGACGCCGATCTGCTGCGCGTACAGAGGGTCCATGGCGTGCTCGGCGTCGATGAACGCGCACACGCCGCCGAGCTTCTGAGCCTCGGCGAGGATGTGGTAGACGAGCGTCGTCTTGCCGGAGGACTCCGGACCGAAGATCTCGACGATCCGCCCGCGGGGCACGCCGCCGATCCCCAGCGCGATGTCGAGCGACAGCGCTCCCGTGGGGATCGCGTCGACCGCCACCCGCGCGCCGGGGTCGCCCATGCGCATCACCGTACCCTTGCCGAACTGCCGCTCGATCTGCGTGAGGGCGCCCTGCAGGGCCGCTTGGCGCTTGGCATCGGCCTTGGGATCCGACGGTGCGCCAGGCTTGGCGCCGGCCTTCTCCTGTTCGCTCATGGTCGTGTCGCTCCTGGTTCCATGCCTGTTTAGACAGATCACCGTACGCTCAGGCGCGGACGGAACCGGAGCATATGTTCGGAACATGTGTTCGCACAAGCCCGATCCGTGTCAACTCCGTGACAAACGCGCGCCGGCGGGCGCGCGTCACTGCGCCCACGCCGCCGGCCGCGCCCCACGCGCCGCCGCTGCGCCTCAGTCGCTCTCGCCCCGCAGCACCCGCGCGATCAGGTGCATCGCCACCGTCGTGGCACGCTCGCGCACCGCCGTGCGATCCCCCGGCAGCTGCGTGCGCCGCGTCAGCGAGAGCTCACCGCGCCCCTCCCCCAGCCCGCGGCTGACAGACATGCAGACCAGCCCCACCGGCTTCTCCGGGCTCCCGCCGCCAGGCCCGGCGATCCCGGTGATCCCAACCCCGACGCTCGCCTGAAAGCTTCGCCTGGCGCCGTCGGCGAGCGCCCGCGCAACCTCCACCGAGACCGCGCCGTGACGCTCGATCAGCTGCGGGTCCACTCCCAGCACCCCGCTCTTGGCGTCGTTGCTGTAGGCCACCGTCCCGCCGAGCACGTACGCCGAGGAGCCGGCGCGCTCGGTCAGCCGGGCGGCCAGCAGGCCGCCCGTGCAGGACTCGGCGGTGGCGATCGTCTCACCGCCCGCCAGCAGCTGCGCCACCTGCTCATCGATCGTCGAGCCGTCACGGGAGAACAGATGCTCGCCGTGGCGCTCCTCGATGAAGCTCAGCAGCGACACGTAATGCCCGCGCGAGCCCGCCGCAAAGCGCGTGCTGATCTCGAGCTCGCCGCGACGCAGGCAGGTGGTGATCTCCAGCTGTGCCAGCTCAAGACCGGCGGCGGCGGCCTCCCGCAGCGTTGCCGAGATCTGCGCCTCGGGCACCCCGAAGAGCCGCACGATCTCGCGCTCTCCGGGCTGCGCGCCGGCGATCGCACGCCTGAAGGGTGCGCTTGTCAGCGCGTCCTCCCACATCGGCATCAGCTCGCGCGGCGGGCCCGGAAGGACCACCACGGTCGGACCCTCACCCGGGCGCAGGGCCGGCACCACCAGTCCCGGCGCCGTACCCCGCGGGGGGAGCACGGTGGCACCCTGCGGGATCACCGCCTGCTTGCGGTTGGCGGCCCGGATCGCCACCGGGTCGGCGTCCGGCCAGCGGGCGATCAGCGGCTCGAGGATCGCGAAGATCCGCTGCTCCAGCTGCTCGTCGAGCACCATCTCGCGCCCGCAGAACTCAGCCACGATCTCCGCGGTGAGATCGTCGGCCGTCGGTCCCAGCCCGCCGCTGGTGACGATCACCGCCACACCCTCGGCCTCCATGTGGCGCAACGCGCCGAGCAGATCGGCGGGGCGGTCCCCCACCACCTCGATCATCGCCACATCGACGCCCAGCTCACGCAGCCGCTCCGCGATCCAGGGCCCGTTGCGGTCGCTGATGATCCCGGTCAGGACCTCGGTGCCGGTGACCAGCACGCCGGCGCGGACCGCCGCACGCCCCGTGTATACCGCGGCGTCCCTCACCCGCGGCAGAGCGGTGGGCTGCTGATCGGCGTGGCGCCGGCAGCGGTGATCTTCAGGCCGATCGGGTCGGTGGTGGAGGTCGGCACGTACACCTTGCCGTTGACCGTCAGCGTGGCGTTGCGGTTGCCGAGGCTGACCCACAGCGCCGGCCCGGAGGCCGTGACCGTCTGACCGGCCTGGTACTCAATGCCCGGCACGATCAGCTTGTGCGCGGGCCCCTCCACGCACACCCAGATCAGCGCCGTGGCGGCGAGCTGAAGCGTCGCCTGCTGGGTCGTGCTGGTGCCGGTGGTGGTCCCGGTGGTGCTGCCAGTCGTGGTCCCGGTGCCGGTGGTGGTGGAGCTGGTGCTCGTCCCGGTGCCGGTCCGCTTGGTGCGCCCGTGGTGCTGGGCGGTCGTCGAGGAGCCGCCGCCGAGCGTCGGCGGCGGCGTACCGGCGTTCTGCTGGCCGCTCGGTGAGTTGCTGCCGATCACATACAGGGCGCCGACGATCACCACCAGCGCGGCGATGATCACCGCCACAGGTGACAGCGTGCGGTTGGGCATCCGGCGTGAGCTGCGCTCCCGCTCCCGCTCCCGAGCGCGCACCGACGGGCTGCGCAGCTCATGCTCGTCGGGGTGCTCGTAGCGGCGGCGGAACTCATCGATCAGCAGGCGGCTGTCGAGCCCCAGAAAGTCCCCGTAGGCTCGCAGGAAGCTCTTCACGTAGACGCTCCCGGGAAGCAGATCCCACTCCTCGTTCTCCAGCGCGCGCAGGTACTTTGCACGGATTTTGGTCCGCGCCTCAACCTCGCTGATATCGATGCGAGCGCGCATCCGCGCCTCGCGCAGCGTCGATCCGATATCGGACATACACCGCTAAGCGTACGCGGGATGCACAGTGAGACGGTGCAAAGCTCCCTGCAAACCCCGTCGACAGGGCTCTGCAGCCTAGCTCAGAGGCGTTTCCGCAGGGCTCGAGGCGCCGTCCGCCTCGCCGCCATCGGGCGGCGTCGCCGCCGCCGCCGGGAGCGTCGTGGGGGCTGCCGTCGATGCCCCCGACCCCTTCGCGCCCTCCGCCAGCGCCACCAGGATGCGCGGCACGTCGGCCTCCGTGATCAGCACCTGGCGCGGCTTTGAGCCCTCATAGCCGGAGATGATCCCACGCCGCTCGAGCATGTCGATCAGCCGTCCCGCACGCGTGTAGCCGAGCCGCAGGCGCCGCTGCAGCATCGACGTGGAAGCGGTGCCCATCGAGGCGACCAGGCCGATCGCCTCCTCCAGCAGCGGATCCTCGTCGGGGTCAAAACCATCGTCGCCGGACTGCTCCTGGGCACCCTCGTCCTCAATCTCCTCGAGCAGTTCCTCACGGAACTCAGGCTCGCCCTGACGCCGCCAGGACTCGGTCAGCTGGGCGATCTGATCCTCATCGATGTAGGCGCCCTGGATGCGCTGCAGCTTGTTGGTGCCGACCGGCGAAAAGAGCATGTCGCCCTGCCCGAGCAGTGACTCGGCCCCGTTCTGGTCGAGGATCACGCGTGAATCGGTCTGACTGGAGACCGCGAACGCGATCCGCGAAGGCACGTTGGCCTTGATCATGCCGGTGATCACGTCGACGCGCGGGGACTGCGTGGCCAGCACCAGGTGGATGCCGACCGCGCGGGCCTTCTGCGCCAGGCGGATGATCGAGTCCTCGACGTCCGCGGGCGCGACCATCATCAGATCCGCGAGCTCATCGATGACGCAGAGGATGTAAGGCAGCGGCTGCTCGCCGCGCCGCTCGCGCACCTTGTTGAGCTCGGGCAGCGAGCGGGTGCGCGCGAGCGACATGGTGCTGTAGCGCTGCTCCATCTCCTTGACGAGGTTCTGCAGGGCGTTGGCGGCCATCCGCGGGCTGGTGATCACCGGGGTCAGCAGGTGCGGGATCGACTCGTAGTGGTTGAGCTCGACCTGCTTGGGGTCGACCAGCACCAGGCGCACCTCGTGCGGCGTGGCGCGCAGCAGCACCGAGGCGAGCATCGCGTTCACGCACGCCGACTTGCCGGCCCCGGTGGTGCCGGCGACCAGCAGGTGCGGCATCTTCGCCAGATCCGCGCCGATCGCGCGGCCACCGATGTCCTTGCCCAGCCAGACGGTCAGCGGCGACCAGTCAGCCGGGGGCTCCTGGAAGACATCGCCGAGGTGCACGATCCGCCGGCGCGCGTTGGGCACCTCCACCCCCACCGCGGTCTTGCCGGGGATCGGAGCGAGGATGCGGATGTCCGTCGCGGCCAGCGCGTAGGCCAGGTCGTCCTTCAGGTTGGCCACCTTCGAGACCTTCGTGCCGGGCGCCAGGCGCAGCTCATAGCGGGTGATGTGCGGGCCACTGACCTGGCCCACGACCTTCGCCTCGACACCGAAGTGCCCGAGCGCCTCCACCAGCGCCTTGGCGGTCTGCGCCTGCCCGGCGGTGTCAGGCTTGGCGGCGTCCCCGGTGGAGCGCACCAAAAAGCGGGTGGACGGGCGTCGCCAGATGAAGTCGGGGTCCTCCAGCACGGAGGCGCGATAGCGCCCGCCCGGCGTGAGCTCGCTGGGGTCGACCTCGCGCTGCGGGCCGGCATGCTGGCGCTCATCGAGCTCCTCCCCGGCGAGGTCCTCCTCGGCGTCGCGGTGCGCGCGCTGGTCGAGACCGACGAAGTCCGCGAACTCTCCGGGGCCCTCATCGACCTCCGCCTCGAGCTCCTGCAGATCCGGGTCCAGGGCGCCGTGAGCGGCGGCGTCGAGCGCTTCCTCCCCGGTCTCCGGATCGAGCCCGAAGCTGCGCTGTCCGCGCGCGTCCTCGTAGACATCGAGCGGCGGGGCCTCGACGTGGGTGGCGCGAAGCACCATCTCACCGGTGTCCTGCTCAGGCACGACTATGCGGGTTGCCGCATGGTCCTCCGCGTCGTCGTCGAGGTCGAGCGCCAGCGCGTCGGGATCCTCGGGATCGAGGCTGAACTGGGCGCGGCGCAGCCGCGCGGCACGCAGCTCCGCACGGCGCGTGGCACTGCCCGGCTCACGGCGCCCGAGCGCCGCCCGCGCATGATGGCGGCTGCGGTTGAGCATCGAGGCGAAGGTCGCGCCGCTCAGCAGGATCGCGGCTACCAGGAACAGGAACACCGCCAGCAGGTTGGCTCCAGCGCTGGAGAGCAGGTTCGAGGCCAGCGCGTACTCAGCACCGCCCAGCAGGCCACCGCGGGCCTTGAGCACCGCGGCACTCCAGGCGCCGCCGGCGGGTGTGGCGCCAGGCCCGAGGCCGAGCGTGCCCGCGGCAAACGCCAGCGCCAGCGCCAGCGCCAGGCAGATGGT
>JAJZDA010000035.1 GCA_021851525.1 Actinomycetes bacterium | reverse complement strand
CAGCCAACCCCCCGCCGAGCCACCCGGCGCCACGCCCAGCCAACCCCCCGCCGAGCCACCCGGCGCCAAGCCCAGCCAACCGCTCGGCGAGCCACTCAACTGGCGCCCGGCGGCGCGGCCGGCGGCGCGCGAGCACCGCGGCACGCACGTGACCCTGCGGCCGCTGGCGGCGGACCGCGACGCCGCGGCGCTCTACGCGATCTCCCACCCGCCTGAGGGAGACCCGTCGATCTGGACCTATCTCTACGACGGCCCCTTCGCGAACGCCGAGGAGCTGCGCGACGCGATGGCACAGCGGGCGGCGGAGCCGGACACGCTGTTCTTCGTGGTGGCGGAAGTGCGCAGCGGGCGCCCGCTGGGCATGGTCGCCTACCTGGCGATCGTCCCTGACCACGGGTCGATTGAGCTCGGGCACATCTGGTTCAGCGCCGCGCTGAAGCGCAGCGCCGGCGCGACCGAGGCGATCTACCTGCTCTGCCGCCACGCGATCGATGATCTGGGCTACCGCCGCCTGGAGTGGAAGTGCAACGCCCTCAACCAGCCCTCGCGTGCCGCGGCGCAGCGCTTCGGCTTCATCTATGAGGGCACATTCATGCAGCATCGCGTGGCCAAGGGCCGCAACCGCGACACCGCCTGGTTCGCGCTGACCGATGGGCGCTGGCCGTCGGTCAGGGCAGCGTTCCAGACCTGGCTTGCCGCTGAGAACTTCGACGCCCGGGGCGTTCAGCGCACACGCTTGAGCGCCCTCACGGCGGCGCTGGGGGGCCACGCAACGTGAGAGCAACAGTTTTTGCGTGGTGCTGCCGAATAAACAAGCGAGATGGCGAGCAAGCCAGACCAGGATCAGCTCGACTACCGGGCGATCATCGAGCAGGTGCCGGCGATCGTTTCGATCGCGCAGACCGGCGCGGACGGGCGCTGGCTCTACGTCAACGGCTGGATCGAGCGGATCCTCGGCTACAGCGTGGAGGAGTGGCTGGCGACGCCGACGGTGCAGCGGCCGTTTCACCCTGAGGACGCCGACTGGGTGATCGCCGAGGAGCGGCGGATCGAGACCGAGGCCCCCGACGAGGAGTTCGTGGGGGAGTACCGGATGCTGCACAGGGACGGCCACGCGGTCTGGCTGCGTGACACCGGCAAGCTGATCACCGACGCCAACGGCAGGCGCCGCTGGTATGCGGTGCTCTACGACATCAGCGAGCAGCGCACCTCCGCGGAGGAGCTGGAACGCCAGTCAGCGGCGCAGGCGGCCGTCGCGCAACTGGGCGAGCACGCACTCGAGCGGATCGCGATCGACGAGCTGCTCAACGAGGCCTGCGCGGCCGCCGCGCGCGTGCTGGCCGTCGAGATGACGGCGGTGGTCCAGGTCGGCATCGACCAGGACTCGCTGGACCTGAGGGCCACGTGGTGCGCGCTGGCCATCGAGCCGCTGCTGCACGTGCCCTCGATCGACCCGGGCAGCCAGATCGGCGTGGCCCTGCGCACCGGCCGCCCAAGCGTGATCGAGGACTGGCGGCTGGAGTCCACACTGCGACGCGGCGCCGGCATGGCGAACGCCGACGCCCGCTCGAGCGTGTGCGTGAGGATCGAGGGGCATGAGGTCCCGTGGGGGTGCTTCGAGGTGATCTCGAGCCGGCCGCGGGCGTTCACCAGCACCGATGTCAGCTTCATCCAGTCGCTCGCCAACGTGCTGGCGGACGCGATCGAGCGTCAGGCCTCCGAGGACGCGATCGAGCACCGCTCACTGCACGACGCACTGACCGGCCTGCCCAACCGCACGCTGTTCGCCGACCGCCTTGACCAGGCGTTCGAGCGGTTGCGCCGCCGCGGCAACTCGCTGGCCTCGATCCTGTTCATCGACGTCGACCACTTCAAGCAGGTCAACGATGCGCTGGGCCATCAGGCAGGGGATGAGCTCCTGATCAGCATCGCCCAGCGGCTGCGGGAGGCCGTGAGGCCAACCGACACGGTCGCGCGGCGCAGCGGCGACGAGTTCGTCGTGCTGCTGGAGGAGATCATCAGTGAACGCGACGCGATCACCACCGCGGAGCGGATCGCCGCCGGCTTCGCGCGACCGTTCGTGCTCGGCGCCGGGACGCACTTCGTCACGGCGAGCATCGGCATCGCGCTGGCCGATGGCTACATGTCGGCGACGGAGCTGCTGGAGAACGCCGATACCGCCATGTACCGCGCCAAGGAGCGCGGCCGCGCACGCTATGAGCTGTTCGACGAGGACATGCGCGTGCGGGCGATGGCGAGGATGCGGATCGAGAGTGACCTCGCGCGCGCACTGGACCACGGTGAGTTGCGCCTCGCCTACCAACCGGTTATCGAGCTCTCCAATGAGGCCATGTACGGCGTGGAGGCGCTGCTGCGCTGGGACCATCCGACGCGCGGCCCGATCCCGCCAAGTGAGTTCATCCCGGTGGCTGAGGAGAGTGGCCTGATCGAGCGCATCGGGCGCTGGGTGATCGAGGAGGCGCTGCACCACGCCGCTCGCTGGGCGCAGATGCGTCCCGATGCGGCACCGCTGCGGATGGGGATCAACATCTCCACCCACCAGCTTCAGAGCCCGCGCTTCCCGGAGATGCTCGCCGAGTACATGGCCTCCGCCGGCGTGGCGGAGAACGTCGTTCACATCGAGTTCCCCGAGCGCGTGCTGCTGGACGACGCCGAGCCGGTGCGCAGGGCGCTGCGGCAGCTGAGCGAGATCGGCGTGGCGCTGGTGCTGGATGACTTCGGCACCGGTGAGTCGTCGATCAGCCATCTGATCGACCTGCCGCTGCGCACGCTGAAGATCGACCGCACCTACGTCGCCGCGCTGACCACCGAACGCCGTGAGAGCCAGGTGGCGCGAGCGCTGATCGCGATGGGGCAGGCGCTGTCACTGCGGGTGATCGGCGAGGGCGTTGAGACGGCGCAACAGGCGATCGCGCTGCGCCAGCTCGGATGTCAGGCCGTGCAGGGCTTCCTCTACTCCCCGGCGGTGCCGGCAGCCGAGATCACGGCGCTGCTGGGCGCCGGTGCCCGCGTTACCCGCACGCTCGGCTGAACCTGCCAGGGGTCGCGGCCGCCACGCCTGCGGGCGTGGCGGATGAGGCGTGCGGTGTCAGACCTGAGACCTGAGGCCCGGAGCTTGGGGCGTCGAGCTTCGAGCCGTGCTCGGGCTCGGGCTCGGGCGTGGAGCCTTGGACGCGCGCCTCAAACGTCAGAGCCTGAGCCGGGCTCGGCGTCGGGCTCAGACCCGGAGACCCAGGTCTCATACATCTGCGCGTAGGGCCCACCCTGCTCCAGCAGCTCGTCGTGAGAGCCGCTCTGCACGACACGCCCGTCGTCCACAACGACTATCCGGTCGGCCTTCATCGCGGTGGTCAGGCGGTGGGCGATCAGCACCGCGGTGCGCTGCTCGAGCAGCGCGTCGAGCGCCGCCTCGACCTTTGTCTCGGAGAGCAGGTCGAGGTTGGAGGTGGCCTCGTCGAGCACCAGCACGCGCGGCTGCGCGTGAAACGCCCGTGCCAGCGCGATCAGCTGACGCTCGCCGGAGGAGAGCGACTGCCCGCGCTCATGGACCACGGTGTCCAGGCCGTCCGGCATCCGCTCCACCACCTCACGCAGGCCCACGGCGTCGACCGCACGCCAGACCTCCTCATCAGCGACCCGCGGGCGCGCGAACGCGATGTTCTCACGCAGCGAGCCGGCGAACAGGAAGGGCTCCTGGGGCACCACCCCGAGCTGCCGGCGCAGGGAGTCGAGGGTCACCTCGCGGAGGTCGTGGCCGTCGATCAGCACGCGGCCCTCGGTGGGATCGTAGAAACGCGTGATCAGCTTCGCGGCGGTCGACTTCCCGGCCCCCGTCTGGCCGACGAAGGCGACGGTCTCGCCGGGCGCGATGCTGAGGCTCACCTCGCGCAGCACCGGCGTCTGGGGCAGGTAGCCGAAGCTGACCTGGTCAAACACGATCTCCCCGCGCACCGGCGGCAGCTCGGCGGCGTCGGGGCGCTGGGGCGTGCTCGGATCGGTGCGAAACAGGGTCCGCAGCTTGCGCACCGAGGACTGGCCCTGCTGGAAGGTGTTGTACTGCTGCACAAGCAGCTGGATCGGCGCGAAGAAGCGGTTGAGGTAGAGGAAGAAGGCCACCAGCGCGCCGATCGAGAGGTGGTGGTGGAGGACCATCTCTCCGCCGATCCCCAGCAGCGCCGCCTGCCCGAGGTACCCGAGCATCTGCGTTCCGGGCCCGTAGAGCGCGTTGATCTGCGCCGTGTAGTTGTTGGCGTCCCGGTAGGCGCCGACGACGTTGCGATGCTCGACGACGTTCCAGCGCTGGCGATTGTGGGCTGCCACCGTGCGCACGCCGTGCAGGCTCTCGGAGAGGTCTCCGAGCACCCCCGCGATGCCGTCACGCACACGTTCGTAGCCCTCCTGGGAGGCGCGCGTGAACCAGACCGTCGCGAGCGTCAGGATCGGCACCACCAGGGCGATGGTGATGAGCGTCAGCTCGACGCTCATCGTGAACAGGATCGCGGTGATCACGACCATCGTCAGCGCCTGGCCGACCAGCTGCGCCAGGCCGTCCTGCAGCAGCTGCTGGAGGTTCTCGATGTCGCTGGTCATGCGGGTCATGATCACCCCGGCCTTCTCCTCGGTGTAGTAGTCGAGGCCGAGACGCTGCAGGTGCGCGAAGACGCGCACCCGCAGGTCGTTCATGACGCGCGCCGCCAGCCTGCCGCTGACCATCGCCTGCGCGCTCTGGGCGCCGGCGGTGGCGGCCACGGCCAGC
The DNA here is from genome assembly GCA_021851525.1 of Actinomycetes bacterium. Classification (GTDB taxonomy): domain Bacteria; phylum Actinomycetota; class Thermoleophilia; order Solirubrobacterales; family Solirubrobacteraceae; genus Palsa-465. The sequence goes on along the minus strand of JAJZDA010000035.1, from coordinate 18,936 downwards.
AGGAAGAGCGCCCCGCAGAGCAGCACCACGCCGAAGTCACGGTGGCCGGGGACCATGCCGTGGTTGATCCCGAGCGCGATCAGCGCGGGGCCGAGCTGGTTGGTGACGCTGACCACGCAGACCAGCGCCACCGCCAGCGCGCCCAGGCGCCAGTGGCGGAAGATCAGCTGGCGCAGGTTCAGCTGCTTGCTCTGCGCATCCGCTGGCAGGTGGCTGAAGCGCGCGCTCGGCTCAGGGTGCTCAGGCTCGCTCAGCAGCAGCGCGTCGACGCCCTCCTGCAGCTCCGAGGGGATGCCGGCGAACGGCAGCCCGCCGCCCGGCGCGGCGGCGGCCCGCGAACCGCCGCCGCCGCCGAACATCGGCGCGCCCTGACCGAAGCCGCCGAAGCTCATCGCTTTGCCTCCTGAGCGCGTGCCAGCACCTCCACGTAGAGCGGCGAGGTCTCCAGCAGCTGGGCGTGCGTGCCGTCCGCGACTATCCGGCCGCCGTCGAGCAGCACCACGCGGTCAGCCAGCGCGATCGTCGAGAGCCGGTGCGCGACGATCAGCGTCGTGCGCCCCTGCATCAGGGTCCTGAGCGCCTCGTGGATCTCCTGCTCCACCTGCACGTCGATCGCGCTGGTGGCGTCGTCGAGCACCAGGATCGGCGGGTTGAGCAGCAGCGTCCGCGCGATCGCGATGCGCTGCCGCTGCCCGCCGGAGAGCGTGTAGCCGCGTTCCCCGACGACCGTCCCATAGCCGTCCGGCAGGCGGCTGATGAACTCATCGGCGCCCGCCGCCCGGGCGGCGCGCCGCACCTGCTCGCGGGTGGCGCCGGGGCGCCCGTAGGCGATGTTGTCGTGGACCGACACGGAGAACAGGAACGGCTCATCGAGGACCAGGCCGATCTGCCCGCGCAGGCTCTCGAGCGTCAGCTCGCGCACGTCGGTGCCGTCCACTAGCACGCCGCCGGCGCTGACGTCGTAGAAGCGCGGCAGCAGCCGCGCGACAGTCGTCTTGCCCGAGCCGGTGCGCCCGACCATCGCGACCGTCTGCCCGGGGTGCAGGTGCAGGTGCAGGTCCGCAAGCACCGGCGGCCCGTCCGCTGAGTAGGCGAAGCTGACGCCGTCGAAGCGCACGTCGCCACGGCAGCGGTCAAGCGCCCGCGCGCCGGGGGCGTCGACCACTGCCGGCTGCTCGTCCAGCACCTCATAGATGCGCGCCGCCGAGGCGGCGGCGCGCTGGCCGAGCATGACCAGCATCCCGAGCATCTGAAAGGGCGCCTGCAGCATCACCACGTAGGCGCTGAACGCGAGGATCGCGCCGACGCCGAGGTGGCCGTGGATCACCAGGTAACCACCCGCCAGCAGGATCAGCGCGAGCCCCACCTGCGGCAGGTTCTGGACCAGCGGCGTGAACCTGGCGCGCAGGTCAGCGTCGCGGATGTAGGCCCAGCGCAGCCTGTCAGCGGCGCCCTGCAACTGGTGCAGCTCCCGCTGTTCGGCGGCGAAGGACTTGACCACGCGCACGCCATTGATGTTCTCGTCGACGATCGTCGCAACCTCGGCCAGGCGCGCCTGGATCAGCCATGAGACCGGGAACAGGCTGCGGCGCATGCGCACACCCATCAGGAACACCAGCGGCAGCGTGAGCATCGCGACGAACGCGAGCGGCACGTCGATCGTCAGCATGTAGATGAAAGCGACCACCGCGATCGAGCACTGCACGAGGATGTTGGGGCCGAAGGTCAGGTACATCTGCACCGAGCGGATGTCCGAGTTGGCACGGGAGATCAGCTGTCCGGACTGCACGCGGTCATAGAAGGAGAACGACATGCGCGTGAGGTGCTCGTAGATCATGTTGCGCAGGTCAAACTCGATCGCGTAGGCGGTGCGCATCAGCAGCAGCCGCGCCGCGTAGGAGATCACGCCGGCGGCCACCGCGAGCGCCAGCACGATCCGCACGTAGTGCCCCAGCGAGCCGTTGTGATGCTCCAGCGCGTCGGTGACCGCGCTGTTGAGCAGGCTCGGGATCTGCACCTGCGCCAGCAGCGACACGAACGAGAGCCCCAAAGCCGAGAAGAGCGTGAGCTTGCGGGCCAGCACGATCGGCAGCGCCCGTGCGAGCCATGACCGGCTGCGGTCGGGGTCGATCCAGGCGCGCGGCGCCTGGTGGCGGGAGCTGTTGCCGCTCGGGACGAAGCCGTCAGCGGAAGCGGCGCGCCCGCCGGTCTCATCGGTCGCGACGCTCATCCGGGCAGCTCACCGAGCAGCTCGCGGATCCGCTCCATGCGCTCCCCGACCGCAGCATCGGCCTGCTCTAAAAGCAGCCGCCCGGCCTCAGTCAGGTCGACGTCGATCCGCCGCCGGTCACTGCCTCCGGGGTCACGCCGCACCAGCCCGCGCGCGACCAGCCCGTCGACCACGCCGGTCACGCTCGGCCGGCTCACCGCGAGCTTCTGCGCCAGCGCGGATGCGGCCTCACGGCCCTCCCCGAGGATCCCCAGCACGCGGTATTGGGAGAGCGTCAGGTCGACGGTCGCGACGGCGAGCTCAACCTGGCGCGCGACGCGGGCGAGCGTGCGCCCCGGATGCGCAGGTACTTCGGGAACCATATCGTTAGGATAACGAACTATCGCGGCCGCGGACGATGGAACCTCGGCAGCATGCCCGCCCTGGCGTTAGCGTGTGTGCGATGCGCTACGTGATCTTCGGCGCCGGCGCGATCGGCGGCTTGATCGGCGGCGGCCTGCACCTGAGCGGGCACGACGTGATGCTGATTGCGCGTGGCGCGCACCTCGATGCGATCCAGCGCGAGGGCCTGACGCTGCTGACCCCCGACAGCCGCCGGACGCTGCGGATCCCGGTGGCCGCGAGCGTCGCCCAGGTCGGGCTGCGGACCGACGACACGATCCTTCTGTGCGTCAAGAGCCAGGACACCGAGGGGGCTCTGCGCGACCTGCGCGACGCCGCCGGCGAGGGCGAGCCGGCGGTGGTCTGCATGCAGAACGGCGTGGCCAACGAGCGCGCCGCGCTGCGGCTCTTCGCCAACGTCTACGGGGCGGTGCTGCTGGTCCCCGCCGAGCACCTGCGACCGGGGGTTGTGGCCGGCTACGGCAGCCGCTCGGCCGGGCGCATCGACATCGGACGCTACCCACAGGGCACGGACGCACTGGCCAGCCGGATCGCCGCCGACCTCGGCGGATGGCGCTTCCAGGCGGCGACCCAGGAGCGGATCATGGTCCACAAGTACGCCAAGCTGATCAACAACCTCGCCAACGGCGTGGAGGCGATCTGCGGGCCCGGCCAGCAGGCCGGGCCCAACGCGGCGCTGATCGAGCGTGCCCGGGAGGAGGGGCGCACGGTGCTGCGCGCCGCCGGGATTGAGTTCGAGGTGGCGCACGTGGCCGATGTCGCCGGGCGCTGGCAGGAGATCGGGATCGGCGAGATCGAGGGACAGGCACACCGTGGCGGCTCGGGCTGGCAGAGCGTGCAGCGCGGCGCCGGGAGCATCGAGACCGACCATCTCAACGGTGAGATCGTGCTGCTCGGCAGGGAGCTGGGGATCGCGACGCCGGTGAACGCGGAGATCCAGTCGCTGGCGCGGGCGACGCTGCGAATCGGCAGGCAGCCGGGCTGGCTGACGCCGGAGGCGGTGCTCGCGCGCGCGGACGGACGTTCGACCGGGGGTGACGGCTGACTCATCTCCTGGGGCCCAGCAGCCGAAGTAAGAGATGACGCCATGGCCATGCAACTCCCTGAAGAGACAAGCGAAGCCTCGCCGGTACTCGTTTCCCGCCAGCCGGTGCTCGATGTGCGCGACCGGGTGGTGGGCTACCGGCTCTCCTACTCCCTGCTGAGCGGCGGCTTCCCGGTGATGCCCACGCCCGAGGAGGCGATCGCGATCGTCGACGACGTGCTGACCGTGATCGACCACGACGAGCAGGTGCTGGGCAACAAGGCGCACCTCAGCTTCTCACGCGAGATGCTGCTGCGCGGCGAGCTGCCCGAGATCAGCCCGGACCAGGTGCTGCTGCGGATCCGCTATGAGGACGCGGCGATGCGCCCGCTGATCCCGGTGATCGAGCGCGCCGCGCGCCACGGCTTCGAGCTCGAGCTGGACGAGCTGCCCAGCAGCGGCGCCGACCTCGGCCTGCTGGACTACTTCTCCGCCGTGGAGATCGACGTCTCGCGCTGGGCGATGCGCGACGCGGCCGGAGCGCTCGAGCGGATCCAGCGCGCCCGCAGCATCGCCGTGGCGGCGGGCGTCAACACGCACGCGCAGCGTGCCAGCGCCCGGGAGCTGGGCTTCGAATGGTTCTCCGGGCGCTTCTTCGCGACGCCCAACGTCCTGGCCGGCACGCCGATCCCGATCGGCGACCTGCACACGATCGTCGAGCTTTACAGGATGCAGCGCAGCGACACCACGCTCGAGGAGCTAGTGGCGGTGATCGAGCAGGAGGTGGGGCTCGGGCTGCGGCTGCTGAAGTACATGAACTCCGCTTACTTCGGCTTCTCCGGCCGCGTGCGCTCGATCACCCAGGCGGCGACGATGCTCGGCACCCGCGGGCTCTCGCGCTGGGCGCTGATCGTCGCCGCGCTGAGCGGCTCCAAGCCGATCCCGCGCGAGCTGGCGCTGACCGCGCTGACCCGCGCGCGTGCCTGTGAGCTGGTCGGGCTCGATCACGAGGCGGACATCGACAGCGACGAGCTCTTCACGATCGGCCTGCTCTCGACCTGCGACGCGGTCTTCGGGATGCCGATGGCGGAGGTGGTCAAGGAGCTGCCGCTGACCGCGGAGGTGATCGACGCGCTGGTTGATCGCGCCGGGCCGGCAGGGGACATCCTGCAGTCGGTGATCTCCTATGAGCAGGGGGAGTTCCTGGCCCCCACGCTGCGGGCCAGCCTGCTGGCCAACGCCGCCGCCTACCGCGAGGCGCTGGACTGGGCGCGCCGCGCGATCTACGGCATGGCGTGAGCGCCGCTGGGCGCACGCCGCGCGCCGGCGGCGCAAGGCGACCGGCGGGGGATCGCGGCCGCGCCCCGGGCGCCCGGCTCAGGCTCGCTCCGAGAGCCTGCGCAGCAGCTCAATCGCGGCCGCGAGCGCGCGTCGCTCCTCTGCGCTGAACTCCGCGATCGCCTGCGTCAGGAAGCCGGTGCGACGCTCGCGCTCGCGGCGCAGCGCGTCGCTGCCCGCGGCGGTCAGCTCGATCAGGATGCGGCGGGCGTCGCGCGGATCCGGCGCGCGCCTGACCAGCCCCTCGGCCTCCAGCTCACCGACGGTCTGGCTCATCGACTGAGGCCGCACGCGCTCCGCCGCGGCGAGCTCCCCGATCGCCAGGCGGCCCTCGCGGTCCAGGCGCCCGAGCACCCCGGCCTGCGCCAGCGGGAAGCCGCCCTCGGCGCGCAGCCGACGGATCATCCGCGCGATCACGTCACGCAGCTCGCCGGCCAGCACGGCCTCCTCCTGCTGGGGATTTCTCGCCATCTCGATCGAGCGCGAGATGATATGCGCAAGCCCGCCGACCGCGCCGTCGCGCGGGCCGAAATATGAAGGCTGCCTGTATGTAATACTTGCTGCATGGCAAGTATGCTCGCGGCAAGGCGTCTGGACGGTCCACCACCCGCCAACTACAAGTGGGTCGCGCTCTCCAACACGACGCTCGCCGTGCTGCTGGCGACGCTCGACGGGTCGATCACGATCATCGCGATGCCAGACATCTTCCGCGGGATCCACCTCAACCCACTGCAGTCGGGCAACAGCTTCTACCTGCTCTGGATGGTGCTCGGCTACCTGATCGTCTCCTCCGTGCTGATCGTCAGCCTCGGGCGGCTGGGCGACATGTTCGGGCGCGTGCGGATCTACAACCTCGGATTCGTGATCTACACGGTCGCCTCGCTGCTGCTGACCGTCGACTGGATGACCGGGACCGCGGGCGCCACCTACCTGGTGGTGCTGAGGCTCGTGCAGGGGGTCGGCGGCGCCTTCCTGCTGGCCAACTCCGCGGCGATCCTGACCGACGCCTTCCCCTCCAACCAGCGTGGCATGGCGCTCGGGATCAACAACATCGTCGGCGTCAGCGGCATGTTCGTGGGGCTCGTACTCGGCGGCCTGCTGGCGCCCATCAACTGGCGGATGGTGTTCCTGATCTCCGTGCCGGTGGGCCTCTTCGGGACCGTCTGGGCATACCGCAACCTGCGCGAGCTGAGCCGCCCGCAGGCCGGTGCCAAGGTCGACTGGCCGGGGAACATCAGCTTCGCCGTCGGGCTCGTGCTGATCATGGTCTCGATCACCTACGGGATCCGCCCCTACGACGGGCACTCAATGGGCTGGCTGAGCCCCCGCGTGCTGATCCTGGCGGGCGCCGGGGTGCTCTTCCTGATCGCCTTCGCGATCGTGGAGACGCGCTCCCGGGAGCCGATGTTCCGCCTGCCGCTGATGCGCATCCGCGCGTTCAGCGCCGGAACCCTCTCGACCTTCCTGTCTTCGATCTCACGCGGCGGGCTGATGTTCATGCTGATCATCTGGCTGCAGGGCATCTGGCTGCCGCAGCACGGGGTCGACTTCACCCAGACGCCGCTGCGCGCCGGCCTGCTGATGCTGCCGCTGACCATCGGGATGCTGATCTCGGGACCGATCTCCGGGATCCTCTCCGACCGCTACGGCGCGCGCCCGTTCGCCACCGGCGGGATGATCGCCAGCGCACTCGGGTTCATCGCGCTCTGGTTGGTGCCGACCAACTTCTCCTACCCCGTATTCGCGCTCGTGCTGTTCCTGCTGGGCGCGTCGATGGGGATGTTCGCCTCACCCAACCGTGCCGCGGTGATGAACAGCCTGCCGCCGGAGGACCGCGGCGCCGGCGGGGCGATGAACCAGACCTTCCAGAACAGCGCCCAGGTGCTCTCTGTCGGGATCTTCTTCTCGCTGATGATCGCCGGCCTGGCGTCCACCCTGCCCGCCTCGCTGAGCAGCGGGCTGGCGAGCCACGGCGTGCCGCTGAGCGTCGCGCACGCGGCTGCCAGGATCCCCCCGGTGTCGGTGCTGTTCTCCGCGTTCCTGGGCTACAACCCGGTGCAGACACTGGTCGGCACGCACGTGCTGGCGACGCTCTCAGCGCACAACCACGCGATCCTCACGGGACGTTCGTTCTTCCCGCACCTGATCGCGACCCCGTTCCGCAGCGGCCTGCACACGGCCTTCAGCTTCGCGATCGTGGCCTGCCTGGTGGCCGCCGTCGCCTCGGCGCTGCGCGGCGGCGTCTACCACCACGACGAGCAGCCGTCGGCGCTCCCCGACGAGGCGGCGACTGTCCGGCCTGACTCAAGCCCGCCGGCAGTTCGCGCCTGAGCGTCCAAGGCGGCGCCCGGCGCGCGCCGATAGGCTGGCGCAAATGCGTTACCCGGGTGAGTGGGAGCCGCACGAGCGGACGATCATGGGTTGGCCGTGCCGCCTGGAGCTGTGGGGCCAGACGCTCGTCCAGGCCCGCCACGACTACGCGAGCGTGGCCAACGCGATCTCCGCGTTTGAGCCGGTCACGATGATTGCCAACCCCGGGTCCGACAGCGTTCAGGCGCGGGCGATGTGCGCCTCCGGGGTGGAGATCGTGGAACTGCCGCTCGACGACTCGTGGCTGCGTGACAGCGGCCCGATCTACGTGGTGGACGGCTCACCGCAGGCCGCCGGCGACGGCGGGGCCGACGGCAAGGGCAGGGGCGACGGCAAGGGCAGGGGCGACGGCGACGGCGACGAGGCCGGCGAGAGCCCCCGCACGGCTGTGCACTTCGGCTTCAACGCCTGGGGTGAGAAGTTCCCGCCGTGGGAGCGCGATGCGCAGGTTGGCGGGCTGATCGCGCAACTGCTCGGCGACCCGGTGGTGCGGGCGCCGATGATCCTGGAGGGCGGGTCGGTGATCTCCGACGGCGCCGGCACGATCCTGACCACCGAGCAGTGCCTGCTGCATCCGAGCCGCAACCCGCAGCTCTCGCGCGAGGACATCGAACTGCTGCTGAGCCGCTACCTGGGCGCTGAGCGCGTGCTCTGGCTCGAGCAGGGGCTGGTCGAGGACCGCGACACCGATGGGCACGTCGACCTGATCGCGGCCTACAGCGCTGTTGACCGTGTGCTGCTGCAGACGGTCAACGAGGGCAATCCCAACTTCGAGAACTGCCAGGAGAATCGGGCGCGGCTGGAGGCCGCCGGCGTGAGCGTCACGGAGATGCCGTACCTGCCCTACGTGCAGGTCGCGGGGGAGACGATCGCTGCCAGCTACATGAACCTCTACATCTGCAACGGCGCCGTGATCGTCCCGGTCGCGGGCGACGAGAGCGAGGAGCAGGCGCTGGCGATCATCGCCGCACAGTTCCCGGGGCGCGAGGTGGTCCCGGTTCCCGGGACCGTGATCGCCTACGGCGGCGGCGGGCCGCACTGCATCACCCAGCAGGTGCCGCGTGTCTGAGTACGTGCTGGCGCTCGCGGAGGGGGTTCCGCCCTCACTGGCGCGCACACGCGAGCCGACGCGCGCGCCGCTGCGGCTGGGGCTCGTGCAGCAGCGCTGGCACGAGGATCCGGCCGAGCACGAGCGGGCGTTGAGCGAGGGGATCGCGCTGGCCGCGCAGCACGGGGCGCGAATCGTCTGCCTGCAGGAGCTGACGCTCTCCCCGTACTTTGCGATCACGCCCGACGGACCGCAGCGGCTGGGGGTCAGCCCGGAGCCGCTGGAGAGCGGCCCGACGATCGCCTTCGCGCGTCGCGCCGCCGCGCAGACCGGGGCCCACGTGCACGCCTCGCTGTTTGAGCAGGCCGACCGTGGAGACGGCCTCGGCTTCAACACCGCGATCCTGGTTGCACCCGACGGCGCGCTGCTGCAGCGCACCCGCAAGCTGCACATCCCCGTGACCGCGGGGTACTACGAGGACAGGTACTTCCGCAGGGGCCCGGCCAGCGGCGAGGGTGACCCGTTCCCGGTGGTCAGGCTGCCGGACTCAGATGCTCGCCTGGGGCTGCCGACCTGCTGGGACCAGTGGTTCCCTGAGCTGGCGCGCGCCTACTCACTGGCCGGTGCGGAGGTGCTGATCTACCCGACCGCGATCGGCTCGGAGCCCGACCATCCGCAGTTCGACACCGAGCCGCTGTGGCATCGGGTGATCGTCGCCAACGGGATCGCCAACGGCACGTTCATGGTCGCCGTGAACCGCATCGGCTTCGAGGACCCGCTGACCTTCTACGGGTCGTCGTTCATCTCCGATCCCTACGGGCGCGTGCTGGTGCAGGCGCCACGCGACCAGCCGGCGGTGCTGGTCGCCGACCTCGACCTGGACCAGCGCCGTGACTGGCTGGAGCTGTTCCCGTTCCTGACCACGCGCCGGCCCGACGCCTACGCGAGCCTGACCGAGACCGCGCCGCGGCAGCCGTGACAGACGCGGCTGGGAGCGCCGGCGCGCTCAGCGCGCGAGCTTCTTGCCGGGGTTCAGCAGCCCCTTGGGGTCCAGCAGGCGCTTGACGCCCTCGTGCAGCGCCAGCGCCGCCGGGGGCCACTGCAGCGCCAGCTGGCGCTGCTTGACCAGGCCGACCCCGTGCTCACCGGTGATCGCGCCGCCGAGGCTCGCGGCCAGCGCGAACAGCTCATGTGCCGCCAGCTCCGCGCGGTGCACCTGATCGGCGTCGGCGCGATCGATCATGAACGTCGCGTGCACGTTGCCGTCACCGGCGTGACCCCAGCTGCAGGCCGGCAGCGCATGGCGCTCACCCAGCTCCACGGTGAAGCGGACCAGCTGCGCGAGGTGCTCCACGGGCACCACCACGTCCTCACTGAGCTTCCCGCCGCGCACGGCGGTCACCGCCCCTGAGACACTGTCGCGCCAGCGCCACAGGGCGGCGATCCGGGCGGATGCGGTGGGCGCGTGCAGGGCGAGCGAACCGGGCCCGAGCGCCAGCTCCAGCTCACGCTGACCGGCGGCCGCCTCCCACTCGCTGCCGTCGGCCTCGGCGATCAGCATCAGCTGCGCGCGGGCCCGCAGCTCGGGAGCGAGCTGGTGCACACCGCGGTCAAACGCGGCCAGCGACGCCGCCAGCGCGCCACGGTCCAGGAACTCCAGGGCGGCTGGCACCACGCCGCAGGTCAGCGCCGCGTCGAGCGCCGCCATCCCGGACTCGAGGTCCGGGTAGAGCGCCACCACCGGCAGCGCCGCCTCGGGGGCCGGCAAGAGCTTCACCCAGGCGCCGGTGATCACGCCGAGCGTGCCCTCCGAGCCGACCAGCAGCGAGCGCAGGTCATACCCGCCCACGTCCTTGCGGCTGGCGCCCCCGATCCGCACCAGCTCCCCGGGCGCGAGCACCACCTCCAGCCCCGTCACCCAGTTCCCGGTCACGCCGTACTTGAACGTGTGCGGGCCGCCGGCGTTGGTGGCGATGTTGCCGCCCACCAGCGAGGCCTCGGCCGAGCCCGGGTCGGGCGGGTAGTAGAGCCCGTGCTCACGCGCCAGCCGCCGCAGCGCTGCGGTCGTGAGCCCGGCGGGAACCCAGGCGCGCCAGCGCTCCGGCTCGATCCGCACGGGGGAGCGCAGCCGCTCCAGCCCCAGCACCACGCCGCCGTCCAGCGGCACCGCGCCGCCCGCGAAGCCGGTCCCGCCGCCACGCGGCACCAGCGGCACGTCGTGCGCGTAGCACCAGGCAACCACGGATGCCGCCTGCTGCGCGCTGGCGGGGAGCGCCACGGCGTCGGCACTGCCGACTATCGCGCGCGTCTCGGTCTCGTCGTGGAGGTAGGCCGCTGCCTGAGGCAGGCGACCGTCCAAGACCGCGTCATCACCCAGCAGCGAACGCAGCTCAGCGTGGGCACTCATCGACCAAAGGTCGCACATCCTCGGGCCTTACGCGCGTCTTCGCGAGCTCCTAACGGCGTCTTACGCCGGGAACCCAAGCTTGTCTCATGAGCAAGCGCATACTGATCCCGCTGCTCAGTCTGGCGGCGGGTCTCCTCACAACGGCGCCGGCGGTTGCCGCCACGCAGACCGCGAGCACCGAGAACTGGGCCGGCTACGTGGTCAGCCCCAAGCAGGGCACGGGCTTCTCGTCCGTCTCCGGGGCGTGGACGCAGCCGGCGGCCAGATGCACAACCAACACGGCCAACAGCTACGCCGCCTTCTGGGTCGGGCTCGGCGGCGGCAGCCAGCAGTCAACAGCGCTGGAGCAGATCGGCACGCAGGCCGACTGCACCGCCAACGGCACGAGCTCCTACTACGCGTGGTATGAGCTGGTGCCAGCGGCACCGGTCAAGCTGCGCATGGCAGTGCACGCGGGCGACCGCATGTACGGGCGCGTGCAGGTCAGCGCCAACAGCGTGACGCTGAGCCTCAGCGATCGCAGCACCGGCCAGTCGTTCTCAAAGACGCTGACGATGACCAACCCCTCACCTGAGAACAACACGGCCGAGTGGATCGCGGAGGCGCCATCGATGTGCGCCGGCGGCACGCAGGGCAGCTGCACGCCGCTGAGCCTCGCGGACTTCGGCGCCACCACGTTCACCAACGCGTATGCGACCGCCGGCGGGCACACCGGCGCGATCGGTGATTCACGCTGGAACGCCACGCGCGTGGCGCTGACGCCGTCCGGCGCCGGCCTCCTGGGCGGCGGTTACGGCGGCTACTCGGGCTACGGCTCGCTCAGCTCCTACAGGGCGTTGAGCACCGGGGGCGGGGCGGCCACTCCGTCAACGCTGAGCGCCAAGGGCACCAGGTTCACGGTCAAGTACGCGGCCGCGCAGACGCTCAGCGGTGGCGCCGGGTCCGGATCCGGGAATGGCGGATCCGGGTATGGCGGCTACGGCGGCTACGGGTACGGCGGCGGCTACTACGGCTACGGCGGCTACGGCGGCTACGGCGGCTACGGCGGCTACGGCGGCGGTTACTACGGCTACGGCGGGTACTACGGGTACTGAGCGCTCACACGGTGGCGGCGCGCGCGGCGGTCAGAGCCTCATGGTGAGGCAGCCGATCGCCTCAAGCGCCGCCGCCACGCGGTCAAGCGCAGCCTGATCCGCACAGATGCAGGCGACCGAGCCGCCGGAGCCGGTGTAGTTCACACCGGCTCCGGCGGCTCTGGCGGTGTCGACCATCTCCACGTGAAGCGGATCGAGCGTGACCATCCTGCGACGCCACTCGAAGCTCGCGTCGGCCGCCTCGCGCAGCCCCCGCTGGTCTGAGGCCAGCAGCGCGTCGCGCGCCCGCGCCGCGATCAGCCCCAGCTCACGCATGCCCTCGTGCACCAGCGGCTCACCGGCCTGGAAGCGGGCCAGGAGGTCACCGTGGACCACCCCGGAGTGGCGGGCGGTGTGCGCCCGCCAGGCGATCAGCAGCGGTGGCAGCAGGCCCAGGTCAAGGCGCTCATAGCGCCCCGGCCCGCTGAAGTCCATGAACGTCAGGCCACCGTAGGCCTGCGCGACCCGATCCTGCAGCCCGGCGGCGATCCCAAGGTCGTCGCGCTCAATCGAGAGCGCCAGCTCCGCCAGCTCCGCCGGCTCGAGCACCACGGCGTGCAGCTCACAGAGCGCCCGCAGCGCGGCGATCACGATCGCACTGGAGCCGCCCAGCCCGACCGAGCGCGGGATCGAGGTCTGCCAGTCCAGCACGCGGGCCCGGCCGCCGAACTCCCGCGCGAAGCGCGCGAGCGTCGCCTCCAGCAGGTCGATCGCGCCGCCGCCGCCGCTGGCGTCGGGCGCGAGCGTGACCTCGGCGCTCAGCTGCGGCAGCGTGACCGCCAGCACGGCACCGCCGTAGCCGTCTGAGGGGTTGCCGGCCAGCGCCGCCCTGGCTGGCACCCGGGCGCTCACAGGCGCTCCGCGCTCAGCCACAGGGCTCAGCCATCCAGCTCAGCCAGCAGCGCCGCCGCCTGCTCACGCAGCTGCGCACCGAAGCGCGGGTCGCGCAGCGCGTAGCGCAGGAAGGTCGCGCTGTAGGAGGCCACCGTGCCGATGTCATGGCGGCGCTCACCGGGCGCCAGCGGCACCGCCAGGATCCGCTCGCCGCGCTCCAGCAGCGCGCGGAACGCGTCGGCCAGCTGCACCTCGCCGCTGGCGTCGGGGGCGGTCAGCTGCAGCTGCGCGAGCACCGCCGGGGAGAGCACGTAACGCGCCGCCACCGCCATCCGGCTGGGCACGCTCGCCGGATCCGGCTTCTCGAGCACCGAGCTGACCTCGAGCAGCCCGTCCGCCCGCTGCCGGCCGACCACGATCCCGTAGCGCGAGACCGCATGGTCGGGAACCCGCTCGACGGCGATCACCGCCGCCACCCCACCCTCCTCGTAAGCGTCGATCAGGCGCCTCACGATCCCGGGGCCGGCAGCCTGCGGCGCGGGCTCGATCAGCGCGTCCCCGAGCGCCACGAGCACCCCGCGCCCCTCGGCAAAGCCCTCGGCGTAGCGCAGCGCATCCCCCAGCCCGGCCGGCCGCGGCTGGCGGGTGTAGAGGATCTGAAGCCCGGCGCGGGGGTCGATCAGCGGCGCTGAGCCGAGCTCCGGGTCAGCGTCGAAGTGGTCCTCGATGGCCCGCTTGCGCTTGCCGGTGACGAACAGCACGCGCCCGATGCCCCCGGCCACCAGCTCCTCAATCACGTGCTGGACCACCGGCCGGTCCAGCACCGGCAGCATCTCCTTGGGCTGGGAGCGCGTGGCCGGCAGCAGGCGGGTGCCCAGTCCGGCCACGGGAATGACGGCGTCTGTTACCGGCACGCGGCCAGATTATGCGACCTGGCGCGCGTCCGCAGCTGCGGACGCGAACAGCGCGCGACGGTAGCCGTCGGCCAGGCGCCCCAGCGCCGCGTCCCAGCTGCGCCCGGCCACCTCGGCGAGCGCCCCGCGACGCAGGCGCTCGGCCAGCAGCTCACTGCCGGCGATCTGCAGCACCGCGTCGGCCAGCGCGTCAGCCCGGGCGGGGGCGAGCAGGCCGGTCTCACCATCGCGGATCAGCGTCGCCGGTCCGCCCTGCGCCACCGCCACGACCGGCAGCCCGGAGGCCTGCGCCTCGAGCAGCACGTTTCCGAAGGTGTCTGTCTGGCTGGCGAACAGGAAGATGTCGGCGCTGGCGTAGGCGCGCGCCAGCCGCTCGCCCTCCAGCCAGCCCAGGAAGGTCGCGTGCTCACCCAGGCGCTGCTCCAGCAGCGCCTGCTCGGGGCCGCCGCCGGCCAGCACCAGATGCAGCCGCGGATCGCGCTCGCGCGCCGCCAGGAACGCGTCGGCCAGCAGCTCGATGCCCTTCTCCCGGGTCAGGCGCCCGGCGTACAGCACGTTCAGCTCGCCGGGCAGCAGGCCACTGTCACGCAGCGCCGGGTCGAAGCGCTGCAGATCCACGCCGCGGTCCCAGCGACCCAGCCTCTGCGCGTCCACGCCGAGCTCCAGCACGCGCGCGTCGGTCGCCTCGCTCGGGGTCAGCACGACGTCACAGGCACCGTAGAACTTGCCCAGCGCGAAGCTGGTCATCATCTCCACGAAGCCCTGCCCGGAGCGCAGCCCGGCGTAGGCGGCTAGCTCGGTGTGGTAGCTGCCGACCAGCGGCAGCTCCAGCGCGTGGGCGATCATCCAGGCCGCCGCGCCGGCCGGGCCGGGGGTGGTCACGTGCACCAGGTCATAGCGACCCTCCGCAATCGCGTCGGTGATCGCCGGGACGCTCGGCACGCCGATGCGCATGCCCTCATAGAACGGAACCTCCACCTCGGCCACGGCGCTCAGGCGGCGGTCGACGTCCGCGTCGGTGCCGATCACCTCAACCTCGAAGCCCGGCACGCCACGCTCGCGCAGCTGGCGGATGGTGTGCGTGACCCCGTGCATCGCCCCCAGTCCGTCGGCCACCAGGGCAACGCGCGGGCGGTCACCGTCGCTGCGGGTCAGCTTCTGCTTCTCACGCCCCAGGAAGGCCGAAGCCGCGGCATACGGGATCGCCGGGACGCAGGCGTCAAACAGCTCCGCGGCGGTGCGCGAGAGATCCGGCAGAGCGCCGCCGCGCAGCGCGCTCATCGTGCCGCTCACCACCCGGGCCAGCTCACGCTCATGGATCCGCCGGGCGCGGCGGTGCAGGTCGTGGTGGCTGAGCTCGCCACTCTGGAGGTGCTCGATCAGCCGGCGTTCGTCGACCTCCAGCCGCATCGCCGCAAGCCAGGAGCGCAGCAGCGCCAGCGCGTCCCGCGGACCGAGGTCGCGCTGCGCGGAGCCGGAGCGGACGTTGCCCTCGCTCATCACGCGCTGCACGATCTTGGCAACCGCCGCGGGATCCGGCCGGCCGCTGGCCTCGCCGTCACCCAGCGCACGGATCGCCAGCGCCATCGCGGCGTGGGTCCACTTGGCGGCGCTGCCCTGGTCACCGTGAGCGCTGGCCTCCCCGGCGCGGATGTGGGCGAGGAACTCAGCGGGGTTGTGGGCGCGCGGGGTCTGCGTGAAGGTCCGCCCGATGTCGATGCCGGCGTGGTCGTCGGTGCCGCCGATGCCGGTCCCCCCGTGGGTTTCGATGTAGACGAAGGCCGGCAGGTTCAGCTCCTTGGCACGGGAGCCGTTGCGGGTCTCCCAGACGGGGAAGAGCTGCGCCAGGCGACGGCGGTGGCGCGCCGTCAGCGGCGCCTCGACCGCATAGAAGGGGTGGGCCAGCGCCGCCGTGATGCCACGCTCGCTGAGGTACTCAGCGCACTCCTCGACGCTGTCGTTGTGCGACTGCAGCCACTCGTGATCCTCGGGGGTGATCCCGTAGCAGAGCACGTGCACCGCCTGCGGCTCATCCTTGAACCAGACGGTCAGCTCCTCGGAGATGAACACGCCGGGAAGCTCCGCGATCCTCAGCACGCCGGCGATCGTGTCGTGGTCGGTGATCGTCACAAAGTCCATGCCGCGAGCCCGGGCCAGTTCGTAGACCTCCTCCGGCTCGGTGGCGCACTCCGGCAGGTGCAGCGAGTTCTGGATCCCGAGCTTCGACAGCTGCGACGCCGTCGAGTGCACATGCATGTCCGCGCGGCTCACGTGCAGCTCGCTTCCCGTGCTCTGGTTCATGAAGCGAAATGTCCCGCGCGGCGGCCCGCCGCTTGTGAAGTTCGCGGACACAGGCTGTGAAGTTACGGTGAAGCGCTGGCCGCAAAGGGCCGCGCTGGCGAAAGTTCACGCTGCATGCCGGACCTTCAGATTGCGCGGGACCGCCTGGTCGCGGAGATAGACCTGCGGCCCTTCTCCGTGACCCTGCGGCGCGACGGACGCCGGATTCTGCGCAACCTCGGTGCCTGGGTGGCCGAGGGCACCGTGCACGACCACTTCATCCAGTTCACGGAGGGCGTTGTCGCCGCCGAGGAGCTGGCCCCGCAGGAGCGGGCCGGCCGCGCGGTCATCTGCGGCTCCCAGCAGAGCTCCGCCCGGGCGGCGCAGGCAAGCCCCAAGGGCTCCGTGCAGGCGGCGCCGGCAAGCCCCACGGGCGCCGGGCAGGCGCCCGACGCGATTGAGCTGGAGCTGCGCTTCGCCGGCGGGCGTCGCGGTCACCTGCACCTGGCACTCCCGGGAGCCCAGCGCTTCACCGCGCAGCTGACGGCGGACGGTGAGCCGCTGCGTCTGGCGCTCGACTGGGACCGGCGCAGTGAGGAGCACTTCGTCGGCCTGGGGGCGCGCCACGGCACCGAGTTCGACCAGCGCGGCCGGCGCGTGCAGCTCGGAGCCGATCGCCGTTACACCGGCCCCGACTGCCCTCCGGAGATGCTCTCGGAGGGCGGCATCCCCCAGGGTGACTGCGCGCCCACGCCATGGATGCTCTCCAGCCGCGGCTACGGCGTGCTCGCCCGCAGCGACGCCAACGGCACCCAGTTCGACATGTCCGGTGAGCGCACCACCGTCTCAACCCGCAGCCTCGCCGGACCGCTGCGGCTGGAGTTCCTCTGCGACCCCACCCCGGCTGCGCGCCTGCGTGCGCTGTGCCGGGCGACGGGCTTCCCGGCGCTGCTGCCGGAGTGGGGCTACGGCTTCTGGAAGAGCCGCGACGTGCACGAGGACCGCGAGGCGGTGCTCGACGACTTCAACGGCTTTCGCCGCAACGCGATCCCGCTGGACGCGATCGTGATCGACTCCCCCTGGGCCACCCAGTACAACAGCTGGGAGGTCAACCCGCACCAGTTCCCCCACGCGCAGGAGCTGTTCGCAACGCTGCGCGCGGACGGGGTGCGCACCGTGCTGTGGTGCACTCCCTGGGTCAACCTCGACTCACGCGACGGGCAGATCCCGCCGCAGCCGCAGTCAGAGCGCCTGCACCGTGAGCCGTCGCCCAACTACGCGCCGGGCGCTGACGCTGGGCACTTTGTGCGCGACGCCGAGGGCGCCGCCTTCGTCGGGCAGTGGTGGATGGGCAGCGGCTCGCTGGTGGACTTCACCAGCCCCGCCGCCGAGGCGTGGTGGCGTGAGCAGGTCAAGCGCGTGCTGCAGATGGGCGTGTCCGGGATCAAGATGGACGACGGCGACGGGTACTACGTCAAGGACGAGCTGCGGCTGGCCGACGGTCGCCGCGGCGGCGAGGCGGCATGGGCGCTGGGCGGGCTTCACCGGCTCTGCCTGCAGCGCGCGCTCGATGAGGTGCATCCCGGCGAGGGCGTGCTGTTCGGACGCTCCGGCTGGATCGGGCAGCACGCCACCGGCCACACCTGGGGCGCGGACCAGGCCTCTGACTTCTGGTCGCTGCGCGCGCTGGTGGTGGCGACGCTCTCCGCGGCGGTCAGCGGCTATTCCAACTGGTCCCACGACATCGGCGGCTACCTGGGGCACCGCCTGGTGGAGCGCTGCCCGCCGGAGCTGCTGATCCGCTGGCTGCAGTTCGGCTGCTTCACCCCGCTGATGCAGGCCCACTCACGCATGGCCCATGAGCCCTGGGCCTACGGCGAGCGGATGGTGCAGACCTACCGGGAGTACGTGCTGCTGCACGAGCAGCTGGTCCCCTACGTGCGCGCCGCGGCGGCCACGGCGGCGCGCAGCGGCCTGCCGATCATCCGGCCGCTGTGCCTGATCGATCCCGCCGATCCGCGCGGCTGGGGCGTCACCGACGCCTACGGCTACGGTCCCGCGCTGTGGGTCGCGCCGGTGCTTGACGAGGGCGCGCGTGAGCGCGACGTGCAGCTGCCGCGCGGCGAGTGGATCGAGGCCTGGTCCGGCGCGCTGGTGCAGGGCGGCGGTGAGGTCCAGGCCCCGGCGCCGCTCGAGCGCATCCCGCTCTGGGTGCGCTCCGGCTCGATCGTGCTGAGCCACCCGCGCGAGCATGTGGCCCGCGGCCTGGGCGACACGCCGGCCGCGCAGCGCCCGCTGGTGGCGACCCTCTGGGGCACTCCACGCAGCGGCCGCGCGCTGGCCCTCAGCGCCGACGGGACGCGCGTCAGCTGGCGTCAGGGCCGCGGCTTCTCGGTCTCCGGCCCGAAGCGCACGGTCGAATGCCGCCGCCTCGGGGAGAGCGCGCCGGGCGGCTCGCGGTAGCCTCGCCTGCATGCACATCGACGCCCTGACGCCCGCCGAACAGCGCGTGCTCGGTTGCCTGATCGAGAAGCGCTTCACGACCCCGGACCAGTACCCGCTGACCCTCAACGCCCTGCGCCTGGCCTGTAACCAATCGACCAACCGTGAGCCGGTGGTCCACTACGAGGAGAGCACCGTGCGCGAGGCCGCCCAGCGGCTGGCCGTCTACGGGCTGGCGCGACTTGCCAGCGGCCATTCGAGCCGAGCCGTCAAGTACCGCCACCTGGCGGAGGACGCGCTCGGCGTCGATCAGCGCCAGCTGGCGCTGATCGCGGTGCTGCTGCTGCGCGGCGAGCAGACGCCGGGCGAGCTGAAGGCGCGCACCGAGCGGATGGCCTCGTTCGCCTCACTGGAGGACGTGGATGCCGCGCTCGCTGCGCTCTGCGAGCGCGGCTACGCCCGGCGGATCGAGCGCCGCCCGGGCCAGAAGGAGGACCGGTACGAGCAGACGCTC
>JAJZDA010000034.1 GCA_021851525.1 Actinomycetes bacterium | reverse complement strand
CCGCTGCGGGGCCGGTGGGGTGCGCCGCTGCGGGGCCGGTGGGGTGCGCCGCTGCGGGCGCCTGCGGGGTGCGCCGCTCAGCCCTGCCGCAGCCTGCGCGCTCGGGTAATGTGGGTGCTGACGGACCCGATGCACTGGGGAGTGGTGTAATTGGCAGCACTTGACACTTTGGATGTCACAGTTCAGGTTCGAACCCTGGCTCCCCAGCTCCCGGTGAACGCCGGCCGGCGTGCGCGGGGCGGCGGGCTGCACTACGATCCGGGTCCGTGACCGCACCAGTGGTAGTGATCCTCGCCGCGGGGCAGGGAACGCGCATGCGCTCCAAGACGCCGAAGCTGCTGCACCCGATCTGCGGCTGGCCGATGATCGCCTGGCCGGTGGCAGCCTCCAGGCAGGCGGGCGCCACGCGGATAGTGGTGGTCGACGCGCCCGGCGCGCCGTTGCGCAACCGGCTTGACAGCGACATCACAGTGGTGGTCCAGCAGCAGCCGCGCGGCACCGCCGACGCGCTCAAGGCGGCGCTGCCGGAGATCAGCGCCCAGGACACCGTGGTGGTGCTCTACGGCGACGTGCCGCTGATCACGGCCGAGTCGATCCGGGCGCTGGCGGGGACGCACGAGCAGGCCGGGGCGGCCGCGACGATGCTGACCGCGACGCTCGATGACCCCAGCGGCTACGGCAGGGTGGTGCGCGGCGCCGACGGCGCCGTGGAGCGCGTGGTCGAGACCAAGCAGGCCGGTGACGCGACCGCGGAGCAGCTGCTGATCCGTGAGGTCAACACCGGCATCTACGCCTTTGCCGGTGAGCGCCTGGAGGCCGCGCTGGAGCAGATCGGCAACGACAACGCCCAGGGTGAGTACTACCTGCCGGACGTGCTGCCGGCGCTGCGCGCCCAGGGGCACACCGTCGCCGCGCATGCGCTCGGTGACGTGGGTGAGATGTTCAACGTCAATGACCGCCGCGCGCTGGCGCACGCGACCCGCATCGCCCAGCGCCGCATCAGCGACCGCCACATGCTGGCCGGCGTCACGATCGTCAATCCGGACGCGACCGTGATCGACGCCGACGTGAGCCTCGGGGAGGACGTCACGATCGAGCCCGGCAGCGCCCTGCACGGCGCCACCACGGTCGGCGACGGCTCCACCATCGGTCCGCACTCGACCCTGCGCGACGCGACCGTCGGCAAGCGCTCGAGGGTGATCCACTCGCACGCCACCGACGCCGTGATTGCGGACGGGGTGAGCGTCGGCCCGTTCGCCTACGTGCGCCCGGGCACCGTCCTGCGGGACGGTGCCAAGGCCGGCAGCTTCGTGGAGATCAAGAACTCGGACGTCGGCGAGCGCGCCAAGGTCCCGCACCTCAGCTACATCGGCGACGCGACGATCGGCGAGGACGCGAACCTCGGCGCCAGCACCGTCACCGCCAATTACGACGGGCGCCAGAAGCACCGCACCAGGATCGGCGCGCGCGTGCACACGGGGGTCGACACGACGCTGATCGCCCCGATCACGATCGGCGACGACGCCTGGACCGGCTCGGGCTCGGTGCTCACCGAGGACGTTCCCGAGGGCTCGCTGGCCATCGCGCGTCCGCGTCAGACCAACCACGACGGCTATGACGCCCGCGTCAAGGCCCGCCAGCAGGCGAGTGAGCCTGAGCACACAACCTCCGACTGAGTCACGGTCGGGACTCAACGGTCAGCCTCTGCGCGTACCATGCGCGGGGCGATGAGCAGCGCGGTGATCCCGTCTGGGGAGGCGGCATTGAGGATCGATACAGGCAAACGGCTGATGCTGGTCTCGGGGCGGGCCAACCCGGCGCTGGCGGGCAGGATCGCTGACAAGCTCGGCGTCGAGCTGACCCCGGTGACGACCAAGACGTTCGCCAACGGCGAGGTCTACTGCCGCTATGAGGAGTCGGTGCGCGGCGCCGACGTGTTCATCGTGCAGCCGATGTGCGGCAACCCCGAGCAGGGGCTCACCGCCAACGACGCGCTGATGGAGCTGCTGGTGATGGTCGACGCCGCCGTGGGCGGCTCGGCGCACCGCGTGATCGCCGTCTCACCCTGGTACGGGTACTCGCGCCAGGACAAGAAGTCAGCGCCGCGCGAGCCGATCAGCGCGCGCCTGGTGGCGCACATGCTGGAGGCCGCCGGGATCGACCGGCTGCTGACCATGGACCTGCACGCCGGCCAGATCCAGGGGTTCTTCCAGAAGCCCTGCGACCACATGACGGCGATGTTCATCCTCACCCAGTACTTCGCGGACCTTGGGCTCGATGATCTGGTGGTGGTGGCGCCTGACGCCGGGCGCGTGAAGCTCAACAAGCGCTTCGCGGCCAAGATGGGCGCTGACCTGGCGATCCTCAACAAGGAGCGTCCCGCCCAGCAGGTGGCCGAGATCAACTACGTGATCGGCGATGTGCGCGGCAAGACAGCGGTGATCGTCGATGACATCATCGGCACCGCGGGCACGCTGAAGGCCGCGGCCGACGCGGTGATGGACGCCGGCGCCAGCCGCATCTACGCCGCCGCCACCCACGGCCTCTTCTCCGGGGACGCGTTCACGAACCTCGACGCCGCCGGCTTTGAGCAGGTCGTCGTGACTGACACCGTGCCCCTGCGCCAGGGCGCGCCGGAGAACATCAAGGTGCTCTCCTGCGCTGACCTGCTGACCAGCTCAATCCGCCAGATCTTCACCGACGGCTCGGTCAGCGACGTCTTCGGCGGGGAGAACCAGCTGTTCTGAGCCGCTCGTGCGCCCGCCGGCGCACGAGCACCAGCTGTTCTGGGCAGCGCTCGAGCCGGCTGGCGCACGAGCCTCTCAGCCGACCCGCCGTCGCGGCGCACGGTCGCCTGCGCGCCGTGATCTGAGTCATCGCGCGTTCTGGCGGTGGCGGGTGGCCGGTGGCCCGTGGCGGGTGGCGTGTGAGGCGGGAGCGCACGGCCTCATGGCGGTTCAGTGTGTGGTTCGTGTTAGCGCACACAATTTGTGGTTGACACGCCTGATGGCGGTGGGTAAGGTCCCGCGGGAGGGAAATCGAGGAGGGGTTAGCGAGATTGTTAGCGCCCACATTCTGCCTCCGACGCGCGCTAACGGAGGTCCGGTCCAGTGCTGCCAGATGACGCTCATGCGTCTGAGGGCAGCCCGGTGAGCGGGTGGGGCGTGACCGCAGTCTGCTCCTCAGTTCGGTCACCCGACTCAGTTCGAGTAACTACAAGAGGAGAGAAGGAATGACTGACGCCAAGGGCCGCCTCGCGCGGCGGTTCAGGTCCGCGCGCATCGCCGCGCAGGTCCTGGCCGCGACCTGCGCGGCCTCCGCTGCCGTGCTGGTCGCCGGCAGCGCCACAAGCGCTGCGAAGTCCCGCGGGACCATGGCGCTGCTCTCGAGCAGCGTGCACCCGCCGACCTTCAACGACGCCAAGCTGTTCGGCCTGCGCAACGCGCTCGCCGCGGCGATGAAGGGCAAGAAGCTCTCGGGTGTCAACACCTGGATGGTCGTCAACATCCTCGCTACCTACTGGGTCGCGGGTCAGAAGGGCGACGCACGCGCAGCGGCTGAGCTCGGGATCCCCGCGCACTTCGAGGGTCCGCCCCAGGGCCAGCTCGCCACCCAGATCTCTGAGTACAACACGCTGATGTCGACCGGCGCGACCGGCATCTTCAGCTCGGTGATCGACCCGGTGTCCGAGGGCAGCGTGATCAACAAGGCGGTGGCCAAGGGCATCGACGTCGTCGCGATCGACTCGCCGGTCCCGGCCAAGGACGCAAAGACGTTCGTCTACGTCGGCACGCCGAACGTCACGGCCGGCGAGGCTGCCGGAAACGCGATGAAGAAGGCGCTGCCCCACGGCGGCGAGGTCGCGATCCTGACCGGCTCACTGACGGCGACCAACGCGCTCCAACGGATCCAGGGCTTCAAGGAGGCGCTGAAGGGCACGAAGATCAAGGTCGTCACGACCGTCAACGACAACGGTGCCGCTTCGACCGCCGCCAGCAACGCCGACAACGTGCTGGCCAGCAACCCGAACCTCAAGGGGATCTACGGGGTCTACTCCTATGACGGCCCGGCCGCCGCGGTGGCGGTCAAGTCCAAGGGCGACATCGGCAAGATCCACGTGATCGCCGATGACACCGAGCCAGGCACGATCACCGGCCTGAAGAACGGCTCGATCTCCGCGTCGATCATCCAGCAGCCCTACATGCAGGGCTACCTCGGCGCGTACCTGACCGCGGCGATGAAGGTGCTCGGTCCGGCGAAGGTCGCCAAGATCATCAAGCCGTTTGAGACAGACGGCTCGATCAGCACCTCGGTCGGCACGCTGACCAAGGCCAACCTCGCAGCTGACAACGCCTACAACAGCAAGATCGGTGCTGGCTGAGCCAGCCAGCCCGATCGTCGCGGACGCCGGTGGGGACCTCGTCCTCACCGGCGTCCGCAAGACGTACGGGCCGGTCGTCGTGCTCGACGTCCCGGAGCTCGCGTTCAGGCGCGGCCAGGTCGTCGCGCTGGTCGGTGAGAACGGTGCCGGCAAGTCGACGATGATGGGTGTCATCTCCGGCTCGGTGACCCCCGATGAGGGCACCATCACCGTGGCCGGAGATTCGCTGGGCGCCGGCACCCATCACGCCCAGGAGCACGGCGTGATGATGGTCTCGCAGGAGTTCCCGCTGGTTGGGCAGCTGTCGGTCGCCGAGAACCTGTTGCTCGGCCGGCGGCCCAGCGAGCGGCGCTTCCTGGTCGACTGGCGCGCGATGGAGAGCACCGCCCGCGGCATGCTCGAGCGGGTCGGTCTCGATGTGCCTGTGCGACGCAAGGTCGACGCGCTGTCCGTGGCGCAGCGCCAGCTGATCGAGATCGCCAAGGCGCTGGGGCGCGGGCCGCGCGTGCTGATCCTCGACGAGCCGACCTCCGCGCTCGGCCCGGCCGAGTCCGAGCGGGTGCTGCAGATCGCCCGCGAGTGTGCCGCCGCCGGCGGCATCGTGATCTTCGTCGGCCACCGTCTCAACGAGGTGCGGCAGGTCGCGGACCGGATCGTCGTGCTGCGCAACGGCCGCCTGGTGGCCGACATGACCCCTCAGGAGGCGACTGAGCAGCGCATCGTCTTTGAGATGGTCGGGCGTGACCTCTCGGGGGAGGGCGCCATCCAGTCCCCACAGGCCGACGCGCCGGTGACGCTCGAGCTGCGGGGCCTGACCGCAGAGGGGTTGGGGCCGCTCGACCTCGCCGTGTCCGCCGGGGAGGTGGTGGGCGTCGCCGGGCTGATGGGCTCGGGACGCAGCCGTCTGCTGCACGTGCTGATGGGGGCGATCCCCTGCACCGGTGGTGAGATGCTGCTGGGCGGCAAGCGCTACCGGCCGCGTGACACCGCCGACGCGGTGCTCTCGGGGGTCGCGCTGATCCCCGAGGATCGCAAGCGCCAGGGGTTGCTGGTGGACTCCTCGATCCGCTGGAACGGCACGCTGGCCGTGCTGCGCCGGATCTCCCTGCGCGGGATCGTGCTCACGCCACGCGGCGACCGCACCAAGAGCCGGGAGGTGGTGGCGTCCGCACGCGTGCGCTGCCAGAGCACCGAGCAGTCGGCGCGCTCGCTCTCGGGCGGCAACCAGCAGCGCCTGATCTTCGGGCGCTGGATGGCCGCCAACCCCGACCTGCTGTTGCTGGACGAGCCGACCCGCGGCGTGGACGTCGGCGCGAAGGCTGAGATCTACCACCTAATCGACGAGCAGCGCCGGCAGGGCATGGCGATTCTCGTTGCTTCATCAGAGCTGGAGGAACTGTTGAGTATCTGCCACCGGGTAGTCGTAATGCGAGACGGGAGCATCACCGCGACGTTCGATCGCTCCGAGTTCTCCAAGGAGCGGATCATCGCGGCGGCCGCCGTGGACCGGGTGGCCTCATGAGCGCTCAGCCGCTCAGCACCACCACCGAGGCGCCGCTCCAGACGCGTCCGGAGAGCGCCGGCTCCAGGCTGCGGGAGCTGCTGATCGGCACTCCGGAGATTGGCATCGTGGCAGCGGTGATCGTCGCCTTCGCGGTCTTCGCGGCGATCAACTCTGACTTTGCCAGCGGCGCCGAGCTGCAGAACCTCGGCATCGACCTGGCCGGCTTCGCGATCCTGGCGGTGGGGGAGAGCTTCTGCATCATCACCGGCGGCATCGACCTCTCGGTCGGGTCGCTGACCGCCCTGTTCTGCGTGGTGTCGGCCTGGCTGAACGTCACCGAGGGCGTGCCCGTGATCTTCACGTTCCTGATCGTGATCGCGTTCGGCGGGCTCTGGGGGCTCTTCCACGGGCTGCTGATCACCAAGCTCGGCCTGGCACCGTTCGTGGTCACGCTGTTCACGTTCATCTTCGCCGCCGGGCTCGACGAGGCGATGGCCGTGAACCCGATCCCGATCACCTCGTCGGTGTTCCTCGGCGTCGTCGGCTCGACCGTCGCCGGCGTGCCGATCGCGGTGATCGTGCTGGTGGTGATCGCCGTGGTCGCCTGGTTCGCGCTGGAGCGCACGTACCTCGGCCGTCAGATCTACGCGGTGGGCGGCAACCAGGAGGCCGCGCGCCTGGCCGGGATCCCGGTCCAGCGGCGGGTCATGCTGGTCTACGTGATCAGCGGCGCCTGCTCGGCTGTGGTCGGGGTGATTGTCGCCTCGCACATCACCTCCGGGACCGCTGACAGCGTCAGCGGCTGGGAGCTGATCGCGATCGCCGCGTCGGTGATCGGCGGCGTCAGCCTGATCGGCGGGCAGGGCCGGATCATCGGCGTGGTTGCGGGCGCGGCGCTGCTGGTGGTCCTGCGTGACGGGCTGGTGGCGGTCAACGTGAACGCCTACTACCAGTCGATGGTCGTCGGCCTGGTGCTGCTGCTGGCGATCGTCGTCGACCGGCTGCGGATCATCCGGCTGGAGCGTTCGGGCAAACGCGTGCGGCGCGTGGCGCCGGTGAGCTCCACAGAGCTGTCTGCAAGCGACGGTTCGTGAGCAGACGGGCGGGTTCCTCCACCCTCGCCAGACGCGCTCGCCGGTGGCGGGGCAGCCGCCCCGTCACCGGCCGGCGCCGTCACCCGCCGGCGGCGCCGTGCTCTCTCGCAGGACCAGCCGCGGGGTCAGCTCGATGTGCTCGACGCGGTCCACGAGGCCCGTGTCCATCTGGCGCATCAGCAGGTCGACGCTGCGGCGCCCCATCTCCGCAAAGTCCTGGCGGATCGAGGTCAGCGGTGGGGTGAAGAACGCGGCCTCCGCGACGTCGTCAAAGCCCACCACGCTGACCTGGCTGGGGACCGCGCGGCCAAGCTCGCTGAGCGCGCGCAGCAGGCCCAGCGCCATCGTGTCGTTGGCGGCGAAGACGGCGGTCACCTCGGGGATCTCGCCGAGCACGCGACCGGCGTCATAGCCCGAGCGGGCCGACCAGTCGCCGACGATCACGCCCGGCACCTCAGCGCCGGCCTCCTCGAGGGCGGCGCGCCAGCCCTCGACCCGCTCGCGGGCCTCGATCCAGTCGCGGGGACCGCAGACGTGCACGACCGTGCGGTGCCCGAGCTCCAGCAGGTGCTTGGTCGCCAGATACGCTCCGGCGCGCTGATCGACGGTCACCGCCGAGACCCCGGACTGTGGGTCCGCCTCCACCACCACCGCGGGGAGGTCCGGGGGCAGCGCCGCCAGCGCGGAGTCGCGCGTGGCCACCGGGGCGATGATGATCAGCCCGGCCACGGACTGCTGCACCAGGCGATGGATCGACTCGCTGAGGCTGTCGCGATCGATCGAGTTGACGCTCGTGATCTGCAGCGAGTAGCCCCTGCTGCGGGCCGCCTGCTCAACCGCGTAGAGGGTCGCCACCGGTCCGTAGAGCGTCGTGTTGAGCGTCACCAGGCCCAGTGAGTTGGAGCGTCCGGTCGCCAGCGCGCGGGCCGCGAGGTTGGGGCGGTAGCCGAGCTCTTCGATCGCCGCCAGCACCCGTGCCCGGGTTGCCGGCCTGACGTTCGGGTGACCGTTGAGCACACGCGAGACCGTCTGGTGTGAGACAGATGCCGCGCGGGCGACGTCGGTCATCGCCGGTGCGCGCGCGCCGGCGGGGTCGCCCTGACCGCCCTGCCACAACTTCGGATTGGAGTCGCCGTCGGTTACCGGATCGGCGTGTGCTGGTGACGTTCGACTCACTCCTGTGCGTCGTGCGGGGATCCTCCCGTTGACCCCCGACCGCCACATCTTATGGTCCGGCGGCGGCGGCGGCGCGGCGCTCGGCCCGCAGCGTCCGCAGCCACTGCGGGTGGGCGCGGCCGAGCGTGTCGTGGAGCGCCTCGTAGACCGTGTAGATCCGTGCGTACACATCGGCGGCGGCGGCGTCCGGCAGGTATGAGCGCGCCAGCGGCGGGGCGAGTACCGCCACCGCGTCGGTGATCGTGGCAAAGCCGCCCGCCGGCAGGCCGGCGGCGACGGCGCCGAACATCGCCGCCCCGCGCGCCGGGATCTGCGTCGAGGCCGGCACGTCGACGGGGCGGCCGCTGACGTCGGCGAACAGCTGCATCAGCAGCGGGCTCTTCTCGGCGATCCCGCCGCACGCGACGATCCGCTCCACGGTCAGCCCGTGGGCATCGAAGTTGTCGATGATCTTGCGGTTGCCGAAGGCGATCGACTCCAGCAGCGCGCGGTAGATCTCGGGCGCGGTCGAGGAGAGCGTCAGGCCAACGATCGATCCCGACAGCGACTGGTCAGCGAGCACGGAGCGGTTGCCGTTCCACCAGTCGATCGCGACCAGCCCGCTGGCCCCGGGGCGCAGCGCCCCGGCGTCGCGCTGCAGCCGCGCGTGACCCGGCGCGGCACCGCCGCCTGCGCCCAGGATGTCGTCGACCCACCAGCCGAGCATGTCGCCCACCGCGGGCTGCCCGGCCTCATAGCCGTAGAAGCCCGGGAGGATGCCGTCCCGGACCACGCCGGTGACACCTGGCAGCAGGACCTCCCGCCGGTTGACGATCATGTCGCAGATCGAGGTGCCGACGACCGTCACAAAGCTGCCCTCGCGCTGCACGCCGGCGCCCGGCACCGACACGAACGAGTCGACGTTGCCCGTCGCCACGGCGATCGAGGGAGTGAGCCCGGTCAGCTCGGCCAGCTCTCGGCGCAGCCCGCCGGCCCGCTCACCCAGCTGGGAGAAGCTGTCGCCCAGGCGCGATCTGGCGCCCGAGAAGCCCGCTGCCACGGCCTCGAAGTAGGCGTCCGGCGGCAACCCGTGCTGCGGCGAGTGAAAGGCCTTGTAGCTGGCCGAGCAGGCGCAGCGCGACTGCACGCCGGTCAGCTGCCAGACGATCCAGTCCGTGGCCTCGATGAAGACCTCGGCCGCGTCATAGACGGCACGATCCTCCTCGTAGATCTGCAGCAGCTTGGGGAAGTACCACTCGGAGGAGATGCGTCCTCCATACCGCGCAAGGAACGCCTCCTCGCGCGTGCGCGCGACCTCCGTGAGGCGGTCCGCCTGATCCTGTGCGGCGTGGTGCTTCCACAGCTTCGGCCACGCGTGAGGGTGCGCGCGCCAGCGTTCGCTGAGGCACAGCGGGGTGCCGTCGGCGCCTGCCGGGAGCACCGTGCAGCAGGTGAAGTCGACGCCGATGCCGATCACACGAGCGGGATCGGCCTGCGCCTCGCTCAGTGCGCGCGGGATCCCGCGCGTCAGCACCTCCACGTAGTCAGCCGGGTGCTGCAGCGCCCACTCGGGGCCGAGCGGCAGCTCCTGGCCGGGCAGGGACCGCTCGATCACGCCGTGCGCGTAGGGCACCTCGACGCACGCCAGCTCCTCGGCGCTGCGCAGGTCGAGGATCAGCACGCGCCCAGAGAGCGTGCCGTAGTCGATGCCGATGGCCAGCGGAGAGTCGTTCATCTTCGTGCTCAGGCGGCGGGCGTCAGCGTCCCGCGGCGCCCTGCTCGAGGCGGTGGTAGATCCCGTTCCAGTTGAGCTCGCGGGCGAACTCACGGGCGTCGGTGCGAGCGTCGATCCAGGCCAGCTCGACGCCGGCGATGGTCGCCAGATCCTCGAGCGCCTCGCGCGGCACGGCCGTGCTGAGCACCGTGTGGTGCGGACCCCCTGCGCGGATCCAGCATTCGGCAGAGATCGCCAGGTCGGGCTTCGGCTCCCAGGCGGCGCGCGCCACCGGCAGCCTGCGCAGGGGAGCATCCGGCTCGACGATCTCAACCTCGTTGGCGACCAGCCGGAAGCGGTCCCCGAGATGGAGGATCCCCACCACCCAGCCGCTGCCCGGGGGCGCGTCGAACACCAGCCTGACCGGATCCTCACGTCCACCGATGGAGAGCGGGTGGATCTCACAGCTGGGCGTCTGCGCGCTGATGCTGGGGCAGACCTCCAGCATGTGCGCGCCCAGCACGCGCGGCTCGCCGGGGCCGAGGTGGTAGGTGT
Source organism: Actinomycetes bacterium (assembly GCA_021851525.1). Classification (GTDB taxonomy): domain Bacteria; phylum Actinomycetota; class Thermoleophilia; order Solirubrobacterales; family Solirubrobacteraceae; genus Palsa-465. The sequence goes on along the minus strand of JAJZDA010000034.1, from coordinate 13,606 downwards.
AGTCCTCCATGAACGAGGTGCCGCCGGGCAGGCCGTCACCCATCGCCTTGAGCGTGTGCAGCAGCGCCGCGGTCTTCCAGTCGCCCTCGGCGCCGAAGCCGTAGCCGTCGGCCATCAGCCGCTGGGCGGCGATCCCCGGGAGCTGGCGCAGGCCGGTCAGGTCCTGGAAGTTGGTTGTGAACGCTCCAAAGCCGCCCTGCGCCAGGAATCCCCGCAGGCCGAGCTCGATCCGGGCCGCGTCGCGCAGCGACTCGTGACGATCGCCGGAGCGCTGCAGCCGGGGAGCCACCGCGTAGCGCTCCAGATACTCGGCGATGAGGTCTTCCACGGCGCTGTCGGGAATCGCGTCGACGGCGGCGGCCAGCTCACCGACGCCGTGCCCGAGCACCGAGTAGCCGAAGCGCCGCTGCGCCTCGACCCGGTCCCCGTCGGTGACCGCGACCTCACGCATGTTGTCCCCGAAGCGCGCGACCTGGAGGTTCTGGGACGCGTGCCAGCCGCTGGCGGCGCGCAGCCAGGCACCGATGTGCTCGCGCACGCTGCGCTCGCCCACGTGCCCGACGACGATCTTGCGGCGCAGCCCCAGGCGCGCGGTGATGTGGCCGAACTCACGGTCACCGTGCGCCGACTGGTTGAGGTTCATGAAGTCCATGTCGATCTGGTCCCAGGGCAGCGACAGGTTCGCCTGCGTGTGCAGGTGCAGGAACGGCTTGCGCAGCGCCTCCAGGCCGGCAATCCAGGCCTTGGCGGGGGAGAAGGTGTGCATCCAGGCGACCACGCCGATGCAGCGATCATCGGCGCTGGCATCGAGGCAGACGCGGCGGATCTCTGCAGCGGTGGTCAGGACGGGACGGCCGACGATCGGCACGCTGAGCTCCGGCGCGGCGTTCAGCGCCGCGACTATCTGGGCGGCCTGGGCGGCCACCTGCTGCAACGTCTCATCGCCGTAGAGGTGCTGGCTTCCGGTCAGAAACCAGCATTCCCGTACCTCGCCGCTGGCGCTCATCGACTCTCCTCCTGCCGCTCTGCCTCGCCTGCGTGGCCTGTGTGGCCCGCCCGGTCGGCGCACGGTCGCTCATGTGTCCATCGCCCGGGACGCGCGCGGCCACCCGCTGGGCAGCCCGCGTCTCACCCGGGAGAAATTGTTAGCGTTCTCAATACTGATCACAGGCCACCCTGATGGGCGCGCGCTCGCACCCCCTCGACATCTCCGAAGGGTGCGCCGCCGCTCAATGTGAACGCTAACACGAAACCTTCGGCGAATCCAGAGGGACGCCCGGCGCCGAATCCAGAGGGACGCTCCGCGGCGAACCGAGGAGGACGCCCGGCGGCACCCGCCGCACCCGCCTCAGGCCAGGTGCCGGATCGATGAGCCGGTGCGCTCGCGGCCCGCGGCCTTGGCCGCGTAGAGCGCCTGGTCGGCGCGGTGCAGCAGATGGCCGGGCGTCTCTGAGAAGTCCCAGGTGGCCACGCCCGCTGAGCAGCTCGCGCCGGCCGGCACGCCGGTGCGCAGCTGCTCAGCCACCTCGATCGCGCGCTCGTGCGGGCACTCGGGCAGCACCACAGCGAACTCATCGCCGCCCAGCCGCGCGACCGTGTCGCTGCCGCGCAGCATCGCCGACCAGGCCGCGGCCGCGCCCATCAGCAGGCGGTCACCGGCCTGGTGGCCGAGCGTGTCGTTGCAGCGCTTGAAGTGGTCAAAGTCGATCATGATCACGGAGACCGGGCGCAGCGAGCCGGCGGCCGCGGTGATCGCCCGCTCCAGCTCTTCACCAAGCACCCTGCGGTTGGCCAGTCCGGTGAGCTCGTCACGGTGAGCCAGGTACTCGAGCCGGGCCAGCAGGTCATGGCGGTCAAGCAGCACGACGGCGTCGCTGGCGAGCATCCCCAGCAGCGCCGTGGTGCGCTGCGGCAGCGCCCGCACGCGCCGCTGCCAGCAGAGCTTCAGCAGCGCCAGCGTCCGCCCGTCGAGGGTCAGCGGCTCATAGTGGGCGGAGCCGCACAGCGCCTCCGGGTCGCGCTGCCGGCGCGTGCCGCGGCGCTCGCCGGGCACGAACAGCCGCTCACCGTCACGCAGGACCTGCCGCTCGCGCTCGGGGGCGCCCGCAGGCTCCGGCACGGGCTCGGCGCTGCCGCAGCTGGCGGCGAGCCGCAGGCGCCCCTCGGCGTCGGGCTCGTAGAGCCCGACGTGGTCCGCGCCGGTGAGCCGCTGTGCGGTGACGCAGAGCTCCTCACGCACCGCTTCGCCGTGCGCCAGCTGGCGCACGAGCCCGGCCACCAGCGCGAGGTCCACGGCGAGGTCGGCCCGGCGCTGGTCGACCACCACCACACAGAGCAGCGCCAGGAACGCGACCCCGCCGGCAATCCCCAGCGTGGTCACCAGTGAGCTGGTGGTGAAGCCCCCCGGGGCGCTCGCGGCAGAGCTGTAGAAGGTCGCGGCGGCCATCCCGATGTAGTGCAGCCCGGCGACGCCGAAGCCGAGCAGGATCGCGGCGGCGACGTGGTATTCGGGGCGCAGCGGTCCGCGTTGCGCGGTGATCCGCACCACCAGCAGCAGCGCCAGCAGCGACGCGGCCAGCCCGACCCCCACGGAGAGCGCCACCAGCCAGCCGTTCCAGCTGATGCTCGCCGCCATCTGCATGCTGTCCATGCCGAGGTAGTGCATCGCCGCCACCGCGAAGCCCATGTATGCGCTGCCGGTCAGCAGCCCGCTGCGCGACGGCCGCTCGCGCGTGACCACCGCCAGGGCGATGCTGGCACCGGCGACCGCGGCCACCAGCGAGAGCGCGACCAGCCCCGGCTGGTAGCTGACCGGCATCGCCATCTTGAACGAGAGCATCGCTACGAAGTGCATCGACCAGATCCCGAAGCCCATCGTCAGCCCGCCGCCGGCCAGCCACAGCAGCCGCGTGCCGCCGTGCGCCTGGGAGGCACGCCGCGCCTGATCGAGGGACGCGTAGGAGGCGACGATCGCGATCGCGACCGACAGCACCACCAGCGCAACGTCGAAATGCCCGTGAAGCTCCCTTGGGCTGCCCATCACCGTCCCTCCGCCAGCTGCCTGGGGCCCCGTGGAGTGGAAGTTTAGGCCGCCGCCGGCGCCGGATCAGGTTTTCTGCGGAGCGCGGTGCTCGCGCGCCCGCTGCGGCCAGGCGCCGAACAGGTAATGGAAGACGCGCGCGCTGAGCACCTTGGCCGCGGCCGCGGCGGCGGCCAGCGTCGCGGCCTCGAGCGCGGAGGCCGCCATCACCCGGCCGAGGCTCGCGTCGGGCTCACCGGGCGTGGGCTTCGGTCCGCTGCCCAGCGCGCCCCAGAGCAGCGCGAACGTGCGCCGGCCCGCGCGTGCGCCGATCACCGCCGCGATCAGCCCAAAAGGCATATAAAGCAGTCTCATCAGTCATCAGCCTAACCCACCGGCCGCTGCGCATGGCGGGCTGCCCTGGTGCGCCAGCCCGGGTCTGCCTGAGGCACGCGCCCCGGGCCGGTGGACCGGGGACCAGGAGAAGTGACGTGAGTGAGATCGAGATCGACGCGCAGACACTCTGCAGCGAGTACCTGTTCGGGCACGCTGAGGTGGAGCCGGGTGAGCACGGCGGGCTGCTGCCCCACCGTCTGCCGGCGGCGGCCCGGGCGCAGTGCGATGACCCGCTGTTTCGCTGGGTCGAGGCGTCACCGGCCGGCGTGCGCCTGCGCCTGCGCACTGCCGCTTCGCGGATTGAGCTGCGGCTCGCGATCACCGCTCGCGAGCCCTCCGGGCGCCCCGTGGTGGTGCCGCGCCTGACGCTGCGCGACGGCGATTCGGTGACGGTCCTGGAGCCGGAGCGCTACTGCGTGCAGGTGGAGGACGCGCAGGGCAACACGACGCTGCGCAGGAGCGAGCCGGCGCTGCTGGTGATCGAGCGCGCCGCGCGGGAGGAGCTGCTCGAGCTGTTGCTGCCGCACCACTCGCTGACCGAGCTGATCTCGCTGCGCGCCGACGCCGAGCTCACGCCCGCGCCCGTCCCGCAACTGCCGCGCTGGATCCACCACGGCAGCTCGATCAGCCACTGCTTTGAGTCGCCGAGCCCCGACCGCGCCTGGCCGGCGCAGGTGGCGCGCAGCATGGGGTGGGAGCTGCGTGACCTCTCGCTGGCCGGCAACGCCCAGCTGGACCCGTTCGTCGCGCGCTTCATCAGGGACACCCCGGCGGAGCTGATCACGCTCAAGCTGGGGATCAACGTGATCAACGGCGACACGATGCGCCGCCGCGCCTTCGGGCCCGCGGTGCACGGCTTCATCGAGACGATCCGCGAGGGCCATCCGCACACCCCGCTGGTGGTGATCACCGCCATCAGCTGCCCGATTGTCGAGCGCACGCCCGGGCCGGTGTACTTCGAGCACGGGCGCTTCCGTGCCGCCACGCGCGAGCTCTCGCTCGACGACGGGGCGCTGACGCTCGAGGACACGCGTGAGCTGGTGGGGGAGGCGGTCCTCGCCCGATCCGCGGATCCCAACATCCACCTGCTGGACGGCCTGGAGCTGTTCGGCCACGCCGACGCCCACCTGCTGTGCGACGACCTGCACCCGGACCAGCGCGGCTACGACCTGATCGCGCAGCGCTTCATCGAGAAGCTGCCGGTCGCACCGCGAGCGCTCGGCGGGCCGGCCTGAGCGGCGGGCGAGCGTTCCGGGCGCGGGCAGGCGGCCGGCCTGAGCGGCGTCTCAGCGGTCCGCGCGGACCGGCTTGCGCTCGGGCTCGTGCGCGGGGCGCCGCTGCACCAGCGGCAGCCGCTCGCGGATGCGCCCGGGGCCGCGCAGGCGGACCTTCGACTGCTCGGCGTCGGGCAGCGGGATCCCGCCGCCCGGCCAGCGGCTCGGATCGGGCTTTGAGTTGGGGCGGTTGCCCCAGCCGTCGTCGGATCCGTCGCCGCCGTCATCCTCCAGCTCCGGGCCGTTGTCGCGCAGCGCCGGGATCATCAGCACGGCCACGGCGACCAGGCCCAACACATGCACCCCGAGCAGGAAGAGCAGCAGCTGGATCTGCGACATCTGAGTAGCGTACCGTGCTGCCGCGCGCATAAAAAGGGGATTTAGGAAACGAGTTGTGGCCGGGCCCCAGGCAGGCTCGCAGCGAGCCTCCCAACGGCGCCCGCCAGGACCCGGCCGGGGTCTGCTGAGCGGCGCTCGCCGGGACCCGGAGCGGTCCGCGCAGCGGCGCCCTCCAGGACCCGGGCGCGGTCCCCTGACGGTCCCCTGGGCCTCACGCTTGCGCCCGGGCGCGGCGCCGCGGCGCGGGGACAGCGCAGCGTGCAGAGGCCCGCTACCATCGGCCAAACCTATGTCAGAACAGTCCACAGCCCTTCCCGTCACTCGCCGCGAGCCGGCCGGTTCGCGCAGTGTGCGCCGCCTCCGCCGCGAGGGCATCGTTCCCGGCACCGTCTACGGTGGCGGCAAGGATCCGGTCTCCTTCCAGATCGACGCGCGCCTGCTGCGCAACACGCTCGCGCACGCCGGCGCCGTGCTCAACCTCCAGATCGACGGCTCCGGCGCCGAGCCGGTCGTGCTCAAGGAGCGCGTGCGTCACCCCGTCAGCGGTGACACGATGCACATCGACCTGCTGCGCGTCGACCTCTCAAAGCCGATCCAGACCCAGGTCGCGCTCGAGCTGACCGACGTCGAGGACACGGACGTGCGCATCGGCGGCATCCTCGAGAACCCGGTCCGTGAGGTCACGGTCGAGGCACTGCCCACAGACGTGCCCGAGGTGATCCGCCACAGCGTCGCCGGGCTGCGCGTGGGCGTCGCCGTGACGCTCTCCCAGCTGGTCGCTCCGGAGGGCACGAAGATCATCGGCGACGGTGAGCTGCTGATCGCGACGATCCGCACCTCCCGCGGCATGGTCGCGGCCGCCGGCGCGGACGCGGAGATCGAGCTGGAGACCGAGCTCGTCGGTGAGCAGGCCGAGGCCGAGGCCGAGCCTGAGGCCGAGAGCGAGTCGCAGCCCGCAGCCTCAGACGGCGCCGACGAGTAACGCTCAGCACAGCGGATGCCGCTCCTCGGACACCGTGGAGCTCCCGTTGACTGGCTGGTCGTAGGCCTGGGCAACCCGGGGGCGCAGTACGCCGGCACCCCCCACAACATCGGCTTCGAGGTGGCCAACCGCCTCGCGGCCCGCTGGGGTCTGCCCAAGCCCAGGGCCAGGTATCGCGGCCTGCTGAGCGAGGGGCGCGCCGGGGCACCGGGTGAGACCCCGGCGCCGGCGCGCGTGGCGGTGCTGCTGCCGCAGACCTACATGAACGACTCCGGCAGGTCCGTGGGCCCCGCCCGCGGGGAGCTGCGCGTGGAGCCTGAGCACGTGATCGTGATCCACGATGAGATCGACCTGCCGTTCGGTGAGGTGCGCACCCGGCTCGGCGGGGGGCTGGCCGGGCACAACGGCCTGAAGTCGATCAGGGCGGCGCTGGGCACGGCGGACTTTCAGCGTGTGCGCGTCGGCGTGGGACGCCCGCAGAGCACCGATCCGGAGCTGGTCGCCGCCTACGTGCTGGGGCGCTTCCGCGAGGCGCCGGAGCAGGTTCAGGCACTGATCGACACGGCCGCTGAGGCAACCCAACAGCTGCTTAGCTAGAGAGGTGCTCTCCACCCTCCTTCAGCACGCCGATGAGGACGCGCAGACCGGCAGGCTGCACGCCCAGGGAGGGCGTGCGTTCGTGTCGCTCTCGCTGCGCCCCTTCCTGGTGGCCGCGCTGGTCGCGCGTGAGCCCGCTCGAGCGGCGATCGTCGTCGCCGGGGACGATCGCCAGGCACGTGAGCTGGCCGGCAGCCTGCGCACCTGGCTGGCGCCGCGGCGGGTGCGCTACTACCCCAGCCGCGGGGTCACCTACGAGTCTCATCTGGCGCCCCCGCCGCACCTGATCGGCCAGCGGATCGCGGCGCTCGACGCGCTTCTGGACAGCGACCCGGAGCACGCCGCCAGCGGCGCCCCGGTGGTCGTCGTCTCGGCTGTGGCGCTCTCCGAGAAGCTGCCGGACCCGTCGCTGCGCCCGCACGGCTTCACGCTGCGCACCGGTGAGCTGCTGGATCTCGACGAGGCGGCCACCGAGCTGGTGGCCGCCGGATATGAGCGCGTCGACCAGGTTGAGGACCGCGGCCAGTTCGCGATCCGCGGCGGTCTGCTCGACCTCTTCCCGGCGACCGAGGACCGCGCCGTGCGGGTCGACCTGTTCGGCGACGAGATTGAGTCGCTGCGCTGGTTCTCGACCTTCACGCAGCGTTCGCTCGGTGAGGCGCAGGAGGTGGAGGTGGCGCCGGCCGCGGAGCTCGCCGCCGAGTACCGCGAGCTGGCGGAGATCGCCGCGCTGGAGAGCTCCGGGGAGCGCCCCGACATCACGCAGCTGCTGCCGGTGGAGGACTTCAAGGCCTTCCTGGAGCTGGTGGCCGCCGATGCGCAGGTGCTGCTCGCCGCCGAGGAGGAGGTCCCGCCGGCGCTCTCAGACCACTGGGGCGACGTCACCGCCGCGTTCCACGACTCCGAGGCTCACCAGCTGTACGTGGCGCCGGAGCGGATCACCGCGCAGCTCGACGCCCGCGCCCGCATCCGCCTCTCCTCGATCGACCAGGATCAGCCCTTCCAGTTCCGCGCCCAGGCCGCGGAGGTGGGCGCACGCGGGATCCGCGACGCGGAGCCGGAGCTCGAGAAGCTCACGCGCTCCGGCTACCGCACGGTGGTCGCCTTCGCGGTGCGCGGCGAGGGGGAGCGCGCCGCCTACAACCTCGGGCGGCTGAAGGTCGGGTGGCTGGGGGACGGCGCCGGTGGCGCCGGCGGGCTGCTGGCGTTCGCGCACGCGCGCCTGCGGGAGGGCTTCATCGCTCCCCAGTTCAAGCTCGCGGTGATCCCCGAGCACCGCCTGTTCCGCCGCCGGCGCACGCCCGACGGGCCGGCGCGGGTCGGCCGCCGCGGCGTGCTGCGCTCCTTCGCGGAGCTGCGCACCGGGGACATCGTGGTCCATGAGGACCACGGCATCGCGCGCTTCGCCGGCTTTGACACCAAGACCGTCGCGGGGGTCACGCGCGACTACCTGAACCTCGAGTACGCCGGCACCGACCGTGTGTTCATGCCGGTTGAGCAGCTGGCCAAGATCAGCCGCTACGTCGGCGGCGGCGGTGAGCACGGGCCGGCGCTCTCCAAGCTCGGCGGGACCCGCTGGGACACGCTCAAGGCACGCGCCCGCAAGGCGGCGCAGGAGATGGCCGGGGAGCTGCTGAACCTCTACGCCGAGCGCAAGCGGCGCGAGGGCTTCGCGTTCTCCACCGACACCGACTGGCAGCGTGAGTTCGAGGAGAACTTCGCCTACACCGAGACCCCCGACCAGCGCGATGCGATTGAGTTCGTGAAGGCGGACATGGAGGCGCCGCGGCCGATGGACCGGCTGATCTGCGGGGACGTCGGCTACGGCAAGACCGAGGTGGCGCTGCGCGCCGCGTTCAAGGCAGTGCAGGACGACAAGCAGGTGATGGTGCTCGTGCCGACCACGATCCTCGCGCAGCAGCATTACGGCACCTTCGCTGAGCGCCTGAAGGACTATCCGGTGCGCATTGAGCACGTCTCCCGCTTCCGCGCGGCGGCCGAGCAGCGTGAGGTGATCGCCGCCTTCGGGCGCGGCGAGGTGGACATCCTGATCGGCACCCACCGCCTGCTCTCCCGTGACGTGCGCGCCAAGGATCTGGGGCTGCTGGTGGTCGATGAGGAGCAGCGCTTCGGCGTCAAGCAGAAGGAGCTGCTCAAGCAGATGAAGCTGAAGGTCGACGTGATCGCGATGAGCGCCACGCCGATCCCGCGCACGCTGCAGATGTCGCTCGCCGGGATCCGCGACATCAGCGTGATCGAGACCGCGCCCGAGGGCCGGCGCCCGGTCAAGACCTACATCGGCGAGTACGACGAGGAGCTGGTCAAGAGCGCGCTGCTGCGCGAGCAGGCGCGCGGCGGCCAGGCCTTCTTCCTGCACAACCGCGTGGAGTCGATCGAGGAGACCGTGCAGCGCCTGCGCGGCCTGTGCCCCGGGCTGCGCTTCGAGGTCGCCCACGGCCAGATGGATGATTCGGAGCTGGAGCAGCGGATGCTCGGCTTCCTGCGCGGCGACGCGGACGTGCTGGTCTCCACCTCGATCATTGAGTCGGGCATCGACATCCCGCAGGCCAACACGCTGATCGTGGAGCGCGCGGACATGTTCGGGCTCTCCCAGCTCTACCAGATCCGCGGCCGTGTCGGGCGCTCGCGGGAGCGCGCCTACGCGTACCTGCTCTACCCGTCCTCGGCGGCGCTCAGCGGCGACGCGGCGCAGCGCCTGGCGGCGCTCAGCGACTACACGGAGCTCGGCGCCGGCTTCAAGGTGGCGATGCGCGACCTCGAGATCCGGGGCGCCGGCAACCTCCTGGGGGATGAGCAGTCCGGCCATGTCGCGGCGCTCGGCTTCGAGCTCTACATGCAGATGCTCGATGAGGCTGTGCAGGCGGCCTCGGCGGCCGCCGCCGGTGACGGCAGCGCCGAGGAGGACTGGGAGCCGGTGCGCCTGGACGTCAACGTCGACGCCTACGTGCCGGCCGATTACATCCCCTACGAGCAGGCCAAGGTCGACGTGCACCGGCGGATCGCGGGCGCTCGTGAGGTCGCCGAGATCGCGCTGCTGCGCGAGGAGCTGGTCGACCGCTTTGGCGAGCTGCCAGAGCCGCTTGAGAACATGCTGCTGCTGCAGAGCGCGCGGATCAAGCTCGGGCAGGCCGGGGCCACCGCGGTCACGCTGCGCGGCGGGCGCCTGGCGGTCACCCCGATCGAGCTGGACTCGCGCCGCGCCAAGGCGCTGCGCGCGGAGCTGCCGGAGGCGCTCTATGAGTCGGGCAAGTCGCAGTTCTCAGTGCGCGTGCCGACCGACGCCGCCAAGCAGTTCCAGGCCGTGGTGCGCGCCGCCGACGCGCTGCTCTCGGTGATCCGCTCAGCGGCGGAGTCGCAGGACGCGCCCGACGCCGCCGATGGTCGCGACACCCAGCCGGCGCGCGCCTGAGCGCCTGCCGGCCTGCCCCGCCCCGCCCAAGAACTTCGTAAGGAGGGGGCGGGGTAGGGGCCCCGCTCCCGCGCGCTCGCTACCATCGCCGCCAATGCGGATCTCCAAAAAGCTCTCGGCGCTAGGCGCCTTTTTTGCGCTCGCGCTGGTGCTCGCCGGCTGCGGCAGCAGCTCAATCCCCTCCAACTCGGTCGCGACCGTTGCCGGCAACCCGATCTCGCTGAAGGCCTACAAGCACTGGATGTTCGTGGCCGCGCGCTATCAGGCGTCGCAGACCGCCGGTGAGCCGACGATCGTCGCCGACGATCCCCCGAGCTTCAAGAACTGCATCAAGCAGGTCCGCGCCTTCGTGCCGACGCTCGCCACCAGCAGCGACGCGGTGCTCAAGAGTGACTGCCAGCAGGTCTTCACCCAATTCAACACCGAGGTGATGTCCTTCCTGGTCGAGGCCTACTGGTACCAGGCCGATGCCTACAAGCAGAAGATCAGCTACAGCCAGGCTGAGCTGATGAAGTACTTCGACAAGGTCAAGAAGGCGCAGTTCAAGACGCAGAGCGCGTTCGCCGCGTACCTGAAGTCAAGCGGCGAGACCGAGCAGGACCTGCTCTTCCAGATCCGTGTGAGCCAGCTCTACGCGAAGCTGCTCAAGCATTACGAGCCGGCCGTCACCAGCGCTCAGATCGCCAAGTACTACGCCGCTCACAAGTCGGCCTTCGGGACCCAGCAGAGCCGCAACGTGCACCTGATCCGCACCACCACGCTGGCCAAGGCGCAGGCCGCCTACAACGCGCTGAAGTCCGGCCAGAGCTGGACCACGGTGGCCAAGACCTACGCCGCCGACGCGGCCTCCAAGGCCAACGGCGGGCTGCTCACCGGTGTGGTCAACGGTGAGGAGGAGCTGGCCGTCAACCGCGCGATCTTCGCCGGCCAGGTCAAGCAGCTGCTCGGCCCGGTTCACGGCCAGTTCGGCTACTACGTGCTGCAGGTGGTGCACATCACCCCGGCCACGCAGCAGACGCTCGCCAAGGCAACGCCGCAGATCAAGACGCTGCTTCAGCAGCAGGCGGCCGCGGCGGCGCAGACCAAGGTCGCCAGCGAGTCCAAGAAGAACTGGGGCGCGCGCACGCTGTGCCGCAGCACCTATTCGATCCCGGACTGCCACGGCTACAAGGCGCCCAGCACCACGGTCACGCCGACGCCCACGACCAGCACCAACACGCCGACCGTGACGATCAACACCGGCGCCACCACCAGCCCGACCACGACGCCGACCACGACGACGCCGACCACGACGACGTCCACCAAGACGACGACGTCGACCACGTCCAAGTCCACCAAGACCACCGCCACCGGCGGCTGAGCCGGTGGCCTCCGGCGATCCGGAGACAGAGGCGAGCTCCGCCATCCAGGCGGAGCTCGTGCGCCTGGACCAGATCACCCGGCGGCTGCGCCGCGAATGCCCGTGGGACCGTGAGCAGGACGAGCGCACGATCGTCCCGCACACGCTGGAGGAGGCCTACGAGCTGGCCGATGCGGCCCACCGCCGGGACGATGCCAAGCTCCTGGATGAGCTCGGCGACGTGCTCTTTCAGGTCCACTTCCTGGCGCTGCTCCTGGAGGAGCGCGGGGCCGGTGATCTCGCCGCGGTGGCGCGCAACACCACGCAGAAGCTGATCCGCCGCCACCCGCACGTCTTCGGTGAGGTCGAGGCGCAGGACGCCGCGCAGGTGCTGCGCAACTGGGATGCGATCAAGCAGACCGAGGCTGGCCGTGAGCCGGGCGTCTTTGGCGAGGTGCCGGACAACCTGCCGGCGCCACTCTACGCCCGCAAGGTACAGCGTCGCGCCGCCTCCAGCGGCTTTGACTTCCTCGACGTGGACGGCAGCCTGCAGGCGCTGCGTGAGGAGCTCGAGGAGCTGAGCGCCGCCGGCACCGCCGAGCAGCGCTTCCAGGAGCTGGGTGACCTGCTGTTCGCGGCGGTCAACGTGGCGCGCAAGCTGAAGGTCGATCCGGAGCTGGCGCTGCGCTCGTCCGCCGACCGCTTCCGAGGGCGCGTGCAGGCGGGAGTGGATCTGGCAGCGTCCGCGGGCCAAAACTGGAACGATCTTGCGCCAGAGCAGCAACTGGCGTACTACGCGCAGGCGCGGCTCGGCGAGATCACGCCGTGACCCGGGCAGCGTCCCGGCTCCCTCACAGACGACGGCCCCCAACGACCCCCAGGAGATCGATCACATCATGAGTCAGATCGAGCATGTCCACGCTCGCCAGATCCTCGACAGCCGCGGCAACCCGACGGTCGAGGTCGAGCTGAGCGTCAAATCTGGCGCGTGGGGGAGGGCGGCGGTGCCGTCGGGCGCCTCGACCGGTGAGTTCGAGGCCACGGAGTTGCGCGACGGCGGTGCCGCCTGGCTGGGCAAGGGCGTCTCCAAGGCGGTGCAGAACGTCAACGGTGAGATCGCCACCGCAGTGCGCGGCATGGACGCGGCAGCGCAGGCGGCGCTGGACCGCACGCTGATCAGCCTCGACGGCACCCCCAACAAGTCACGCCTGGGCGCCAACGCGATCCTCGCCGTGTCGCTGGCGGCCGCGCACGCCGCGGCCGCGGAGGAGCGGCTGCCGCTGTGGAAGTACCTGGGCGGCGACTCCGCGCACGTGCTGCCGGTGCCGATGATGAACGTGCTCAACGGCGGCGCTCACGCGGACAACCGTGTGGACTTTCAGGAGTTCATGATCGTGCCCTGCGGCGCGCGCTCCTTCGGTGAGGCGCTGCGCATCGGCGCGGAGGTCTTCCACCACCTCAAGAAGACCCTGCACGACCGCGGGCTGGGCACCACGGTCGGTGACGAGGGTGGCTTCGCGCCCGACCTGAAGTCCAATGAGGAGGCGCTGGAGGTGCTGATGGCGGGGATCCGCGCGGCCGGCTACATCCCCGGTGAGCAGGTGGCGATCGCGCTTGACCCCGCGGTCTCCGAGCTCTACCGCAACGGCGTCTACACGCTCGCGCACGAGGGCCGCAGCCTCAGCGCGGACGAGCTGGCCGGCTACTGGACGGACATCGTCAACCGCTACCCGGTGATCTCGCTGGAGGACGGCATGGCGGAGGAGGACTGGGATGGCTGGGGCACGCTCACGCAGCGGCTCGGCAATCGCGTGCAGCTGGTGGGGGACGACCTCTTTGTGACCAACACCGAGCGCCTGAAGCGGGGAATAGACCTGCACGTAGGCAACTCGATCCTGATCAAGGTCAACCAGATCGGCACGCTGACCGAGACGCTCGCGGCGATCCGGATGGCGCGTGAGGCCGGTTACACCGCCGTGATGTCGCACCGCTCGGGGGAGACCGAGGACACGACCATCGCGGATCTGGCGGTGGCCACCGGCTGCGGGCAGATCAAGACCGGCGCGCCGTCGCGCACCGACCGTGTGGCCAAGTACAACCAGCTGCTGCGCATCGAGGAGGCGCTGGGCAGCGACGCGCAGTACCCGGGGCGCAAGGCCTTCAGGGGCGCGAACGTCTGAGCGCCGCGGCGGGCGCGCCGCCGGCGTGCCCGCACGCCCGTGCCGCCGGC
>JAJZDA010000234.1 GCA_021851525.1 Actinomycetes bacterium | reverse complement strand
CGCGCGTGGCGGTACCGGGCACCGCACACCGTGGTCGACCGCCGGCGCGCCGCGCCGCGTGACCGACCGCCAGCGCGCCGGGCGGCGGAGACGCTGCTCGCATCGGCGAAGCACGCGGCACGGGACCGGGGCACGCCGGAGGCCGCGAGGATCTATCTAATTTTCCAATGGATCATGTTGGATATCTGTATTTGACTGATGAGTCTCGAGGGTCCAGGATGGTCCCATGCTCTCTCTCTTCCGACTCAACAACCACAAAGCCCAGTTCGACATGGAACTGGACGGCGACCTGGTCGCCGCACTCAACGAGGCGACCAGCCTCGAGGAGATCGAGCGGATCTCCCGCCTCGGTCAGCAGCGTCTCTCGGCCCGCGCGCGGGCTGAGCGCCACCACGGCGCCAGCGCGCAGCCGCGTTACCGCGTGCGCTCCCAGCGCAGCTCGCGTCTGCGCACCGCGGATCAGCGCTAGACAAGCCGCGCACCGGGGCCGTCACAGCGGTGACGGCCCCGACAGCATCGTCGGTCTCCCGAGGCTGCCGGTGAGCCGCGCGCCGACGGCGCTAGCGTGAGGGACGTGCTCGAGATCCGCCCGGTGTCAGCCGCCGACGGCCGCGCCATGCTGCAGGTGCTCGGCGACCCGCTGGTGGCCGCCTGGCTGCGCGGCGCCGGGGAGTCGGGCCCATTCACACTGGCGGAGTGCGAGGCCCGCGCCGCGCGCAACGCCGCCCACTGGCAGGCGCACGGCTTCGGCAGCTCACTGGCGTTTCAGGGTGAGCGCTGCGTGGGCCGCGCGGTGCTGGCGCACACCCTGGTGGCCGGGCGCGCCGAGCTGGAGATCGGGTGGGCGGTGGCCAGCGACATGTGGGGCCAGGGGCTGGCCACGCAGCTGGGCGCGCATGCGCTGCAGTGCGCCACCGCTGCCGGGTTTGAACGGGTCGTGGCGTTCACACGCGTGGAGAACGTCGCCTCCCGCCGGGTGATGGAGAAGCTCGGGCTGCGTCAGGAGCGTGAGTTCAGCCACCACGGCCTGCCGCATGTGCTCTACGCGAGCAGACCGGCGATGTCGGAGGCGGTGATCTGGCCGGAGAACATGTCCCCCTCGTCCATCACGCCGCGGAACAGCTCGGCCTTGCGCTGAGCCAGGGCGACGACCTTCTCCTCGATCGTGTTCTGGGAGACGAGCCTGTAGACCATCACCGGCCGGGTCTGGCCGAGCCTGTGGCTGCGGTCGATCGCCTGTGCCTCAACCGCCGGGTTCCACCACGGGTCGAGCACGAACACGTAGTCTGCCTCTGCCAGGTTGAGGCCCGCGCCGCCCGCCTTGAGGCTGATCAGGAAGACCGGAGCCTCACCCTGCTTGAAGGCGTCGATCACCTTCGCACGGTTGCGCGTGCTGCCGTCCAGGTAGCAGTGCGTGATCGCCTCGGCGTCCAGGCGGGCGCGCAGCACCGCGAGAAAGCCGGTGAACTGGCTGAACACGAGCGCCCGGTGCCCGCCGCCGACAACGTCCTCGAGCTGTTCCAACAGCTCCTCGATCTTGGCCGACGGGACGTTCATGTGCGCGTCGTCGACCAGCCCGGCGTGCAGGCTCAGCTGGCGCAGCTTCGTGATCGCGCTGAGCACGGTCAGGCGGTTGCGGTCAAAGTCAGCGAGCAGCCCAAGGATGCGCTTGCGCTCGCGCTGCAGATGCGTGTCGTAGAGCTTGCGATGACGCGGGTGCAGCTCAACACCCAGCTGCTGCTCCTGCTTGGGCGGCAGCTCCGCCGCGACCAGCTCCTTGGTGCGGCGCTTGATCAGCGGCCTGATCCGCCTGCGCAGCGCCGCGAGCCGCTCCGCATCCCGGTCACGCTCGATCGGGCGGGCCCAGAACTCCGTGAACTGCTTGGGGTCGGGGAACAGCCCCGGAGCGACTATCGAGAGCAGCGCCCACAGCTCTGTGAGGTTGTTCTCCAGTGGCGTGCCGGTGACCGCGAGCTTGAACGGAGCCTCGACGCGACGCACCGTCTGATGCGTCTTGCCGTTGTGATTCTTGACGTGCTGCGCCTCGTCGAGCAGGACTCCCGCCCAGCGCCTGGCGGTGAACTGCTCTGCGTCGATCCGCAGCAGCGTGTAGCTGGTCACGATCAGCTGCGCACCGGCGGTGGTGTCGGCGATCGTCGCGCCGAGCTTGCGGTGGGTGTCGGTGATCGCCCGGGCCTCAAGGTCCGGGGCAAAGCGCGCCGCCTCGGTCAGCCAGTTGGGCACGACGCTGGTCGGCGCCACCACCAGAAACGGCTGGTCGACCCCGGACTCCAGCGCGTGAGTGATCAGCGCCAGCGCCTGCACGGTCTTGCCGAGCCCCATGTCATCCGCGAGCACCCCGCCGAGCCCCAGCTGCCAGAGCGTCGCCAGCCAGCTGAAGCCCTCCTGCTGGTAGGGCCGCAGCTCCGCACTGAACTGCGCGGGCGGCGCATGCGATCCCAGGTCCTCGAGCGCGCGCACGGCCTCCAGCTGCCGCTGCCAGGCATCAGCCTGCCTGCCGACAACGCCCAGTGCGACCAGCTCCTCCCAGAGCGTCGCCTGGTAGCGGCTGATCCGCAGCGCGCCGGGGCGCGAGCCGTCGCCCAGTGACTGCGCCTCCGCGATCAGCTCACGCAGCGCGGCCAGCTCCGGAGCCAGCAGTGAGAAACTGGCGCCGTCATCCAACAGCAGCCGGGTCTCGCCGCGCGCGAGCGCCGCGAACACGGGCGCGAACGGCAGCTCGCGCCCGCCGACGCTGATCATCACGTTGAGATCGAACCAGTCCTGCTGGGCGCCGTGCTGCTCGGTCGAGACCTCGATCTGCAGCGAGCCCGTGACGTCACGGTAATCGGCCGGCTCACCGGCCTCCTGAAGCTCGACCGCCGCCCTCAGCGCCGGCAGCTCCTCGGCCACGAACCGGGCGGTGTCGAGCCCCGTGAGCGTGATCACCCCGCGCGCGGGGCGGGCGCTGGCGTCGAGCACGCCCAGCTCCTGCAGCCCCGGCCGGTCGAGCGCGAGCGCATCTGTCAACGCCCGTTCGGCGGCGCGGTCACGGATCACGGCGCCACGGTCGGCTCCGTTGCCGGGCAGCAGATCAACGTCGATCGTGTCCTCACCGACCGTGTAGCGGAAGCCCCAGCTGAGCAACGCGACATGCCCCGCCTGGTGGCTGACGTTCAGCAGCAGCGTCGGTGGCGAGACCTCCGGCGTGGTGAAGGACTGATCGCTGGACACGATCGGCGCGATGTTGCGCAGTCCCGGCGCGACCTCCGTTGCGAACGACGTGAGCTCACCCGGCGGGATCGTCACGCGCTCACCTCCGAGCACCATCAGGCGCAGCTGCTCCGGTGTCGGGCGCGCGAGCCGGACGAGCCGCAGCTCCCCGCGGGCGTCCTTACCGGTGGGTGCCTGCGGGAGCTCGCTGATCACCAGCCCGTGTCCGCTGGTCCCCAGGAACAGTGCCGGAAGCCGGGTGCCGACGGGGCCGGAGGGATCGTGCTCCCGCAGCACCGGCCTGACCTCGGCGCCGCCGTCGCCGTCGACGGTCACGTCCAGCAGCAGCTCGGCCGTGCGGTAGTGAGGGATCTCCGCGCCTCCGCGGCCGGCGTCGATCAGCACGATCCCCCGCGCCTGCGCCTCGTCCAGCAGCGACCAGAAGGAGGCACCGTCGACATCCGTGAGATCGAGGTGCTTGTCCTGGTTGCGGTAGCTGTAGAGGTAGGCCGCACCGCGCTGCGCCTGGGCGAGCGAGCGCAGCTCACGCGCGAGCTCGAGATGGTCCTCGCGCAGTTTGGTGTCGCGGTTGTCCCACGGGTCGAGGCGGTTCCAGGAGAGCGAGCCGTTGACCCATCCGCCGCGGGCGCCGGGCCGCATCAGCTTGGCCTGCAGCCTGGCGCCGCGCGCATACGCGCTCGCGGCCACCGACAGCTCGATTGCCAGCGGGCTGCCGGCGGTGGCGGCCTGCGGGGCGCTGACCATCGGGCGCAGCCGCTCCTGCCAGGAGCGGACCGGGGCCTGCTCGGTCGCGGGCGCGCGCTCGCGGCCCGC
>JAJZDA010000233.1 GCA_021851525.1 Actinomycetes bacterium | reverse complement strand
TGCGCAGGCCTGCGGCTGCAGCAGCACGAACGGCGTGCTGGGCGCGATGATCAGCTTCCTGGCCTCGCTGCCTGGCACCTACGGGTACTACGCGGCGGACGACAGCACGCTCGGCCCCGGCCAGACCGCGGGGCTGCGGCAGTTCGTGGCCCAGATCAAGGCGATCGACCCCGGCCACATGGTGATGATCGGCGCCAACGCGTCCCAGGGGCAGAGCAACGCATCCACCGGCGCGGTGCTCGGCAACGAGATCTACCCGGTCACGACCTCAAACATCCAGAACGTCGGGCGCAACCTCGCAACCTGGGACAGCGTCTCCCAGGAGGTCTCGCAGGCGCAGAGCTCAGCCGCGCGCAGCGGCCAGGGCAGCGCCTTCATCCTGCAGGCGTTCACCTTCGGGGACAACCTCTCCGACGGTCAGGCAGTCGGCGCCTGCACCGCCAGCATGACCCAGCAGCAGTGCTACAGCCGCCTGCTCTACCCCTCCGAGCAGGTGCAGCTGGAGCTGCGCAACGCGGTGCTCGCGCACAGCCACCCCAAGCTGATCCTCTGGTGGAGCTTCCAGGGCACCTACGGGCAGTCCGGCAACGACACCTACAGCATCTACCCCACAGGCGCCGTCGCCCAGGCCCGCTGGAGCGGCCTCACCCGGGCGATCAACGCGCCGCTGGCCGGTCTGGCCACGGCGGCGCGCGCCAAGGGCCGCAGCTCACGCCACGGCGGGCACGGCCGTGGGCACGCTCGCACGCCGCACAGAAAGCTCAACCGGCTCCACAGCTGAGCAGCGGCACTCCTCGACTCTCCCACAGGCGGCCGCGGGGACGGCGGTCGCTCACCCAAGAAGGGGCACGGCACGCCGGACGGTGAATCACCGTCCGGCGTTGCTGTCACTGGATCCAGACGCCCGCGCCGATCGTCACGAGCTTGCTGAGCTTGAGGATCTCCGGGTCCTGCAGGCGCACGCAGCCGTGCGACGGCGCCCCCGGGATCAGCCAGGGAGAGTTGGTGCCGTGGATCCCGACGACGCTGCCGTCGAGGAACTGGGTGTCGTGGGCGTAGTCACTGGTCCCGAACGCGAACGGCCCGTAGAACGGGTTGGTCGAGGTGAACGCCTCAGTGATCCAGAAATGACCGGCGGGCGTCGGCGTCGAGGGCTTGCCGTTGCCGACCCTGGCGTGGAAGATCGCCTTGCCGCCACGACAGAGCACCAGCGTGTGCGCCGCGCGGTTGACGACGATCTCCTCCCTGTTGGTGATGAACTGCGCCAGGTAGGAGCGCGGCACCCAGCCGATCGTCCCGTCGGGACGCATCGGCAGCTCGATCAGCACCCAGTGCGCGCGATGGATCCGCCGCTCCGCGATCACCAGGTAGGTCTGCACCGCCTGCTGATCCTGGGTGAAGAAGCGCAGCTTCGTGATCACGCGCGCGCGGCGGCCGGGCGCACGCCGGACCGGGCCGGCGACCCTCGCCTCGGCCACCACCGTGTACCCGGGCTCACGCGTGATCGCCCGTGAATGCCGCGGGATCTGCCAGGCCGGCGCCACCGGCACCGTGCGCGTCTGCGCGACCGTGGTGGTGGTCTGAACGGTAGTCACGACCGGCACGGTGGTGGTCACGACTGTGGTGGTGGGCACCGTGCTGACCGGGGTGGTGGTCGTCCCGGTGGTGGTCGTCCCGGTGGTGGTGGTGCCGGTGGTGGTCGGCGTGGTCACCGGTGCCGTGGTGGTGAGCGTGCTGGTGGTGACGCTCGGAACCGTGACGGTCTCCGTCGTGCGCACCGTCCGCTGCACAACCGTGGTGGTGTTCAGCTCACACGGGTTGCGCGGGAGCTTCTGCGTCCCGTTCCCGCCGGCAGCGTATGCGCCCCCCGCCAGGCCGAGCAGACCGACCAGGCCGAGCGAGGCCGCTCGCACAAGCGAGCGGCCTCGTGATCCAGCCTTGCGGTTCGCCCCCCGGCGCGACCGAGAACTCACGACCTCTCAGCCGGTGAAGACCGGCTTGGACGCGCAGATCGAGAAGCGCAGCTGCTTGGTCACAGTCTTGCCACGCACGTCCTTGACACGGATCGTGATCTGATGGGCGCCCGTGATCAGGCCGGTCGTGTGGACCTTGAAGCCCTTCAGCACGTACTGCGTGGGGCCGAGCTTCTTGAACTTGATGGTCTTCAGCGACTTGCCCATCAGCACCTGGATCTCACGCAGACCCGCGTTGGAGACGAACTTGATGTTCGGCAGCTTGTACAGCGGGCCGAGCTTCACGCAGCGCGGGCTCGGTCGCTTGTAGGAGACCCTCGGCTTGGTGCAGGACGGCGTGTACGTCGTCCCGCAGCGAGCGTGCGACGCGCGCGGGGCCGCCAGCGCACCACTGGCCAAGCCGACCGACAGCGCGGCCGCCATGGCGAATGTCACGATGATTTTGCGCAATTCTTGAGACCCCCTAGAGAGCAGATTCGTGGCGTTCCAGTTTTCAGCGTCGAATTAGCCGACCGGGCACTCTACCATCCGCCGCCGTCGTACAGCAGGGCTTTTGATGACAGACGTCAATTCCTCAACCGTGGACACGCCCAGCCCAACGCGCCTGCGTGAGGCGCTGCCGCGCGCCTCCGTGTTCACGCTCGCGCTGCTGCTGACCGTCTACCTGGGCCTCTCGGGCGGCGGCTTCGACATCATCGTGCGCAGTGAGCTCGGGCTCGTGATCTGGTGGCTGGTGCTGCTCGGCGCGCTGATCGGACTGCTGCCGCGCGCGCCGCTGCCACGCGCGGCCTGGATCGTGATCGCGCTGCTGGCCGGGTTCCTGCTGTGGAGCTGGATCGGGCTCTCATGGTCAAGCAGCCACGGGCTGACGCTCGCGACCGTCGGGCAGCTGTCCACCTACCTGGGCCTGCTCGCGCTCGGCATCTGCGTGGTCGCCACGGACACCGCCACGGCGCTGCTGGGGGGCCTCGCCGCGGGGATCGCGCTGGTCAGCGGCCTGGCGGTGCTCTCCAAGCTGACACCGAGCCTGTTCCCGGCCAACGACGCCGCGAGCTTCTACGCGACAGCACGCCTCAGCTACCCGTTCGACTATGCCGACGGCGTCGGTGAGTTCGCGGCGCTGGGAATCCCGCTGCTCGCGCACTTCGCCGGCGGCGCCCGCAGCCTGCTGGCGCGGGCGCTGGCCGCCGCCGGCCTGCCGCTGGTGCTGCTCTGCCTGGCGATGACGGTCTCCCGCGGCGGGATCCTCGCGACCGTGATTGGCCTCGGCTGCTTCCTGGCGCTCTCCCCCGACCGGCTGCCGCGGCTGAGCGCGCTGGCGGTGACCGCGGCGGGGATCGCCGTGCTGATGGCGGCGCTTCTGACCCGCCCGCAGCTGCGGGACTCGCTGCGCATCGCACCTGCCGCGCAGCGGCACTCGATGCTCGTGATCACGCTCGTCGTGGTGCTCGCCTGCGCCGCCGCGCAGGCGCTGCTGACGCTCGCCGGGCGCCGCGTGAAGCGCCCGCGGGCGCTGCGCGTCAGCCGGGAAGCCGCACGGCGCGTGGCGATCTCCATCGCGGTGCTGATCGCGGCAGCCGTGGTGGTCGCCTTCGCCAGCGGCTTTGCGGCACATGAGTGGCGAAGCTTCAAGCAGGTCAACGCCTCGGCGCACAGCAACCAGTACTTCCGCCTGCTGTCGCTGGCGGGCAGCCACCGCTACCAGTACTGGCAGGCGGCCTTCCACGCGTTTGAGAGCTCGCCGCTGCACGGGATCGGCCCGGGCACCTTTCGCTTCTACTGGGCAGCGCACCAGACCATCGGGGAGTATGTCCAGAACGCGCACTCGCTGTGGTTCGAAACGCTCGCCGAGACCGGGCTGGTGGGGATCGTGCTGCTGGGCGGCTTCTTCCTGTTCACGGTGATCGCCGGAGCGATCCGGGCGCTGCGCAGCACCGAGCCGGCAGCCCGCGCGCTGCTGGCCACCGCGGTGGCCGGGGTCGCGGCGTTCTGCGGCGCGGCGTCGTTTGACTGGGTCTGGCAGATCGGGGTGATCCCGATGATCGCGATGCTGCTGGTCGCCGTCGCCGTGCTGCACGGC